>NZ_QTNH01000015.1:0-126359 GCF_003603515.1 Bacteroides sp. AM32-11AC | reverse complement strand
GTAGTTTCTACCATTCTGGGATTTATCCCTTTCATGATAGGCACGGAAAAGGAAGCTTTCTGGTTTCCATTGGCGGCAGGTACCATTGGAGGACTGGTGATGTCCGTCATCGGCATCTTCTTTTTTCTGCCGGTTTTTGTACTGAAACGGCGTGATGTGAAGAGTAACTATAAATGAGTATTTATAGTTTGTTCTATCGTGAAGTCTTCTGACTTGAATCCGCTGTAATACCTACCGGAGAAGGCAGTGAATTTTAAGACACAGTAGTCGGGATCGGTCACACCTTCGGGATAGTACATGGTGTCGCCTTCCCGCCATATCATCTCTTTACTGGCATTGTCTGTCAGAACCTCCATCGTGCCACGCAGCATTACACCCTTGAAGAAGCGTGCGTTGCAGACGTAAAGGCATGCGCGATTGTTCTTGAGGAACTGCGAAACGCGCATCGACGAGGTGTTTGTTGTCAGGTAGATGTGTTTGATTCCTTCCCTTTTGCGGGCTTGCAACATGGCCTTGATGTTTGGGAAACCTTCGGCATCCACGGAACCGATAAAGATGGTCTTTTCCTTGTCAATCATGTTCCCTACTGTTTTTTCTGCATCTCTCATTGTTTTGTTCTTTTTAATGGGTTTATTGTTCAGGGGACAAAGATAGCTGTCGAGCAGAGCTTTTATGCAATAAAAAACAAGGGGAAAATGTAACTTTTTACGGTTTCTTTGTTTTCCGATAGGTGAGGGGAGTCTGTCCTGTACATTGGCGGAAGCTACGTACAAAGTAGGAGACACTTGAGAAGTGAAGCTCAAAGGCGATTTCTGAAATGGGTAGGTCGGTGTGGGCAAGCAGGTGTTGGGCCTCATCCGTCAGCTTGTTAAGGATGTATTGCTTGGCGCTGATGTTCATGGATGAAGATACGATTTCATTCAGATAGTTGGGTGTGAGGCAGAGATTGTCGGCATAAAATTGTACGGAATGCTGTTCCCGAAAGTGCTTTTCAACCAGTTCGATAAATCGGCTGAGGTGGAAGCTGCTACTGTCTTTAAGGATTTCCTTGTCTGATTCCGGAGGAATAGAAGTGCGGTAGGCACGGTTGAGTAGCATGAGGGCCTCGTAAAGTAAGGCGCGCAATATGCCCGTATCGTGTGGGTGGAAGGAGTCGATTTCGCCCTTTATATTGTGCAGAAGTTGTAACATCCGTGAATAGAGTCCGTCTGGCAGATGAAGTTTGTTTGCCGTCTTTCCCATTCGGAAGAATGGAAGGTGTCGCACGAATAGTGGGTCTTTGAAAAAGGAGGTCAGAAAGGTATCTTCAAAGATTAAAGCATAACCATTGCCGATGCGGTCTGTATCCCAGCTACGTACTTCACCGGGCTTGGAGAAAAATACATCACCGGGAGTTGCTTGGTGTGTTCGGTTGCTGATGGTGAAGTTCCCTTCTCCTTCTGTAATGAAGGTGATGTCATAGTAAGTCAGAATATGTACGCTTCCCTTGGTCAAAAATTTCCGGGTATACTTCAGGTCGACGACATCTATCAGAAGTTCACTTCCGTATTTGGTCTTGTAGAAATTGTATCGGGGGATAACGCTTTTCATGGCTTAACATTGTATAACGGCAGTAAAGGTAGAGAAAAAGCAACTCTGTACAATAGCGAATGTGAAAATATTGGGTAAAGACCGGGAGTTTTGTTTATCTTTGCATCCGCAATTATCAATCGCTTTATAACGGTTGTCTGGAATTATCATATTATGAAACAGAAACGAATACCATTGGTGGGCGGACAATATCTTGTACCCTTCATTTTGATTACTTCTCTTTTCTTTTTGTGGGGATTTGCCCACGCCATCCTGAATGTACTTAACAAGCACTTCCAAGAGATACTGGACATTACGAAGGCGCATTCGGCTTTTATACAGATGATGATGTACATGGGTTACTTCATCATGGCTATTCCTGCAGGGCTTTTTATCAGCCGCTTCGGATACCGCCGGGGGGTGGTGTTCGGTCTGTTGCTTTATGGTATCGGTTCGTTGCTCTTCATTCCCGGACAGCACTATTTGTCCTTCAATCTTTTCTTGTTTGCACTGTTCGTGATAGGCTGTGGACTGACGTTTCTTGAAACCGCCGCCAATCCTTATGCCACTGAGTTGGGAGCAAAGGAGACTGCTGCCAGTCGCTTGAATTTTGCACAATCCTTCAATGGCTTAGGATGTATCTGCGCACCGGTTTTGGCCGGATTGCTGCTCTTCTCGAAGGATGGGCAGGCAGGGGCGGGCAATGTGGCGTTGCCCTACATCTGCATGGGGGTAGTAGTAGTGCTGGTTGCACTGGTTTTTTCAAGAATCAAGTTGCCCGAGATTGAACATAGCGTGGAGGTGGACGAAGCTGGTAATAAGGTAGGACTGTGGTCGCACCGGCTTTTTATTTTTGGATTGATAGCTTTGTTTGCCTATGAAGTCGGCGAGATTTCCATCAACAGCTTCTTCATCAACTACGTGGTGGAGCAGAATTGGATGAATGCCCGCGAAGCTTCCGTAGTGCTTTCTTTCGGTGGACTGGGATTATTTATGTTGGGACGTTTTGCCGGTAGCTGGATTATGGGACGTGTGCGTGCCGAGAAAATGTTGTTGGTGTGTGCTACGGGGACAGTAGTGACTACTTCGTTGGTACTGCTGAATGTAGGGATGATATCGCTTGCTGCTCTGTTGTGCGGATATGCGTTTGAGGCTATTATGTTTCCCACGATTTTTGCACTTTCCTTGCGCGGGCTGGGCAACCATACCAAGAGGGCTTCCTCTTTCCTGATGATGTCTCCCGTGGGAGGCGTGGTAGGTCCGCTGTTGATGGGACTGGTGGCAGACCATACGACGATGGTGTGGGCGTTCATCGTACCGCTGGTTGCCTATTGCGTGGTGTGGGCATATGCCCGCAAGATGGTGTCCGTCTCTACCGCTTCTTCAATATAGAAGGAAGCCTGCGACTCCGGCAAGGATTATCAGTAAGATAGGGTGGAGGTTCCACTTCCACGTCACGCCGAAAGCGGCTGCAAAGATAAGTATGCTTTTGTAATCTATGAAATTTTCCTTGTTCATCAGCAATAGGGCAGCAGCAGCTATCAATGATACGGACATGGGCAGCAGTCCCGACATTGCCGCCTTGATGTATTTGTTGTCCTTGCATTTCACGAAGAAGTAAGAGATGAGCAATACCAGGATGAACGAGGGAAGACATACTGCAATGGTGGTCACGACAGCTCCCCACACGCTTTGAGTAACTGCATAGCCCACATAGGTGGCACTGTTGATGCCTATCGGACCAGGCGTCATCTGCGAGATGGCCACTACGTCCGTGAATTGTTGCAGGGTGAGCCAGTGATGGTGGTCCACCACCTCATATTGGATGAGGGACAACATGGCGTAACCGCCTCCGAAACCGAACATTCCGATTTTTAGATATACCAATATCAGCTGCCAATAAATCATATCTGTAATTTTCTCAGTTTATCTTTTAACCATAATGTATAGAGCATTCCTCCTGCAATTCCTGCAAGGACAATGTATACGGGGGATAGCCCGAATTGCCAGATGAGTATGGTGGCGATGGCTGGAAGCACCAGTTGCCAATACTTCAGCTTCAGTGCCCGTGCAGCCGAAATGCAGGGTATCACAATCAGTGCGACTACTGCCGGACGGATACCGTTAAAGATGCGTATCATCACCTGGTTGTCCTGAAAATGAGCGAAGAACATGGCTATCAGCATCATGATGACAAAAGAGGGGAGGATTGTGGCAAGTGCACACACCAGGCTACCTTTTACTTTATGCAGCTTGTAGCCGACGAATATGGATATATTGACAGCAAAAACACCGGGAAGTGACTGGGTCAACGCAAACATTTCCATGAAATCTTCTTTACTCATCCATCTCTTTTTTACGATTTCCCGTTCAATGAGAGGTATCATAGCGTATCCGCCACCGATAGTGAACATTCCTATCTTGGCAAAGGTCATAAAAAGCAGTAAATATTTCATTATTTCTCTTCGGGTGACTTTCTTTTGCAAAGAAACCCAAATTAATCAACATATACAAATTAGGGGGATAATATTTATTTATTAATATTTTATATTACAGGGCTATATTCTTAAATCTATTTAAAAGGAGAATATTCCGTCGTAAATAAGCTTTATCTTTAACACGTAATTACAAATAATATAAATGTAGATATGATACAGATAGTGCAATTACATGGTACGGATAAAAAGCTGTACGAGCTTGTAGCCCCTTTGGTTATGAGCCCGGAAGTGCTGAAACAGAACTACAATTACCCTTTCCGGACATCGGAAGAGTACGAGTGGTTTGTTGCTCTGGATAATAAACATGTTGTAGGTTTTGTGCCGGTGGAGCACAAGAAGTATGAATGTGTCATCAACAACTATTATATTAAGGAAAGGAATGTTGACACGCTAAAATTGCTTCTGGAAAAGGTACTTGAGAAGCAGGGCGAGGAGAGTAGTCTGACGGCTGTTAGCTTTGTTGAAGATAGGGATGTCTTCAGCGAGCTGGGCTTTTTGGAAGACAAGGTATGGACCCGTTATGTGAAAATGAAGAAAAACAGATAATTATGGCTACACCCAAAAATGTGTATGAACTGGCGCAAGAACGTCTTGATGTGATTTTTAGGGAATTTGACACGATATGCGTCTCTTTTTCGGGAGGAAAAGATAGTGGAGTGTTGCTGAATTTGTGCATAGACTATATCCGCCGGAACCGGCTGAACCGTAAACTGTGTGTATTCCATATGGACTATGAGATACAGTACAGCATGACCATTGATTATGTGGACCGGGTATTGGAGGCGAATAAGGATATATTGGAGGTGTATCGTGTTTGTGTGCCTTTCCGTGTAACGACTTGTACGTCGATGTACCAGAGTTACTGGCGTCCGTGGCAGGAGGATTTGGAGGACATTTGGGTAAGGAAGATGCCGAAAGGCTGCCTCACTAAAGAGACGTTTCCTTTCTACACTCCCGAAATGTGGGATTATGAGTTCCAGATGCACTTTGCCAAATGGCTGCATGAGAAGAAGGATGGAGTGCGTGCCTGCTTTCTCATAGGCATCCGTACGCAAGAGAGTTTTAACCGCTGGCGCAGCATCCATCTGAACCGGAAGTATCAGATGTACCACAATTACCGCTGGACCTCGAAGATAGGCAATGACATTTTCAATGCTTATCCCATTTATGATTGGAAGACGACGGATATCTGGACGGCCAATGGCAAATTCGGCTTTGACTATAACCATTTGTATGACCTATATTATAAAGCCGGAGTCAATATCGAACGCCAGCGTGTGGCAAGCCCTTTTCTTTGTGAGGCACAAGAGAGCCTGAAGCTGTATCGTGTCATCGACCCGAATACTTGGGGAAGAATGATAGGGCGGGTCAACGGGGTGAACTTTACCGGTATTTACGGAGGGACGCGTGCTATGGGGTGGCAGACGGTCCGACTGCCCGAAGGGTATACGTGGAAAGGCTTTATGCAGTTCCTGCTTTCCACCTTGCCGGAAGAGACCCGGAGGAACTACTTGAAAAAGCTTACCGTCAGCATTGAATTCTGGCGTACAAAAGGGGGCTGTCTGGCTGACGAGACCATCCAGAAGCTGAGGGATGCAGGAGTGTCCATTGAAGTGATAAATACCACGAATTACAAGACAAACAAGAAGCCGGTGCGCATGGATTATCTGGATGATATTGACATCGCGGAATTCCGGGAAATTCCCACTTATAAGCGGATGTGCATATGCATCCTGAAGAATGACCATGCCTGCAAGTACATGGGTTTTGCCTTGAACAAGGAAGAGGCATACAAAAGAGACAAGATAATGGAACAATTCAAAAATATGATGTTATGAGCGTAGATAAAAGTCCGGTATATAATGTAAAGGCAATTCCAATAGAGAAAATACAAGCAAACGATTACAATCCGAATGTAGTGGCACCGCCCGAAATGAAGCTTCTGGAGCTTTCCATCTGGGAAGATGGTTTCACCATGCCTTGTGTCTGTTACTATGATGAGGAAGAGGATAACTACATCCTGGTGGACGGTTACCACCGTTATCAGGTGTTGAAGACATCCAAAAGAATTTATCAGCGCGAAAACGGGTTGCTTCCCGTGGTCGTGATTGACAAGGAACTTTCCAACCGTATGGCGTCCACTATCCGTCATAATCGTGCCCGTGGTACGCATAATATCGAGTTGATGTGCCATATTGTTGCGGAATTGGACAGAGCCGGTATGTCTGATGAATGGATAATGAAGAATATCGGAATGGATCGCGACGAAGTGTTGCGTTTAAAGCAAATTTCGGGTCTGGCAGACTTGTTTGCGAACAAGAACTTCAGCATTCCGGATAAGAAAGAAGAGTATGTGGCGGATAAATAAATGAATATTTCAGGGGTGGATTTTTTAATCTGCCTCTTTATATTCATTAACAAGTGAAATATTTCGTTGCAAACTTGCATAATTTAGTCAAATCGCCTACATTTGTCAGCATCAAAACAAACAGAATAGGTCCTATGTGCTTTAAGGCACTATAAAAAACATTACATGAAGAAAATTTTGGTTAGTGGCGGTGCTGGTTTTATAGGTTCTCATCTTTGTACCCGATTGATAAACGACGGGCATCAGGTGATTTGTCTGGATAATCTTTTCACCGGTTCGGAAGGAAATATCACTCATCTGAAGAGCAATCCCCGCTTTGAATTTGTACTGCATGATGTGGAAACCCCTTATGAGGCAGATGTGGACGAAATCTATAATCTGGCTTGTCCTGCTTCTCCCATCCACTACCAATATGATGCCATTAAAACCATCAAGACTTCTGTATTGGGCGCCATCAATATGCTGGGACTGGCCAAAAAGACGAATGCCAAGATATTGCAGGCTTCTACCAGCGAAGTGTACGGTGACCCCGTTATTCATCCCCAAGTGGAAAGTTATTGGGGAAATGTAAATCCAATTGGCCTCCGTTCTTGTTATGATGAAGGGAAGCGTTGTGCCGAGACATTGTTTATGGATTATCACCGCCAGAATGGAGTGCGGATCAAGATTATCCGTATATTCAATACGTACGGTCCTCGGATGTTGCCGAATGACGGACGGGTGGTTTCCAATTTCGTGGTTCAAGCATTGCAGAACCAGGATATTACGATATACGGTTCGGGTAATCAGACGCGAAGTTTCCAATATGTAGATGACTGTATAGAAGGTATGGTGCGGATGATGAACACGGAGGACGATTTTATCGGTCCGGTAAACTTGGGAAATCCGAATGAATTCTCCATATTGGAACTGGCAGAAAAGGTCATTAGGCTGACGAATTCCAAGTCGAAACTGATTTTCAAGCCACTGCCTCATGACGATCCCAAACAGCGTCAGCCGGACATCACTCTGGCAAAGGAAAAGTTGGGCTGGGAACCGACTATAGAGCTGGAAGAGGGTTTACAGTATATAATAGAGTATTTTAAGGAATATCGTTCCTAACTAAATAGTAATTTTGATAACGGGAAAAACAATATAGAAAGATGAACATGGAAATAAATCCTTCCGAGTACAAGATCCTCATCGTTGACGATGTGATGTCAAACGTTTTATTGTTGAAAGTGCTTTTGACAAACGAGAAATTCGCAATTGCTACTGCGAGTAACGGGCGGCAGGCGTTGGAGCAGGTGGAAAAGGAAAATCCTGACTTGGTTTTGCTTGATGTAATGATGCCGGACATGAGTGGTTTTGAAGTAGCTCAACATTTAAAGTCAAATCCGCAGACTGCTGAGATTCCGATCATCTTTCTGACTGCACTGAATAGTACGGCAGATATTGTGAAAGGTTTTCAAGTAGGAGCGAATGATTTCATCTCCAAGCCTTTCAATAAGGAGGAACTGATTATCCGGGTTACCCACCAAATATCTTTGGTAGCTGCCAAGCGGCTGATTTTGAGTAAAACGGAAGAACTGCAACGTACCATTGCCGGGCGTGACAAGCTTTATTCGGTGATTGCCCATGACCTGCGCTCTCCTATGGGTTCCATAAAGATGGTGCTGAACATGCTGATACTGAACTTACCGGCTGAGAAAATAGGTATCGAAATGTACGAGCTTCTGACGATGGCCAATCAGACAACAGAGGATGTGTTCTCGTTGCTGGATAACCTGCTGAAATGGACAAAGAGTCAAATCGGTAAGTTGAACGTGGTTTATCAGGATGTGGACCTCGTCGAAGTGACAGACGGTGTCATTGAGATTTTCAGTATGGTGGCAAGCCTGAAGAAGATAAGAATCCACGAGATGAAACCGGAAAAAATGATGGTCAACGCTGATATTGACATGCTGAAGACAGTGGTCCGTAACTTGTTGAGTAATGCCATTAAGTTCAGTAAGGAGAACTCAGAGGTACTGGTGAAGATGGAGGAAGTAGATGGTATGGCAGTTGTCAGCGTCCAGGATTATGGCTGTGGCATCAGCGAGGAGGGGCAGAAGAAGTTGTTGCATACTGATACGCATTTCAGCACGTTCGGCACGAACAACGAAGAAGGCTCGGGACTGGGCTTGTTGCTATGCAAGGATTTTGTCGTGAAGAATGGCGGTAAACTGTGGTTTACTTCCAAGGAAGGCGAAGGCTCCATATTCAGCTTCTCTATTCCGGTGAAGAAGTGATAACGAAGAAAATAGAACGGATGGTCCGTTGAAGTAAAACAGACCATCCGTCAGACTCAAATAGACCGTCTGTTACGGTCGTGCAGACCATCTGTTTCTTATGAACGGATGGTCTGTTTTTTTATCTCTTACACAGACTGCGGAAATCGCAATATTCACATTTCCGGGTATCCTCTGTTTGGCTGAATGTTTCTTCTTGGCTGAATATCTCCTGCAGGAGTCCGTGCAGCCGTTCGCGAAACTCGTCTTCGAAGAAAGCGAAGTTGTTGACCGGTACCTTGGGTTGTCGCGGCGCTCCCATTTCGATGACCGGGGAGTAGCTTTCGGAAGCTGCCCGGTGGATGTAAAGTAGGGAAGGGGCTACCTTCAGCGATTGCTTGCGGCAGAGGATGGCGGCGTACAGAAACGTCTGGAAAATATAGTTGGGACGGTTGTCGGCGGGAGTAAACAGTTGTTCTATATTTTCAGGAGTCTTGGGAGTACCGCCTGTCTTGTAGTCCACGATACGTAGCGTGTCTCCTTTGCTGTCCAGGCGGTCGATGGTACCGCCTATCTGTAAGGCAAGCTTTCCTTGCGGAGTATCTATTTCCATCATTTCTCTGACGTCCTGTTCCATACCCTCCATACGGAACGGGGCATATTGCAGGTCATTGCGCAGAAGCTGGCGCAGGTAAGAGGCAATGACTTTGGAATGGATAAGCTGCGTACCGTTATATTCCGGTTGCTCCGTAAGGGGCACATGGAAGAACTTTTCTTTAAAAGCATTGTCCACATAGGCTTGCAGGCGGACATCGTCTTTCAGTAACTGTTCCAGGTCTTCTTTACGTATTTCCCGTCCGTTGGTTGTCAGTTCGTTGTACACCAGTTCGGCAGAACGGTGGAAGATGGTGCCGAAGAGGGCGGAGTCTATTTCGGCGCTTACTTCATCGAGAGCCTTCAGGCCGGCTACGTATCGGTAGTAGAATTTCAGCCGGCAGTCCAGATAGGCATTGAGGGCAGAGGGGGAGAAGAACGCTTTGGGACGTCGGTGGATGTCGTAGGCGTCGAACATCTGTTGCAACATCTCCGGTGTCTTGTGAATCTCAATTTCCAGGGCTTGTTGTGGAGATTGTCCGGCTTCAAGGTACTCAAGGGAGATGTTGTGCGGCGACTCTACCAGGAATTGCAGCATGAAGCGGGACATCTCCCCGCGGTTCAGTCCGTCCGAAGAGATGTTATATAATAAGGTGACGTTTTCTGCCCGTTGGATGAGGCGGTAGAAGTAGTAGGCATAGACGGCATTCTTGTGTTCTATGGTGGTCATGCCGAAGGCCTTCCTCAGGTTGTAGGGAATGAAGGAGGAGTCGCCTCCGGCTTTGGGCAATTGCCCTTCGTTGAGGGAGAGCATGATGAGGTTGCGGAAATCGAGGTTACGCGTTTCCAGCACCCCCATTACTTGCATGCCGATGGCGGGTTCTCCGTGGAAGGGAATGTTGGCAGAGGTAAGCAAGCGGTTCAGCAGTCGCTTCAGCGTGTCTGTGCGCACACCACTCAATTCGCCGGTCTCTATCAGGCTGAGCAGGCGGTTGACGAGGGTGTAGCTTTTGAACAGAGACTCGCGGTACAGCTGGTTGAAGATGTCTTCCACGTCTTTTTCCTGGCGGTAGAGGACGGCCACTTCGCGAAGCAGTTCGGTGAGGTAGCTGCATAGGGCGGCGATGCCGTTCTGTGGTGTAAAGACTTGTTCAAGGAATGCGTCCTGCTTCAGCTCCGAGGGAAGGGGATAGAAGCGGTTGTTCCGGGTAAGCTGTTTTTCCAGTGTTTCGGCATTGGGGGAAAGTTGCCGGGTGTAAGGGTGTTTCAGCAGCGTGATTACGGTTTCGTAGATGTATCGTCCGGTACCTGCATGGTAGCCGGTAGTCTGTAGCTCTACAAGGGCGTTGATAAAACTGTACACCGGAGTTTGGGCAAGGGGAAATCCCATTGTGATGTTGACGTTCTTTACCTCTGCCGGAATGGAGTGGAGGACGGGAAGCAGTAGGGATTCGTTGCAAAGGACAACGGCAGTGTCTTTGAATGAAGAAGGGGTTCTTAATTCTTCATTCCCCCTAATCCATTGCGGCAAGTAGCGGGCTTGTGCATTTTCGGTAGAAGCGGAGATAAAGCGTACGTTCTTGGGTTTCCGCAGTACATCAAAAGAAGTTTCGGGCAGTTGGTTGGGAAACAGCTTTAGGTTGCGGAGGATGAATTCGCCTGCTTCGTGGGTATAGGGCGGCTTTTGCTCAAGGGGAAGACGGGTGTAGAACACGTCGTAATCCCAATAGAACATTGCTTTCCCGGCATCCTGCAAGAGCTGGAAGAAACGGGTTTCTACTCTATTTAGCACGTTGAAGCCGACAAATACATAGCGGTCGTAGCGCAGTCGGTCGGTGTCGAGTTGCTCCATGACATTGCGGTACATCATGCCTTCGTAGGCGATGCCCAGTTCTGTAAGATTGCGGCGGTAGTGGCGGTAGATGTCGCCCAGTTTATCCCAGAGGGAGATGAATTTGGCTTTCAGCTCCGTGCGCTTTTCTATGGAAAAGTTCTGGAAGAACTGGCGGATGGCTTCTTCTTGTTCTTGGTCGAGGAAGTCGTAATTGTCCATAATGTTCTTCAGTTCTTGCAGGTTGCTGAAGAGTTTGTCGGCATCTACAAGGTTTTTGTCTACGTCATCGAAATCGCTGATGAGCAGTTCTCCCCAGAAGTAGAAGTCATCCAGAGTTTCTTCGCTGCGGGTCTCTTCGCGGAATACCTTATACAATTCGCATACCAGACGGATAGGGTCACCGGACTTCAATGGAGAGAGTTGCCGGAACAGTTCGCTGATGCTGACGTAGGCAGGCGACCACAAAGGGCGGTCCGTTTCAGTTGCCAGATATTCGTTGAAGAACAGACTGGCACGTTTGTTGGGGAAAACGATGGCGGTGCGCGAGAGGTCGTTTCCTATTTTGGCGTAAAGGTCGCGGGCGACCAGTTGGAGGAATGTTTCCATGATTTAGTTGATAATTGATAATTAATAGTGGATGGGGAGTGAGTTATACCGGTTCTATGTTGTTCTCCTCTACATACCACAAGTAACCCCGTATATTTTCTGCGACATACCCCATGCGGACCAGCAGTTGCATGTATCCCTGCACCTGCTTGTTGTACTTCTTGTTTGGCTTTCCGAACTTGAAGTCCACCACTACGATTTCTTCGCCACGCATCATCACGCGGTCCGGGCGGCGTGTCCGCAGTTCACCGTTTTCCTGCCAGATGATGTCGCATTCATTGAATAGCTGCCACGTTCCTGAATACCAGTCCTTGACTTGAGGCAGGGAGAAAGCGCGTTGGGTGAGATTGCGTATTTCTTCTTCCGTCTCACTCCGTCCAATCACACCTTCAAAGACGAGCTGGCTGATGGCATTGTCAATGTCTTTTTCCGTTTCGATGGCAGAGAATAGGGTATGCAGCAAACGTCCCCGGTTGATGAAGCGCTGGCTGGACTCTGCTTCGTCCACTCCTGCTATGAAGTCTGCCGAACGGTTGGATTGCCGGAACTCGATGTCGTGGAGCATGCTCTCCATGTGGACGGGCAGTTTGACCGGCTTTTGCGAAAGTCTGTTGACTGGTTGCTGTTCGTAAACCTCAGGTTTACGTTCGCAGTATAGAGGTTTCTGTTCGTAGTATAGAGGTTTAGCTTCGTCGTTAGCAGGGTTGTCTGCGTCATGCTGTGAGACGGGGACGGGGGAAGGGCAAATCTTGCCGTTCTCATATATGGAAGCCTCTTCGTCCCAACTGCCTGCTCCGTCTTTGGCTATGTGGGGCAGGGTGTTGGCAAGGAGTTCGGATATGGTTCCCTTCTGTTCCTTCCGGCTCCAGAGGATGAGGTTCTTGCCGGCACGGGTAAAGGCCACGTACAGCAGATTCAGATTGTCTACCCACAGCTGAAGACGTTCGTGCAGATAGTCCTGCCGATATATGGATTCCGCCATGGTGGTGGAATAGTTCACCGGTACTAAGCTGATGGCATTATAAGGCTCTTCCGGTGGGGCGCACCACACCAGCTGGTTGTTGGTTTCGTTCTCTAGCTTCCAGTCGCAGAAGGGAATCAGTACGGTATGGAATTCCAGTCCTTTGGACTTGTGGATGGAGAGGATGCGTATGCCGTCCATCTCACCGCTGGGGATGGTTTTGCTGCAAAGGGTTTCGTCCCAGTAGCGGATGAAGCTGGCCAGTTCGGAAGAATTGCTTTGCAGATACTCCGTCACAGCATCGAAGAAGGAGAAGAGGTAGGCATCCTGCTTTTCAATGCGGCTCATGCCGAAGATGCTGAACAGTTCTTCCAGTAACTCATACAAAGGCATCAGGCGCAGCGTTTCCCGTCGGGAGGTAAAGGCTTCGGGAAGGGGAGTGGCTGTTGTGAATTTCGGTTGCTCGTCATTTGTCATTTGTAATTTGTAATTCTCCATCAGTGCAGCCTCCGCAATCCTGTTCTCCGGATTCGATAGGCAGCGCAGGGCATCCATCAGCATGCAGATGGCAAGGGAGGCATCCAGACGGAAAGCTTCGTCGGACACGACAGAGAGATGCAGTTCTTTGTCGAAATAGTCGGCTATCGGTGGGATATTCTTGTTCTTGCGGACAAGGATGGTGATGTCATTCAGTGTTACGCCCTCTTCCAGTAGCCGCTGTACTTCTTCTCCTAAGGCGAGAAGGGTCTGCTCTGTATAGTTGTGTTCATCGTCCGGTTCAAGGAAGGCAGCTTTTACGTAGCCGTACTCCGTGTTCTTGGGCGATTCCTGCACTACGTCGGCATAAGCGCGTTTTAGGGGTAGGCAGTCCTCTTTCAGTTCGTTCAGGTGTAGCGCATTGAGGTAGTCTATGGCAGCGGTAAATACTTGGTTGTTGAAACGGATAATGTTAGTTTCGCTACGTCGGTTTGTTTTTAGGGTTTCCACACGGACGGGGAAGTTGTTTAATGGAGAACTTGATTCTCTATTCTCCATTTTCAATTCTTCATTGCCTAAACTATTCAGTATTCCCCAGTCCCCGTTCCGCCAGCGGTAGATGGACTGCTTCACATCTCCCACAATCAGACTGTCGGCTCCTTGCGAAAGTCCTTCGAGCAGCAGCAGGCGGAAGTTGTCCCATTGCATGCGGCTGGTGTCCTGGAACTCGTCAATCATGACGTTGCGTATGTTGGCGCCGATTTTCTCGAAGACGAACGAAGAGTCACCCTCGCGCACCAGTTTGTGCAGTAGGGCGTTGGTATCCGAGAGCAGAAAGCGGTTGTGCTCCCGGTTTAGCGTGCGTACCTCTTCGTCGATATGATTGAGAAGTTGCAGTTTGTTGAGGTGCTGGAGCGAGAGGCGGCAACTGTTCAAGGTACGGTTGCGTTGCGGACGCATTCTTTCGGCTTCCTGCAGTAGAGGCATCAGGCTGGTTTCTGCCAGACAGATGATGTCGTCCTTCCGTGAGGATGTTTTCGTTGCCCAGTTTTTTGCATCTGCCAAGCTGTTTTGCAGGGTGGCGTTCAGCACATCCTTGTCAGACAGTCTGCCGTCGCGCAGTTTGCGGAAGTAACTGCCGATGCCTCGGGCACCTCCTTTCAAGTCTTCGGGAGTGAGGGCATGCCCTTCCAGTTCGCCTTCAAACTGGTCGTAGAAACTTTTCATCTGTTCCAGAGCCTCGGTTTCCATATCGCGCAGCACATCCCGGTAGAGTTTCAACGTGTTCGGAGTACGAAGGCATTGCCGTAGTTTTTCGCCGCGTTCTATGTAGCTTTCATCGAAGATGTTTCGTCCGAAACTTTTCACCTCATTCGATACGTTCCAGCGTTTGTCGTCGCGGATGCGCTCGTCGATGTAGTCCAGGAGCCATGCCAGCACGGGAGAAGTGGGGGTAAGCTTCTCGATGAGGCTGTCTACGGCATCACTCAGCACTTCACTGTTGTTCAGCTCTATGTTCAGGTTAGGACTCAGTTCCAGTTCGCGGGCAAGGTTGCGCATCACAGATTGAAAAAAGGAGTCGATGGTTTCCACGCGGAAACGGCTGTAGTCATGCAGCATGTATTGCAGTGCCATGCCGGCCCGTTGACGAATCTCCCCGTCCGTCAATCTGTCCCCGCCTTCTTCTTTAATTTTTAATTTATAATTTTTAATTCTCTCCAAGTATGCTTCGGAAGAAGGTGCTCCCTTCCAGATACCGTAAAGCTGTGTCAGTATGCGCTCCTTCATCTCTGCCGTAGCCTTGTTGGTGAAGGTTACGGCAAGTATCTGCCGGTAGGCGCGTGGATTGATTATCAAATGCTTGATGTATTCCACAGCCAGCGTAAAGGTCTTGCCTGAGCCGGCAGAGGCTTTGTATACTAATAATTCCATGTAAATTGCTGCATTGAGTATGTATCTGCAAACGTACACAAAAATAATGAGAAAAATAAATGCTTCCCTGCTTTCTCTTATAGAAAGAAGTGGGAAGCATCCATTATTGAGGGGCTATGTGTAGGGGCTGTGCTACATTACCGGCGTCTGGAAAAGAAATACAAATCCTTTGCTGTCTTTCAAATCCTTTATGGCATCTCCGGCATAGATTTCTCCGTTTGTCAGTGAGAGTTTCTTGATTCCTGCATTCGGGCTAAAATCGATTTTCTTCAGGTCGAGCCAGAACAAGTTAGGGGTCAGTGTGGACTCAAAATAATATACTTTGTTCTTCTGGTCGGATACAGAACGCCAACGGGTGGAGGAGATATGGGGCTTGTCCGGTGTGGTGATACCGAACGGTACAGAAACATTGCGCATTACGCTCAATACACTGGATACAGCAATCTTTGCATCCGCTGTTTGCGGAATGGCATTGATGTAGAACGATGCGCGTACAAAGCGGTCACTGGAGCGGTTGGTTCCCGGCAACATATTCAGTCCGCCTACCTCTTTCCAATAGTCGTTGATAGCCAGCTGGAGTTCATATTTGGGAGAGTTGGTCATTACTTGATACTGCTTGCCTTCATGTATCTCAAGGTTTCCGTCTATGTATTCCAGGACAGCCGTGTTTCCGGTTTCATCTGTGATGGCCAGATGCAGGGTGGAAGCGGCTCCGTTGGGCAGGTCTGGTGCATCAATGCGGAAGGATTCTTTTTTCAGTTCATCCACAGCTTCGCGTACGGTTGCAAAATTGTCGAGTACGTATTGCGTCCAGATACTGATGCCCATAATCGGGCGGTTGTCTCCCGGGCGGTGGTAAACGGACTCCGGAAGGAAGAGCAGGCTGGCAACCAGACCTTTCTCGTTCATACCGTCGCAGGTACCTATGTCATAACCGGCGGCAATGACGCTACCGTACTTGGAAGTCCAGTTCACTGCATTCCCTTTGTTGTAGCCTGCCCTTTGCATGCCTCGTGGGAATACATAGATGTTACTCATAAGGTCTTCTTTCCAGTCCATCGTACGTCCTGTAATGACTGTATTGTCAGGACCGATGTAGGTGGCTCGGGTACACGCTTCTGTTTGTTGCACACTCATGGAGGCTATGGCAGCCAGTGCAACAGCTATTGTCTTTATTGGTTTATTCATCTCGCTTTTGTCTTTATGAATTAATACTCTGTTTCATAGAATAACAAAAGGAGGGGAGTATAGTTTGAGAAAAAGAGGTGAAATCCCTTACTCGTCTTTTTCTTTCAGCAATTCCTCCATCTTCAGCACCTCGTCCCGATACTGTGCGGCTTCGATAAAATCGAGTTTCTTGGCAGCCTCCTGCATAAGCTTCTTGGTACGTTCGATACTCTTTTCCAGTTGCTTGCGGCTCATGTACTGTACTATAGGGTCGGCAGCCATCGTAGATGTACTTTCTTGTTCCACATAGGGGCGGGGAGTGCTGGAAGTGAACTTCTCGCTGCTGAGGACGGCTTCGCCGGAAGCCTCGTTGGTGGCAAACACATTGAGGTTCTTCGCTTTCTTGATTTGCTGTGGCGTGATGCCGTGCTCTTCGTTGTACTTCAACTGCTTCTCGCGACGGCGGTTGGTCTCGTCGATGGTCAGTTGCATGCTGTCCGTTATCTTGTCGGCATACATGATGACCATGCCGTTCACGTTACGGGCGGCACGTCCGGCTGTCTGTGTCAGTGAGCGGTGGGAACGAAGGAAACCTTCCTTGTCTGCATCGAGAATGGCAACGAGAGAGACTTCAGGCAGGTCGAGTCCTTCACGCAGCAGGTTGACACCGACAAGTACATCGTAAACGCCCTCGCGCAAGTCACCCATAATCTTCACACGTTCCAAAGTGTCTACGTCGCTGTGGATATAATTACACTTCACGTTGTTGTTCAGCAGATATTCCGTCAGTTCTTCAGCCATTCGTTTGGTGAGGGTGGTGACGAGGGTACGCTCGTTCTTCTCGATGCGCAGCTGTATCTCTTCCATCAGGTCGTCTATCTGGTTGTGGCTAGGACGTACCTGGATGATAGGGTCCAAGAGCCCGGTCGGACGGATGACCTGCTCTACTACGATGCCTTCGGATTTCATCAGTTCGTAATCTGCCGGTGTGGCGCTGACGTAAATCACTTGTTTGGCCATCTCTTCGAATTCATCGAATTTCAGCGGGCGGTTGTCCATGGCTGCCGGCAGCCGGAATCCGTACTCCACCAGGTTTATCTTGCGGGCGCGGTCACCTCCGTACATGGCACGTATCTGCGGGACGCTGACGTGGCTTTCGTCAATGACTATCAGGAAATCTTCGGGAAAGAAGTCCAGCAGGCAGTAGGGGCGGGTACCGGCAGCACGCCCGTCAAAGTAGCGCGAATAATTCTCAATGCCGGAGCAATGTCCCAATTCGCGTATCATTTCCATATCGTAGGTCACCCGTTCCTGCAAGCGTTTGGCTTCGAATGGGCGACCTTCGTTTTCAAACCATTGCACCTGCTTGTGAAGGTCGTCCTCTATTTCGTGGATGGCACGCAACGTGGCTTCTTTGGTGGTCATGAAGAGGTTGGCGGGATAAATCTTATAAGCGTCGAACTTGGCAACAGTTACGCCGCTCAGAGGGTCTACCTCTTCAATGCTGTCCACCTCGTCTCCCCAAAAGGTGACGCGCAGCAGGTTGTCGGCGTAAGCCAGATAAATGTCCACCGTATCGCCTTTCACGCGGAAATTGCCGCGGTTCAGGTCAATGTCGTTGCGTACGTAAAGACTGTCCACCAGGCATCGCAGGAAGACATTGCGACTGAAATTCTTGCCTTGCTGTACTTCAATGACGTTGTTGTAGAAGTCTGCCGGATTCCCCATGCCGTATATGCACGAAACGGAGGATACCACCACTACATCTTTCCTGCCCGAAAGCAGGGCGGAGGTGGCGGCAAGGCGCAACTTGTCTATCTCGTCGTTGATGGCGAGGTCTTTTTCTATATAGGTGTCCGATGATGGCAGGTAGGCTTCGGGCTGATAGTAGTCGTAGTAGGACACATAGTATTCTACGGCATTGTTCGGGAAGAATCCCTTGAACTCGCTGTACAACTGGGCAGCCAGCGTCTTGTTGTGGCTCAATATCAGCGTTGGCTTGTTGATGTTGGCAATGACGTTGGCTATGGTGAATGTCTTTCCGGACCCGGTGACACCAAGTAATGTTTGTGCAGGAAGTCCCTCATGCACGCCCTCGGTCAGCTGTGCGATGGCTTCCGGCTGGTCACCGGTAGGTTGGTAGGCGGATGTCAGTTCGAATTTGTTCATTTTCTCTTCTTAGAAGCGGCAATATTCGGTAAAATCTTTGAGATAAACAAAATTTTTTTGTTTACTTTGCAGCTATATTGATAACAACCATTAATAATTGTAATACAACGAAGAACATGATTTGGAATGAAAGCATCGAATGCATGGATCGCGAAAGCCTTCGTAAAATCCAGAGCATTCGTCTCAAAAAGACTGTGGAGCGTGTGTATCATGACACTCCTTTTTATCGTAAGAAAATGCAGGAACTGGGAGTTACTCCCGATGACATAAACAGTATAGATGATATTGTAAAACTGCCTTTTACTACCAAGTACGACTTGCGGGACAATTATCCCTTCGGCCTCTGTGCCGTACCTATGAGCCAGATTGTGCGTATTCATGCCTCTTCCGGCACAACCGGAAAACCCACTGTGGTAGGCTATACCCGAAAAGACCTTTCAGCATGGTCCGAATGCCTTTCACGGGCCTTTACCGCCTATGGTGCCGGTAGCTCGGATATTTTCCAGGTGTCCTACGGTTACGGACTTTTTACCGGCGGACTGGGTGCGCATGCCGGTGCCGAGAATATCGGCGCTTCCGTCATCCCGATGTCCAGCGGCAATACGGAGAAGCAGATTACACTGATGCATGATTTCGGTTCTACCGTACTTTGCTGCACGCCCTCATACGCCCTCTATCTGGCAGATGCCATCAAAGACTCCGGTCTTCCCCGTGAAGAGTTTAAGTTGAAAGTGGGAGCCTTCGGCGCCGAGCCGTGGACCGAAAGTATGCGTCGGGATATTGAAACCAAGCTGGGTATCAAGGCATTTGATATTTATGGGCTTAGTGAGATTGCCGGCCCCGGTGTAGGTTACGAATGCGAGTGCCAGCACGGTACCCACCTCAATGAAGACCATTACTTCCCCGAGATTGTAGACCCGAAGACCCTCGAACCGGTTGCCCCTGGAGAAACCGGCGAATTGGTGTTCACTCACCTTACCAAAGAGGGGATGCCGCTGTTGCGCTACCGTACCAAGGACCTCACCGCCCTGCACTACGATAAGTGCTCCTGCGGACGTACACTGGTTCGTATGGACCGCATCTTGGGACGTAGTGATGACATGCTGATTATCCGTGGTGTCAACGTGTTCCCCACGCAGATAGAGTCCGTTATCCTCGAAATGCCGGAGTTCGAGCCTCACTACCTCTTGCTGGTAGACCGCAAGAACAATACCGACACCATGGAGTTGCAGGTTGAGGTTCGTCCCGAATACTATTCCGATGAAATCAACAAGATGCTGGCTCTGAAGAAGAAGCTTGTGACCCGCCTGCAGAGCGTACTCGGTCTCGGCGTAGATGTCCGTTTGGTAGAACCGCGCAGTATTGAGCGCAGCGTAGGCAAAGCCAAGCGCGTCATCGACAACCGCAAATTGTAAATCGCCAAATTGTACATGGTAAATCGTAAATCGTCAAATAGTAAATAAACCTATGGTAGCAAAACAACTTTCCATTTTTCTGGAGAACAAGTCCGGTCGCCTCACAGAGGTGACTGAAGTTCTTGCAAAAGAAGGTGTCAACCTTTCTGCTCTATGTATTGCAGAGAATGCCGATTTCGGTATCCTTCGTGGCATTGTTTCCGAACCGGATAAAGCATATAAGGCTTTGAAAAATAATCACTTCGCTGTGAACGTAACGGATGTGGTAGGCATCAGTTGTCCCAATATCCCCGGCTCATTGGCGAAAGTGCTCCGTTTCCTCTCCGATGAAGGTGTCTTCATCGAGTACATGTATTCCTTTGCCAATGGTGAAACGGCCAATGTCATCATCCGTCCCAACGACATGGATAACTGTATCCGTGTATTGACAGAAAAAAAGGTCGATTTGCTGGCGGCAAGCGAACTCTATAAACTGTGAAAACGAAGGATTAGGGAGGAAGGATTAGGAATGAGGGCTATGCAGTTGATAGCACAGTCACTAATCCCTAATCCTTCACCATTCATCCCTAATTCCTGCCCGTTCGTCTGGTTTTTGAAAAATTAAGGCTCGTATCGTTGCTTTATTCGATGCGAACCTCTATCTTTGCGCATTATTTGAACAAAAGTAATGAAGAAGAACATCCTAATAACTCTGCTTGCAGCATTGCTGCTCTCCTCGTGTGGAGAATACAACAAATTGCTGAAAAGCACAGATTACGAATACAAGTACGAAGCGGCAAAAAATTACTTCGCAAAAGGCCAGTACAACCGTGCTGCTACTTTGCTCAATGAATTGATTGCCATTCTCAAAGGTACTGATAAGGCGGAGGAATCCCTCTATATGCTGGGCATGAGTTACTATAACCAAAAGGATTATCAGACTGCTGCGCAGACTTTCATTCAATACTACAACGTTTATCCCCGCGGCACATTCACTGAACTGGCACGTTTCCATGCCGGTAAAGCTCTATATTTGGATACTCCGGAGCCGCGTTTGGACCAATCCGGTACGTATAGTGCCATCCAGCAGTTGCAGATGTTTATGGAATACTTCCCGCAAAGTTCCAAGAAAGAAGAAGCGCAGAACATGATATTTGCCTTGCAGGACAAGCTGGTGATGAAGGAGTATCTGTCTGCAAAACTTTATTATAATATGGGTAATTATCTGGGCAACAACTATCAGGCTTGCGTTATCACTGCGCAGAATGCTTTGAAGGATTATCCCTATACCAACCTACGTGAAGATTTATCCATTCTTATCTTGCGTGCCAAGTATGAGTTGGCTGTGTATAGTGTGGAAGATAGAAGAGCCGAACGTTACCGTGAAGCGGTGGATGAATGTTATGCCTTTAAAAACGAATTCCCTGAAAGCAAGTATACGAAGGAAGCCGACCGAATCTTCAAGGAGTCACAGAAAATGCTGGGCGAGGGAGGCGAAGAACAAGAGTAATTAGTAATTAATAATTTGTAATTAATACTATAGATAAATTTATGGATTACAGAAAGACAAATGCTCCTACTACTACGGTGACCCGTGATATGATGGAGTTGTGTGAGGATACCGGTAATGTATACGAAAGCGTAGCGATTATCGGAAAACGTGCCAACCAGATTAGTGTGGAAATCAAGAACGACCTTTCCAAAAAGCTTGCTGAGTTTGCCTCTTACAATGACAATCTGGAAGAAGTGTTCGAAAACCGGGAACAGATTGAGATTTCCCGCTATTACGAAAAACTGCCGAAGCCGACATTGATTGCAACACAAGAGTATGTGGAAGGTAAGATTTATTATCGCAATCCGGCTAAGGAAAAAGAAAAATTGCAGTAATGATACAGCGTATTCAATCTGTTTATTTGTTGTTGGTAACCGTCCTGCTGGTTGTGGCCATCTGCATGCCCGTAGGACAGTTCATCGGAGCGGACGGAGTGACGGCGCATGTTTTCAAGCCTCTGGGAGTGGCTTTGGCCGACGGAGGATTTCAGTCTACTTGGGGCTTGTTCGGAATATTGCTGCTCAGTGCACTGGTTGCCTTCTGTACGATATTCCTTTTCCGTAACCGTATGTTACAAATACGCATGACGATTTTCAGCAGCATCCTGCTGATAGGTTACTACATAGCCTTCTGCGTATTTATGTTTATTTTGAAGGGCGATTTGGATGCCACGGCTTTCCAGCTTGGATGGGCGCTTTGCCTTCCGGTGGTAGCCATCATCCTCAACTATCTGGCCTTCCGTGCCATCTACAAAGATGAGGTGATGGTGAAGGCTGCAGACCGTTTAAGAAGATAAGAAGGTTTATCTACTTGATAATAACAAAAGGCAGACCACGTATTTCATTCGGGATACGTGGTCTGCCTTTTTTATCGTTTCTGCTTGGGGTTCAGCCGTTCCCATTATACTGTTCCCATTAGAGGAGATAGTCGTTCCTACGAGTGAAACGGGTGTTTCCCTACAAGCATTACTTCTTCAAGTCAAAGAGATAAGTTACCTTGGCCGTAATGACTCCGTGTGCGGAGCGCGAGAAAAAGTCCTTCTTGGTGCTGCCATAGAAATCGGACAAAGCATAGTAGTATCTTCCTTCTACAATGAAATTGCCTGCCTTGGTGCGTAGTTCTATGCCTGCTCCACCTGCAATGCCGTAGTCGAATTTGTTGTCTATGGCTTTGCCGTGCTGTTCCACGGTGATGTTGGTGTAGGAGTCTGCTACAGTGCCGTCCCAGTCGCCGTCTATCTTTTCGCTGTCGCCAAGCAGGAAGCCTATCTGCGGACCGGCATGGATGAAGAATTGCAGACCGCGGTCCTTGCCGAAGGCCAGATGTGCCAGGAAGGGTATTTCCACATAGTTCATGGTGCGTGTGTAGCTCAGTGTGGGATAGTCCTCATAGTACTCGTCCCAACCGTGCTGCGAGAAGTTCAGCTCGATTTGTGCACCGCAAATCATGCTGAAATATTTCTCGGAGATATATCGGGCTGTCACACCACCGTTGATGCCCATCAGATTCTTCTGCTTGATAGAGGGAGAGAAGCTTACGCTATTCAGATTGATGCCTCCATTGACGCCCACAGCGAAGTTGTGGCGTTGCTCGCCCACCTGCGCATGCAGGGGCAATATACATGCACACATCAGCAGGGCGAATATGATGATTGTTCTCAGGTTCATGCTATAAGTTATAAGTTACAAGCTACAAGCTACGAGTTAATAGTTATATAGTGGATTATCAGATGATTAATCATTAATCCCTAATCATTAATCAAAGTCCAGCTTCACCAGCTCAAAATTCTTGGTGAAGTGCACAAAAAACACTTTCTTGTTGATGAAGCCCCCCCAGTTGTTTACCCGTTGGAACTTGAAGCCGGTCTGGATGGGCACCAGGTCCAGCCCCTGCATGTTCTTCTCGAAGGAAGAGCCATAGTGCGCAAGTCCTTTCAGGAAGAAATAACCGGTATCGAAGCCCAACATGCCGAATTTGGGATAGCGTTCGTCCATCTCCTTGCCATACCATCTGCGGTAGCTCTTGGTGAAGTTGATGGCGGCAGGAAGCAGGTTGTTGGTATAGAAAGAGGAATAGAAATAGGTGTCCAGTTCGAAGAAGGCTTCCAGGTGGTCTTTGGTGTAGGTCTGCCACTCCGGATAGCCGAACAGATGGACACGGCTTTCGGGTTGCTCGCGTACCAACAGCGTCAGTTGGGGAAGTATCTTAATCAATGTCAGGTTGCTGCCGGATGTGGGGATGAAGATATTCTCACGGTCCGTGCGTAATACTGTTTTCAGGGATTCTACAGTGACATCCTCTTTCAGGCTCTTCATCGGGATGGAACGGTTGCGCAGTTCGTCTTTCAGTCCCTTGATGAATTCTGCCTTGTCCTTGGCGCCCTGGCTGGCTTCAATGAAGATGACGTTGGCGTTGGGGAACTGGCGCACAAAGTGGTCGTACACCTCGGAGTACAGATAGGATTGGGGAGTATTTATCTGATAGACCGCCGGATTCTGGAATACCGTGTTGTCTTTCGATGTGAATGGTATCACCAGGCGCGTGTCTTGTTTCTTGGCAAACTCGGCCAGCGGCTTGATGTGCTGTTGGTACAGAGGCCCGAAGATGATGTCCATGTCCTTCATCTCGCTTTTACCCAGGATGGAGTTCAGCGAGGCACTTTCGGGACCCGAATTGTAAGTGTACAAGTCAATGGAAGTGCCGGTACGTTTCAGGCTGTCTACGGCCATCAGCAGGCCTTCGTAGTATTCCACCATACGGGAAGACTCGCTCTTCGATACCCCGTTCAGGAAGGGGAGGATGACGGCAGCCTTGATGGTGCTGAAGCGCTCTGTCTCTTTCCTGTTTTCACGGAATAGCTCGCTGTCGGTAGGCATTGCCTGCGGCTGCGCGCTTTGCTCCGCTTGCGCCTTGGGATAGGGAATGCAGAGGAAGGTTCCCTTCTTTATTTTGTTTTCACCTTTCAATTCCGGGTTGGCGGCTATCAGTTCGGCTTCGCTGATGCCGTATTCACGGCTGATGCTGAATACGGTTTCTTTCCGTTTCACCTTGTGCATGTCACGGCATCGTGACTCTACGGGGCCGGGAATATTGTTGTTGGCAACCACAGTGTTGCTTTGGGTCTCAGCTGGGGCAGTGGTCTCGGCTTCGGCTGTAGAGGGAATGAGGATGACTTGTCCGATACGGAAATTCTCGGCGCTCAGTCCAGGGTTGGCGTCACAGATGGCTTTGGCAGATACGTTGTATTTCACGGTCAGCCGGTAGAGGGTCTCGCCGGATGCGATGGTGTGGTATGTTTCTTTTTGTGCGTTGGCGGCACTGCGGGGGATACGCAGCGTGCGTCCGATGAATATTCTCTCGTCACTGCCGGGATTCAGTTTGATGATGTCTGCCTGGCTGACGCCGTACATGCTGGCGATGGAGTAGAGACTTTGTCCTTTTTCGATGGTATGCAGGAAATAAGATTGGTTCTCTTGTGCCACTGCACCCAGCGTGCATGCGCTGGCAAGCAGCAGGGAGCAGATAATGCGGTTAATCGTTTTCATTCAGTAATCGTTGGTTTATGTTTACAATTTCCCAAAGTAGCTGCAAAGGTACGAATATTGTGGCATTTCTGCCAAAGGATTGCGTTAAGAAATAATATTGTGCATTTCAAAACTGAAAAATAGCGCTTTTCGGCTGGTATTCGGGGGGAAACAGTTATTTTTGCAGTTAAAACGATAGGATAAATTAACATGCAAGAAGAAACAGAATATATCAATGTATATGGTGCGCGCGTGCACAACCTTAAGAATATCGATGCCGAGATTCCCCGTAACAGCCTTACGGTGATTACCGGACTGAGCGGAAGCGGCAAGTCCTCGCTGGCATTCGATACTATCTTTGCCGAAGGGCAGCGCCGCTATATCGAGACTTTTTCGGCATACGCCCGCAACTTCCTGGGGAACTTGGAGCGTCCGGACGTGGACAAGATAACGGGACTGAGCCCGGTTATCTCCATCGAGCAGAAAACCACCAACAAGAATCCGCGCTCCACCGTGGGCACTACCACCGAGGTGTACGATTACCTGCGTCTGCTCTATGCCCGCGCCGGCGACGCCTACTCCTACCTCTCGGGCGAGAAGATGGTGAAGTACACCGAAGAGCAGATACTGGACCTCATCTTGAAAGACTATAAAGGAAAGCGCATCTACATCCTTGCCCCGCTGGTGCGGGGTCGTAAGGGACACTACAAGGAGCTTTTCGAGCAGGTGCGCAAGAAAGGCTACCTCTACGTGCGTGTGGACGGCGAGGTGCGCGAAGCCCTGCCCGGTATGAAGCTGGACCGCTACAAGAACCACGATGTGGAGGTAGTGATAGACAAGCTTGTGGTGGCAGATAAGGACGACACGCGCCTGAAGAACAGCGTAGCCACCGCCATGCGCCAGGGCGACGGGCTGCTGATGATACTCGATGCGCAGACCGACAGCGTGCGCCATTACAGCAAGCGGCTGATGTGTCCCGTGACGGGCTTGTCCTATCGGGAGCCGGCACCGCACAACTTCTCCTTCAACTCCCCGCAGGGCGCATGCCCCAAGTGCAAAGGGCTGGGGGTGGTGAGCCAGATTGACATCGACAAGGTGATTCCCGACCGCGAGCTCTCCATCGCCGGAGGTGCCATCGCACCCTTGGGGAAAGCCAAGAACAGCATGATTTTCTGGCAGATTACCGCCTTGCTGGAGAAGTATGAGGCAACGCTGAAAACTCCGGTGAAGGAGCTGCCGGAGGATGCACTGGACGAGGTGCTCTACGGCTCGGACGAGCGCATCAAGATAAAGAGTTCGCTGATAGGCACCTCTTCCGACTACTTCGTGACGTTTGAGGGTGTCATCAAATACATTCAGATGTTGCAAGAGAAGGATGCTTCTGCCACGGCGCAGAAGTGGGCGGACCAGTTTGCCAAGACTGCCGTTTGTCCGGAGTGCCATGGCGCCAAGCTGAACAAGGAAGCGCTTTCGTTCCGCATCCACGACAAGAACATCTACGAACTGTCCACAATGGACATTAGCGAGCTGTATGACTGGCTATCTGCCGTAGACCCGTATCTCAGTAGCAAGCAACAGCAGATTGCCGGTGAAATCCTGAAGGAAATCCGTACACGGCTCAAATTTCTGCTCGATGTAGGTTTGGATTATCTTTCGCTGAACCGTAGTTCCGTCAGCCTTTCCGGTGGTGAAAGCCAGCGTATCCGCCTGGCTACGCAGATAGGTTCACAGCTGGTGAATGTGCTGTATATATTGGATGAGCCGAGTATCGGCCTGCACCAACGCGACAACCAGCGCTTGATACACTCTTTGAAGGAACTGCGCGACATTGGCAACTCCGTCATTGTGGTGGAGCATGACAAGGACATGATGCTGGCTGCCGATTACGTCATTGATATGGGTCCGAAAGCTGGTCGCCTGGGAGGGGCTGTCGTCTTTGCCGGCACTCCCCGCGAAATGCTCCGGACGCATACGCTGACCTCCCAATATCTGAATGGAGAACGTGCCATCGAGGTGCCTGCCAAGCGTCGCGAGGGCAATGGACACAGTCTGTGGCTGCGTGGCGCCAAAGGTAATAATCTGAAAAATGTGGATGTGGAGTTCCCGCTGGGCAAGCTGATTTGCGTTACCGGTGTTTCCGGCAGTGGCAAGTCCACGCTTATCAACGAGACGTTGCAGCCTATTCTTTCGCAGAAGTTCTATCGTTCACTGCAGGATCCTTTGGACTATGACAGTATTGAAGGGCTGGAATATATAGACAAGGTGGTGAATGTGGACCAGTCTCCTTTGGGACGAACGCCGCGTTCCAATCCTGCCACTTATACCGGTGTGTTTTCCGATATCCGCAATCTGTTTGTCGGTTTGCCCGAAGCGAAGATACGTGGATATAAGGCGGGACGCTTCTCCTTCAACGTCAGTGGCGGACGTTGCGAGGCTTGCCAAGGCAATGGGTACAAGTGCATTGAGATGAATTTCCTGCCGGATGTGTATGTGCCTTGCGAGGTGTGTCACGGCAAACGCTACAACCGAGAGACGCTGGAAGTGCGTTTTAAGGGAAAATCCATTGCCGATGTGCTGGATATGACTATCAACCGTGCGGTGGAGTTCTTCGAGAATGTGCCTCAGATATTGAATAAGATTAAGGTTATCCAGGAAGTGGGATTGGGCTATATCAAGCTGGGACAGTCCTCCACCACGCTCTCCGGAGGTGAGAGCCAGCGCGTAAAGTTGGCTACGGAACTCTCCAAGCGTGATACGGGCAAGACACTCTATATCCTCGACGAACCTACCACCGGACTTCATTTTGAAGATATCCGCGTACTGATGAATGTACTGAACAAACTTGTTGACAAAGGAAACACCGTCATCGTCATAGAGCATAATCTCGATGTCATCAAGATGGCGGACTACATCATTGATATGGGTCCCGAAGGTGGCAAGGGGGGAGGGGAACTCCTCTCCTGCGGAACACCCGAAGAGGTGGCGAAGAGCGAGAAAGGCTATACTCCGAAATTCCTGCGTGAAGAGCTGGGGGATAATTACTAATTACTAATTTTGTAACTTGTTATGGTGAAAATTAATAAGACGAATGCAGCGCGGCTGCTCGACAAAGCCAAGATAGCCTATGAACTCATTCCCTACGAGGTGGATGAGAACGATTTGAGCGCCGTACATGTAGCCGCCAGTTTGGGCGAGGACATCAACTGCGTGTTCAAGACACTGATTCTTCACGGCGATAAATCCGGTTACTTTGTCTGCGTCATCCCAGGTGAGCACGAAGTGGATTTAAAATTGGCGGCAAAGGCATCGGGCAACAAGAAGTGCGACCTCATTCCGGTTAAGGAACTTTTACCTCTGACGGGCTACATCCGCGGAGGTTGTTCGCCCATCGGCATGAAGAAGCCTTTCCCTACCTATATCCATGAAACGTGCCTGCGGTTTCCGTATATCTATATCAGTGCCGGACAACGTGGTTTGCAGCTTAAACTGGACCCGAAGGATTTGGTAAAAGAAGTGCGTGCAGAAGTTTGTGTTCTTTTTAATGAATAAATCTTCTATTTCTGCCGAGATATTTTAATTTTATAAGGAAATATTCAATAGAATTTATATATTTGCAGGAATTATTCAAGAAATCAATCCAATTACTAATTCTAAAAACTAATTTTTATGTTCAACAAACACCCTAAAGGTCTGATTGCCGCATCTTTTGCTAATTTAGGCGAGCGTTTCGGCTTTTATACCATGATGGCCATTCTTGTACTTTTTCTGCAAGCCAAGTTCGGATTGGATGGAAAAGAGGCAGGTTTGATCTACTCAACATTTTATTTTTCTATTTACATTCTTGCATTGATAGGTGGTATTATTGCCGACAGAACCCGTAATTACAAAGGTACCATCTTTGCCGGTATTGTCTTGATGGCGGTAGGTTACTTGATGCTGGCCATCCCGTCTCCTACACCGGTTGCCAATAAGACCTTGTTTCTGGTGATTACTTGTGCAGCCTTGTTTGTCATTGCTTTCGGAAATGGTCTTTTCAAGGGAAATCTTCAAGCGCTGGTAGGGCAGATGTACGACAATCCTCAATATTCCAGCATGCGTGATTCTGGTTTCTCCTTATTCTATATGTTCATCAATGTAGGTGCCATCTTTGCTCCGTTTGCCGCAGTAGGCGTACGTAACTGGTGGCTGTCCACATTCGGCTACAATTATGATGCCGACCTGCCTGCCCTTTGCCACGGACATCTGGCAGGAACGTTGACTCCCGAAGCTGTGGACACTTATAGTGCACTGGCAACGAAAGCCACTATTTCCGGAACACCCGTAACGGATATGACGGTATTTGCCAATGAATATCTGAACGTGTTTACCACCGGTTTCCATTATGCATTCGGTGTAGCTATCTTGGCTATGGTTCTTTCTTTGATAATTTTCGTCATCAACAGAAAGAAATTCCCCGATCCCAGCAAGAAGGTTGCTGCAAAAGCGGGCGATGCCACTGCAGTGGAGATGAATGCACAAGAGGTAAGACAGCGCATGTATGCATTGTTTGCCGTATTCGGTGTGGTAATTTTCTTCTGGTTCTCGTTCCATCAGAATGGATTGACACTGACTTATTTTGCCAAGGAATATACAGATTTGAATTTGTTCGGCATGGCTATTTCAGCTGAGCTGTTCCAGTCTTTGAACCCGATTTTCGTTGTGTCTCTCACTCCGGTCATCATGGCTGTCTTTGCAGCACAGCGTGCCAAGGGTAAAGAGCCTTCCACTCCGCGGAAGATTGCCATCGGTATGGGTATTGCTGCCACCGGCTTCCTTATAATGGCTATCGGTTCTTATGTAAGCAACTTGCCGATGCACAAGGATATTATCGCTTTGGGTACCTCTCCGGTGAAGGTGACTCCGCTGTTGCTGATGGTTACCTATCTGATATTGACTGTTGCCGAATTGTACATTTCTCCGTTGGGCATTTCATTCGTGTCCAAGGTGGCTCCTCCCAAATATCAGGGTATCATGCAGGGCGGTTGGCTCGGCGCTACTGCCATTGGTAATCAGTTGCTCGTTATCGGTGCTATCCTTTACGAAAGTATTCCTATCTGGATGACGTGGACGGTATTTGTAGTAGCGTGCTGCATTTCGATGTTCACCATGCTGTTCATGCTGAAATGGCTTGAAAAGGTGGCGAAGTAATCGGAAACGAAAGATAAAACTAAAGGCTGCGCAATGTTCGTAATGAACTGCGCAGCCTTTAGTTTTTGGAGGGCTTTTAATGCCGGGACTCAGATTTCCAGTCCCATGATGTAGTCATTCATGTAATATCCGTTTCCTATCGGGAAATCCCCTTCACGGAGTTTCCGCATTCCCATATGTTCGTAAAACTGCAGTGCCTTGTTGTTACGGTTCACATTCAATTCCATCAGACAAGGGCCGGGATGCACTTTCTTGATGTACTTGATGGCTTCGCGAAAGAGGAAACTGCCGCAATGTGCACCCTGGTAATAGGGGAGTACATAAATCTTTTGCAGGTGGAATAAATCTTCTCCTTGCTGCTGTACGGACACATAGCCCGCCGCTTCACATTCTTCGTAAGCCAGGAAATAGACGTGGCCTTCCTCTTCCATTTGCTTACGGATATTGTCCAATGAATACATCCATTCCATCATGTAGTCGGTCTGCTCGGGAGTAAGGATATCCTTATACGTGACGGGAAATATTTGCTGCGCAAGTTTCTGAATCAGTGCGCAGTCTGCTGTCGTTGCTTTTCTTATGGTAAACATATCGGTTGTATTTATACTGTTTGGGGTGTAAAGTTAAGCCTTTTTTGTGAAACAATCGTTATCTTTGCAGACCGTTACCGAACTAACTAATTTTGATTTTAAAAATTATGGCATTTACGAGCAACATTATGATTGTCCGCCACAGATTACTGAAGGAACTGGTAAAGCTGTGGAATAACAACGAACTTGTGGATAAAATAGACCGGCTGCCCATCGAGCTGAGTCCGAAGAGGTCCAAGCACGCGGGACGCTGCTGTGTGCACAAAGAGCGCGCGGTGTGGAAGTACAAGTCATTGCCGCTTCTGGGACTCGATATGGAGGACGAGACGGATGAGCTGACCCCCTTGTCGGAGTACGCTGCCCGTGCACTGGACAGAGCGGAAAATGGCAGGCCGAAAGACAACATCATGTGTGTGATTGACGAAGCTTGTTCGGCATGTGTGCAGATTAACTACGAGATTACGAACCTCTGCCGCGGATGTACGGCACGCAGTTGCCAGGTGAATTGTCCCAAGAAGGCAGTGCACGTCAAGGAGAGCGGTCAGGCATGGATTGACCATGATGCATGTATCAGTTGCGGCATCTGCCATAAGAGTTGTCCCTACCATGCCATTGTTTATATTCCCGTACCTTGTGAGGAAGCTTGTCCCGTGAAAGCCATCAGTAAGGATGAGAAGGGGATAGAGCATATTGACGAAAGCAAATGTATCTATTGCGGAAAGTGTCTCAATGCATGTCCATTCGGAGCAATTTTCGAAATATCGCAGGTGTTCGACGTGTTGCACAGAATCCGCAAGGGTGAGCAGGTGGTGGCTATCGTGGCTCCGTCCATCCTGGGGCAGTTCAAGACGACTATTGAACAAGTGTATGGCGCATTGAAACAAGTCGGTTTTACGGATGTCATTGAGGTGGCTCAGGGTGCGATGGATACCGTCAGCAACGAGGCGCACGAGCTGATTGAGAAGCTGGAGGAGGGTCAGAAGTTTATGACGACTTCCTGTTGTCCGTCTTATATAGAGTTGGTGAACAAGCATATTCCTGCCATGAAGCCTTACGTGTCGGGCACCGGTTCGCCAATGTATTATGCTGCCCGCATTGCTAAAGAGAAGTATCCGGATGCGAAGGTGGTCTTCATAGGTCCTTGCGTTGCCAAGCGCAAAGAGGCGCAGCGCGACGAGGCGGTGGACTTTATCATGACTTTCGAGGAGGTGGCTTCCGTGCTTGCCGGGCTGGATATTCAGATGGAGCAGGCAAAGCCCTATTCCATGAGTTTCACTTCTGTGCGCGAGGCGCATGGTTTTGCGCAGGCAGGAGGCGTGATGGGTGCCGTGAAAGCCTATCTGAAGGAAGAGGCAGATAAAATCAATGCCGTACAAGTGGCTAATCTGGATAAGAAGGCTATCGGTGCGTTGCGTGCTTATGCCAAGTCGGGCAAGGCTCCGGGGCAATTTATTGAAGTGATGGCTTGCGAGGGCGGTTGTATTACCGGGCCATGTTCGCATAATGAAATAACTGCCGGAAAGCGCCAGCTGACGCAGGAGTTGGCAAAGAGAAAAGAGACATATTAGCCCTTTGTCCGTTTATATGAAGCATTTGATTGACAAACTGCGGAGCAACCGCAGGCTGGATGCCGAAGAGTATAAAGCCATGCTTCTTTGCCGGGACACAGAACTTGCAGCCTACCTGCAGGAGCTTGCTCGGGAAGAAGCGCTTGCCCGCTTTGGCAATAAAATCTTCATTCGCGGACTGATTGAGATAACCAACCGTTGCCGCAATAACTGCTACTATTGCGGCATACGGAAGGAGAACCGGAACATAACCCGTTATGAGCTGACGCAGGAGGAGATTCTTTCGTGTTGCCATGAAGGCTATCGGTTGGGCTTCCGTACCTTTGTGCTGCAAGGGGGCGAAGCGCCGGCGGTGAAGGATGAGGGGATGGTGGAGACAGTTGCCGCCATCCGGCAATCCTTCCCGGATTGTGCCATTACCTTATCCTTGGGCGAGAAATCGCGGGAAGCCTACGAACGTTTCTTCCTGGCAGGTGCCAACCGCTATCTGTTGCGGCACGAAACCTGCAACGAAGGGCATTATCACCGGCTTCATCCTGCGGAGATGTCCCTTTCCCATCGGTTGCAATGCTTGGACTGGCTGAAAGAGATAGGCTATCAAGTGGGAACCGGAATCATGGTGGGCAGTCCTTACCAGACGGTGGACCATTTGGTAGAAGACATTCTCTTCATCGAACGGTTTCAGCCGGAGATGATAGGCATGGGACCTTTTCTTCCGCATCACGATACTCCGTTTGCCTCTTTTCCGCCGGGAGATATGGAGTTGACGTTGAAGTTGCTTTCTATCTTCCGGTTGATGCATCCCGCGGCACTGATACCTGCTACCACTGCCCTGGCCACACTTGCTCCGGACGGACGGGAACGGGGAATATTGGCTGGCGCCAATGTCGTGATGCCTAATCTTTCGCCTTCTCATCAGCGGGCGAAGTACTCCCTCTATGATAACAAAGCTTCTGCGGGTGCCGAAGCGGCAGAAGGTTTGCAAAAATTGGAGGAACAACTGAAAGGGATAGGCTACGAGGTATCAAGAGAGAGAGGAGATTATGAGAATGGAGAATTGACCGTTGATAATTGATAATTTTCAAATCTTCATTCTTTATTTAATTACCAATTATCAATTTACGAAGTGTATAACATAAAGTCAAGACAAGCGGAAGAATTCATCAATCACCAGGAGATATTGGATACATTGGAGTATGCGCAGGCAAACCGCAACAACCGTCCGCTCATCGAAAGTTTGATTGACAAGGCTGCTTTGTGCCAGGGTCTTTCCCATCGGGAAGCAGCCCTGCTGCTGGAATGTGACGAGCCGGGACTGGTGGAGCGCATCTTCCATCTGGCACGCGAAATCAAACAGAAATTCTATGGTAACCGCATCGTGATGTTTGCCCCGCTTTATCTTTCCAACTATTGCGTGAACGGTTGCGTCTATTGCCCGTATCATGCCAAGAACCGTACCATTCCCCGCAAGAAACTCTCGCAAGAGGAGATACGCCGCGAGGTTGTCGCCTTGCAGGACATGGGGCATAAACGCCTTGCCCTGGAAGCCGGAGAGGACCCGCGAAACAACCCTATCGACTATATCCTGGAGTCCATCCGCACCATTTACAGCATCCATCACAAAAACGGAGCCATCCGCCGGGTGAATGTCAACATAGCCGCCACTACGGTGGAGAACTACCGGTTGCTGAAAGAAGCAGGCATCGGCACCTATATCCTTTTTCAAGAGACTTACAGCAAAGAGCATTACGAAGCCCTGCATCCCACAGGACCCAAGAGTAACTATGCCTACCACACCGAAGCGATGGACCGCGCCATGGAGGGCGGCATCGATGACGTAGGTATCGGCGTATTGTTCGGTCTGAACACCTATCGCTATGACTTCGTAGGACTGCTGATGCATGCCGAACATCTGGAAGCTGCCTTTGGCGTGGGTCCGCATACCATCAGCGTGCCGCGTATCTGTCCGGCAGATGACATTTCGACCGAAGATTTTCCCGATGCCATCTCGGATGAGATGTTCTGCCGTATTGTGGCAGTGGCGCGTATTGCGGTGCCTTATACGGGAATGATTATTTCCACCCGTGAGTCGGAAGCCGTACGCCGTCGGGTGCTCGAACTGGGTGTTTCGCAGATAAGCGGCGGTTCACGCACCAGCGTAGGAGGTTATGCCGTGCCGGAAGCCAAAGAGGAAGACTCCTCCCAATTCGATGTGAGCGACCGGCGTACGCTGGATGAAGTGGTGAGCTGGCTGCTCGACCTGGGGCATATCCCCAGCTTCTGCACCGCCTGCTACCGTAAGGGACGTACCGGAGACCGCTTCATGTCGCTCGTCAAGCGCGGACAGATAGCAAACTGCTGTCAGCCCAATGCACTGATGACATTAAAAGAATATCTGGAGGACTATGCTTCCCCCGAAACCAAGGAGAAGGGCATACGGCTGATTTGTGAGGAGATGACACATATCCCGAACCCTAAGATACGGGCGATGGCCGAACGCAACCTCCAGGAAATAGGAGAAGGGAAAAGAGACTTTAGATTTTAGCTTTCGGATTTATGAATAATACACCTCATTCCAACCGTCTGCACATTGCCGTCTTTGGGCGGCGGAACAGTGGAAAGTCCAGCCTGGTCAATGCCTTGACCGGGCAAGACACGGCATTAGTATCCGCAACGCCCGGCACTACTACCGACCCCGTGACTAAAGCCATGGAGGTATATCCTTTGGGACCGTGCCTTTTTATCGATACCCCCGGTTTTGATGATGACGAAGGCGAGTTGGGCGGTATGCGCGTGGAGCGTACCTTAAAGACGGTGGAGAAAGCGGACATCGCCCTCTTGCTCTATGAAGCTGACGGAACGCTGGAACAGCAATGGATAAAGCTGCTGGCAGCGCGCGAAATTCCCGTGATACTGATACTGAATAAAGCTGATTCGCGTCAAGACACCGCTTCCGTGGTGCTTCGGATTGAAAAGGAGTGCGGGCAGGTTCCCGTTGTGGTCAGTGCCAAAGAGGGTACCGGCATTCAAGGCATCTTCGATGCTATTCTCGAAAAGCTTCCCGAGAATTTTGGTGAGCAGACCATCACGGGAAACTTGGTAAGCGAGGGTGATGTTGTCCTACTGGTTATGCCCCAGGATATGCAAGCCCCAAAAGGCCGTCTCATTCTTCCGCAAGTGCAGACCATCCGCGAGTTGCTGGACAAGAAGTGCCTGGTGATGAGTTGCACCACCGACAAGCTGCAAGCTTCCCTGCAAGCCCTTGCCCGTCCGCCCAAGCTGATTATCACCGATTCACAAGTATTTCCCATCGTCTATCAGCAAAAGCCTGCCGAGAGTAGTCTTACTTCCTTCTCGGTTCTTTTTGCCGGTTATAAAGGAGATATCAATGCCTTCGTGGAGGGGGCTGCCGCTATCCATAGCTTGACACCCCAATCGCGTGTACTGATAGCCGAAGCCTGCACCCATGCTCCGCTGACTGAGGACATCGGTACCGTCAAAATTCCCCGCCTGCTACGAAAACGCATCGGCGGGGAGTTGCAGATAGACTTCGTCTCCGGGAATGACTTTCCCATAGACTTGTCCCGATATGATTTGATTATCCATTGCGGCGCCTGCATGTTCAACCGGAAATATGTGCTCAATCGTATAGCCCATGCCCGTGCGCAACATATTCCTATGACGAACTACGGAGTGGCAATAGCCTGCCTGAGTGGTATACTGGACAAGATAATCATTCCTTGGGATGGATATCCGCAAGGTTGAAATGAGTTATTCCAGCTCCTCCAATATCTTCTTAACATCAATTGGTTGCAGCCTTCCGTACACCTTTTCGCCAATCATCACTACGGGTGCCAGTCCGCAGGCGCCTACGCAACGCAGGCAGTCGAGGGAGAACTTGCCGTCCGGAGTCGTTTCGCCCACTTCAATGCCCAGCACGCGTTTGAACTCTTCGAGCAGTTTCTCCGAACCACGCACGTAGCAGGCGGTACCCATACACACGGAGATGGGATGCTTCCCCTTGGGCAGCATCGTAAAGAAAGTATAGAACGTCACCACGCCGTACACGCGAGATACGGGAATACCCAGTTGGGCGGCAATGATACGCTGCATCTCTTCGGGCAGGTAGCCGTGCAGGTGCTGGGCTTCGTGGAGTATATTGATAAGTTCGCCGGGCTGGTTGCCATGCTTGTCACAAATGGCACGCACTTGTTTGACAACGTCACAAGCCAATTTTATTTCTGACATAGTTCTTCTGTTTTTTAGCGGTTAATCCATAGACTTGTTGAAGTAGTGTGTATGCAGCAGATGTTCCGCGGTTTCACTGAGCGGCTTGCCCAGATACTCTTCATACAGTGTCTTGATATAGGGGTTCTCGTGCGACTTCCGCAACGGTTTGTTGGCGTCCTCGCGATACAGCGCATTGGCACGTGCATAGAGCACGTCCGAATTGCCGTGGTGCAGCGGTTGGCCGCCACCGCCGATACAGCCGCCGGGACAAGCCATGATTTCAATTACATGATACTCGTTGTGCCCGTTGCGGATGTCCTCCAGCAGATGGCGTGCATTGCCCAGACCGTGGGCGATGCCTACTTTCAGTTCAAAGCCGTCCAGGTCGATGGTGGCGCGGCGTACACCGGCGAGTCCGCGCACTTGCTCAAAGTTTACATTATCCAGCGTCCGTCCCGTATAGATTTCGTAGACGGAGCGCAAGACTGCCTCCATCACGCCGCCGGTAGTGCCGAAGATAACGCCTGCACCCGTTGAGGCTCCCATCGGCAGGTCGAACTCTTTATCGGTCAGCAGTGTGAATCCTATGTTGGCGCGTCGGATGAGGCGTGTCAGCTCGCGGGTGGATATGGAGTAGTCCACGTCGGGATTGCCGTCTGTCTTGAACTCCTCTCGGTCGCATTCGTATTTCTTTGCCAGGCAGGGCATGATGGATACCACTACCAGCTTCTCACGGGGAATGCCCATCTTCTTTGCCCAGAATGTCTTGGCTATGGAGCCGAACATCTGTTGCGGCGAGCGTGCCGTAGAGGGTATGTCGAGCATGTCGGGGAAGTGGTGCTCGAAGAAGTTGACCCATGCCGGACAGCAGGAGGTAAGGATAGGCAGGCGGACGGACTTGTCGCCTTGGAGGTAACGGGTCAGGCGGTTCAGTATCTCGGCTCCTTCTTCCATGATGGTGAGGTCGGCGGCAAAGTCCGTGTCGAACACGTAGTCGAAACCCAGTTCGCGCAGGGCATATACCATCTTGCCCGTCACCAGTGTGCCGGGGGGCAGACCGAACTCTTCGCCCAGGGCGGCTCGTACGGCAGGTGCCGTCTGCACAATGACCACTTTGTCTGGATTGGCAAGGTCCTCGAGCAGGCGGTTGGTATGGTCGCGTTCCGTCAACGCGCCTACGGGGCAGACGGCTACGCACTGCCCGCAGTAGGTGCACTCACTGTCCGTCATCATCTTGTCGAAGGCGGGGGCAATGGTGGTGTTGAATCCGCGGCGGATGGCACCCAGCGCGCCTACGGTCTGCACGTCGTTGCAGACACTCTCGCAGCGGCGGCAGAAGATACATTTGTCCATGTTGCGGACGATGGACGAAGTCACCTCCCGCTTGCGGGGTGATAGCTCGCCGCCGTTGAAGGGCATGGTGCGGATGTTGAAGCGCAGTGCCAGCGTTTGTAGCTCGCAGTTGCCGCATTTGGGGCAGGTGAGGCAGTCGTTGGGATGGTCGGACAGGATGAGTTCGGCAACCACCTTGCGGGCATTCATCACGCGCAGGGTGCTGGTACGCACCACCATCCCCTCCGTACAGCGGGTGGCGCAGGCGGGGGCGAGGTTGCGCCGTCCTTCCACTTCAACCACACAGATGCGGCACGATGCGGGGTTGTTCTTGATGCAGGTACCCTTTAGGTCGATGTGACAAAGGGTAGGGATGTCGATACCTATTTTGCGGGCGGCTTCCAGGATGGTAGCGCCTTCGGGCACGGTGATGTAGTGCCGGTCTATTTGCAGGGTAATTTGTTTCTTTTCCATGGCAATGGGGGATTAGCAGACAGATATGGCTTTGAACTTGCAGCGTGCCATGCACATGCCGCACTTGATGCACTTGTCCGGATTGATGACGTGGGGCTTGCGCACATCTCCCAGAATGGCGTCTGCCGGACAATGCTTGAAGCAGAGGTGACAGCCGATGCACAACTCCGGATTGATGGTGTAGGTGAGCAGTGACTTGCATTGCCGGGCGCGGCAGGTCTTCTCCCTGACGTGCTTCACGTATTCGTCGTAGAAGTTGTTGAGGGTGGAGAGTACCGGGTTGGGCGAAGTCTGCCCCAGTCCGCAGAGGGCGGTGTCCTTTATCACTTGCCCCAGGGTGGAGAGGGTTTGCAGGTCTTTCTCGCTGCCACGTCCTTCGGTTATCTTGTTCAGTATTTCCAGCAGGCGCTTGTTGCCGATGCGGCAAGGGGTGCATTTTCCGCACGACTCCTCTACCGTGAAGTCCAGATAGAAGCGGGCTACGGACACCATGCAGTCGTCCTCATCCATTACAATCATGCCGCCGGAACCCATCATGGAACCTTCAGCAAGCAGGTTGTCGAAGTCTATCGGGGTATCCAGATGCTTCTCCGTCAGGCAGCCGCCCGAAGGACCTCCGGTCTGCACAGCCTTGAACTTCTTGCCGCCTTTGATGCCGCCGCCTATTTCGTAGATTACTTCGCGGAGGGTGGTTCCCATCGGAACCTCTATCAATCCTACGTTATTTATTTTTCCTGCAAGGGCAAAAACTTTTGTCCCCTTGGAGAATTCAGTTCCGATAGTTGAGAACCATTCTGCACCGCGTGTCAATATAATAGGTATGTTGGCAAGCGTCTCCACATTGTTCACGTTGGTGGGTTTGCCCAGATAGCCGGACTCTGCCGGGAAGGGAGGTTTCAAGGTAGGCTCTCCGCGCTTTCCCTCCATGGAGTGGATGAGTGCCGTCTCTTCGCCACAGACAAAGGCGCCTGCGCCATAGCGTATCTCGATGTCGAAGCAGAAGCCGGTGCCGAAGATGTTGTCTCCCAGCAATCCGTATTCGCGGGCTTGTGCAATGGCAGTCTTTAGCCGTTGGATGGCAAGCGGATATTCGGCACGGATGTAGACCAAGCCTTTGGACGAACCTATGGAGTAGCCGCAAAGCGCCATCGCTTCTACAATGGAGTGCGGGTCGCCTTCCATGATGGAGCGGTCCATAAATGCGCCGGGGTCACCTTCGTCGGCATTGCACACCACGTACTTGGTGTCGGCTTGCTGCCGGCTGGCAAGTTCCCATTTCCTTCCGGTGGGGAAACCGCCGCCGCCGCGTCCACGCAGACCGGAGCGCTTTATTTCTTCTATTACCGCTTCCGGCGTACCGTTCAGCAGGCTGTCTGCCAGTGCGCGGTAACCGTTCAAGCCGATGTATTCTTCTATATTCTCCGGGTCGATGAAGCCGCAGTTTCGTAGGGCGATGCGCATCTGCTTCCGGTAGAAGTCCATGTGCTTGGAGTCGCTGACGGCCTTTTCTGTTTTCGGGTCCACATAGAGCAGCCGTTCTATCTTCCGTCCGCCGATGATGTGTTCGCTGACTATTTCTTCCGCATCTTCGGGAGTGACCTGCGTATAGAAGGTATTGTCGGGGATAATCTTAACAATCGGTCCTTTCTCGCAGAAGCCGAAGCATCCGGTGGTGATTACATTTACTTGGTCGGTAATCTTGTTTTTCTCGAGTGCCTGCTGAAGTTTTTCAGCGATGACATGGCTGGCGGATGCCTTGCATCCCGTGCCGCCGCAAATCAGAATCTGCAGATGTTTAGTGCCTGCCGCCAGTCCGCAGCATTGTTCGGCCACTGCTTCATTGCTTTGTTCGCGCAACAGAAGTGCGTTTTCTGCCCTCTTCTTGATTGCTTCCAAATCATGGATAGTTAGTACTTTCATTACGTAATAGATTAGGGTCAGAAACAAAGATATGAAAAGCTTTTAGAATAGCAAAAAGAAAGTAGGTAAAGATTAGAATGGGGAAATTTCCCTATTTATATTACATTATGATATTGATTATACTTGTCCTATGAACATAGTAAAGTAGCTCTCGTCTTGTTAATTATGCTTAATATAAGGTACTTTGTAATACAAGGTACTGATATAATACATATATTTGTGTCATACAAGGAACAACAATAGAATGAATGAGGACACTCATTACTCTATTGCGCAGCAAAATAGTAAATCGTAAATTGTCAAATAGTAAATACCATTATGGATGTAAACAATGTAAAGTCGCAAATGCGCAAGGGCATGCTTGAATATTGCATCATGTTGCTGCTTCACAAGGAGCCGGCTTACGCTTCGGATATCATTCAGAAGTTGAAAGAAGCCAGACTGATTGTAGTGGAAGGTACACTTTATCCGTTGCTCACCCGTCTGAAGAACGACGACTTGCTGGGTTATGAATGGATTGAGTCTACGCAAGGTCCTCCACGTAAGTATTACCGGTTGACGGAAAAAGGAGAAGTCTTTCTCGGTGAACTGGAAATGTCCTGGAAAGAGTTGAACGAGACGGTGAATCACATCAGCAATTCTTGAAATGACCACAGAGAATATGCTGCATTCGCCGAATGGTAAATAGTAAATCGTAAATAGTCAAATTGTAAATAAATAGTGTGTTATGAAAAAGACATTAACTGTAAATTTAGGTGGAACCGTTTTTAATATTGATGATGACGCATACCGCCTTTTGGATAATTATCTGAGTAATCTCAAGATACACTTCCGTAAGGAAGCCGGTGCCGACGAGATTGTAGATGATATAGAACGCCGCATTTCCGAACTCTTTGCCGAGAAATTGTCGGCCGGTTCACAAGTAATCACGATTGCCGATGTGGAAGAGGTGATTGCCCGCATGGGAAAGCCGGAGGACATGGAGACGGAAGGAGAGAGCAGCAGTGCCGATGCCGGTAGTACAAATGCCGGAGGTGGTTATGGTGCCGGTGCATGGAGCAGCAATACCGCTTATAGCACTACACGCCGCCGTCTCTACCGCAATCCTGATGACAAGATGCTGGGTGGTGTCATTAGTGGAATGGCTGCCTATCTGGGTTGGGATGTGACTTTGCTCCGTCTGTTGCTGCTTGTCGTCTTGATTTGTGGGGTAGGAACGTTGATACCGGTTTATATCGTATGTTGGCTGATTATCCCGGAAGCCCGCACGGCTGCCGAGAAGTTAAGCATGCGCGGTGAGGCTGTTACGGTAGAGAATATCGGAAAGACGGTGACGGATGGCTTCGAGAAGGTTGCCAATGGGGTGAATGATTATATGAGGTCGGACAAGCCCCGTACTTTCTTGCAGAAGTTGGGAGATACGCTGGTGATGGTAGTCGGTTGGCTGTTGAAAATCTGTCTGGTGATATTCGCCATTATTTGCAGTCCGATACTGTTTGTGTTTGGAGTGGTATTCGTGGCGCTGTTGTTTGCTGCGATAGCGGTGGCTGTTGGTGGTGGTGCAGCTCTCATTTCCCTTTTCCCGATGGCTGATGTGGTACTGCCTACTTCTCCACTGTCTGCCATTGTGATGTACATTGCAGGAATCTTGCTGGTAGGAATTCCTTTGGTCAGCCTTGTGTGGGCCATCTTTAGCCAGATATTCAAGTGGCAGCCGATGAACTCCGGCTTGAAGTGGACGCTGGTTATCCTTTGGATTGTAAGTGCGGCTTGTTTCGGAATCTGTTTTGCGGTGCAGGGGGCTACTTTCCCGGAATTGGGTATCTTTAATTTCTGAGAATAGTAATTTCTTTTTTAATTGATATCGTGTTTGTAGAAATCTGATTTCTATAAACACGATATTTTTTTATTTGGTTGTAATTGGTTGTTATACAGTGAAATATTGCGTTTGGAAAAGGCGTTTTTTAAACGTTCGTTTAATGAACGCAAAGATAACGTGTATTTTTGAATCTCGCAAAATGTTTAATAAAAATATTCTATAAATTTCTTTTTAGTGAGTATAATACTTTGTCAGTAAGCCTGTTGCATTGTATTTCTCTAACTTCTTCCTTTTACTAATTTTTAAGTAATCTTCCCTCTTTAATTTTCTTAAATATTGACGTTCAAAAAACGAACGTCTATTGAACGCTTTTTGCTTGCAATAGATTCGTTTACAGCATTTTACCTGTTAGGTAATGAATGACTGCAAAAAATCTGTTGACAAGAAGGGCATAAAGCTTGTCGTATTCTACATAAAGTGTCCGCAAGTGATTGAATTCCAAGTGTATGCAAGGAATTTAAAGCCCCAGGAGAACACCCTTGTCTGAACAAAAGCATAAAATGGGAATAGAGAAAGAGGCCGAAATCTGGTATGCTATGCGTGCCACCTACCGCAGAGAACCGGATGCCATGCATCTGCTCAAGAAAGAAAACTTGGGCTGTTTCATTCCTATGCAATACAAGATATGTATAAAAAAAAGGAAAAAAGTCCGTGCTCTGGTTCCGGTCGTTCATAATCTGCTTTTTGTCCATGCCCGTCCTTCCGATGTGCAGCGTGTCAAGTCTCAAGTCACTTATCTGCAATATATCACCGATACCCGCAGTGGGCAGAAGATTATTGTCCCAGACGGTCAGATGCAGCGTTTCATTGCCGTATCCGGCACTTACGATGATCATCTTCTTTATTTTCAACCGGATGAATTGAACTTGTCCAAAGGTACCAAAGTCCGGATTACCGGCGGTGAATTTGAGGGGCAAGAGGGGATATTTCTGAAGGTAAAGGGCGCACGTGACCGTCGCGTGGTTATCGAAATAAAAGGTGTCATAGCTGTTGCCATGGCCACTATCCATCCCGATCTTATAGAAGTAATCGGCTGAACTTTAATTTTTAATTTTTAATTCTATAATTGCTTATGTCTCTTTCCGAAGAAGCAATCACTCTTCAGCGTGCTGCGCACGAACTGATGTATTTGGGTATGGACGGCAGTCCCGTCTATAGCGATGACTTGTCACGGCGGAACGGTGAGGTCTACCGTCTTACCATGGCTTTGTACCGGTCGGGTGTAAAAGGCACTACCATCGAAGAGCAGGCAAATGTCTGTCTTGCCCTTCTTATGGGTTACAGCGCCTCTTTTGTGGACCATGGCGAAAAGCAGCGGCATGTCCAGAAAGTGCTGGACTGTTGTTGGGATGTGCTCGATGCCCTTCCCACTTCCTTACTGAAGCTCCGTCTGCTTACCGCCTGCTACGGTGAAGTGTTCGACGAGTCTTTGGCCGACGAAGGCCGTTCCATCATCGCCTCCTGGGATTCCTTATCACTTACTCCCGAACAGCAGGAAGCGGTTGATGAGTTTCAGAATGTGACAGACAATCCCTATCCGTGGGAATATATCGATGAATAAAACTTTTCATTATAATGCTTAACAATAAATCCGTATTGATTACCGGAGGAACGGGTTCCTTCGGAAAGAAGTTTGTGGAAACCATCCTCCGTGATTATCCGCAAGTAAAGAAAATCATTATTTACTCCCGCGATGAGCTGAAGCAATTTGAGCTGAAACAGAAATATCCCGGTCATAAGTATCCGCAACTGCGTTTCTTTATCGGTGATGTCCGTGACCTCGAACGCCTGACGCGGGCTTGCGAAGGAGTGGACGTGATTATCCATGCAGCCGCCATCAAGCAGGTGGATACCGCTGAATACAATCCCGAAGAGTGCATCAAAACCAATGTACACGGTGCGCAGAATGTGATAAAGGCTGCTCTTGCCACCGGTGTACAGCATGTGGTGGCCCTTTCTACCGACAAGGCATGTGCCCCCATCAATCTTTATGGCGCCACCAAGCTCACTTCCGACAAGCTGTTTACTGCTGCCAACAATATCAGCGGTTCCAAGAACATCAGGTTCTCCGTAGTCCGTTATGGCAATGTGATGGGTTCCCGCGGTTCCGTAATCCCTTTCTTTATCAACAAGCGTGACAACGGGGCGAAGGAACTTCCCATAACCGATATGCGCATGACCCGTTTCAACATTTCGCTGGAAGCCGGTGTCGCTTTGGTCATGTATGCCATCGGACATCACCTGGGTGGTGAAATCTTTATTCCTAAGATTCCTTCCTATCATATCCAGGACGTGGCTACCGCCATTGCACCCAATCTGCCGCAGGTGGAAGTGGGCATCCGTCCGGGAGAGAAGCTGCACGAGGAGATGATTACTGTAACCGATGCTCTTGATACAATCGATTTGGGCAGATATTATGTCATTCTTCCTTCCGTATCTTTCAAGCACAGTCGCGAAGAGTTCATCAGACATCACAATGCAGTACCCGTTCCCGACGGTTTCCACTACAGCAGTGACAACAATACGGAGTGGGAGACAGTAGAGACTATGCGCGAGAATATAAAGAAATACGTTGACCCTAATTTCGAGGTGAAATGATAAGCAAGCCTATTCCATACGGTCGTCAGCATATCACAGATGAGGATATCCGGGCAGTCATCGATACCCTGAAAAGCGATTACCTGACACAAGGTCCCAAAATCAGGGAATTTGAAACGAAATTTGCCGAATATGTAGGTGCACAATATGCCGTAGCGGTGAACAATGCCACTTCAGGGCTTCATCTTGCAGCTACCGCACTGAATGTAAAGCCGGGTGACAAGGTGATTGTCACTCCCATGACCTTTGCTGCCAGTGCCAACTGCATCCGCTATTGTGGCGGCGAGGTGGTATTCTGTGATATTGACAAGGATACTTACCTCATGGATATCCGTAAACTCGAAGCCATGCTTAAAGCTTCTCCCCGCGGTACTTACAAAGGTATTGTTCCGGTTGATTTTGCAGGCTATCCTTTGGATCTGGAAGAGTTCAGAAAGCTTGCCGACGAGTACGGCTTGTGGATTATAGAGGATGCCTGCCATGCTCCCGGCGGCTATTTCATGGACAGTAAAGGCAAGAAACAACATTGTGGTAACGGTTGTTTTGCCGACTGTGCCGTATTCTCTTTCCATCCCGTGAAACATATCGCTACGGGTGAGGGAGGCATGGTGACCACCAACAGCAAGGAGCTCTATGACAAGCTTTGTCTTTACCGTACGCATGGCATTACGAAAGACCCTGCTTTATTGCACGAGCATCATGGTGGCTGGTATTACGAGATGCAGGAGTTAGGCTACAATTACCGTCTGACTGATTTTCAGGCTGCCCTGGGTATTTCTCAGCTGGAGCGTGCGAAAGCAGGTCTTGAACGCCGCCATGAAATCGTAAGACGCTATAATGAAGCATTTTCCGGAATAGATGGCATCAAGACTCCATTCAATGCTGCCGATGTCTATCATGCTTATCACCTTTATATCATTCAAGTGGCTGACCGCTTGGGCCTTTATAATTATCTGCACGAGAACAATGTCTATGCGCAGGTTCATTATGCTCCGCTTCATCTGATGCCTTACTATCAGCAGTGGGGCAATAGGAAAGGCGATTTACCTATAGTAGAAGAGTATTACGAACATTGTCTGAGTCTTCCGATGTATCCCACGCTGACGAACGAGGAACAGGAGTATGTGATTAACAAGGTTATAGAATATATAAAACAATGATTACTTCCATTTCTATTGAAGCTATTGAAAAGCAGCTTTTGCAGCAACTTTCCTCTTTTTTCTTCTTGAGTGAAGAAGATGAGATGTTAATAAATATAAAAATGGGGGGGGTAATTTCTCGTTGTGAATATTGTTTTTCCCGTACGAAAAATAAGTATTACTCATGCGACGGTGAGACATACTTCAACCCTTATCAAAGTGCACAATATACAATTTTTCTCTATTTTTTTGCTAACACCATTTCTCAAGATACTGATAACCGTTTATTGGCAGATAAGTTGTATTATTTGAATAAGATAATGAATGGGTGTGATTTGTATCATGAGGTAAATCTTCCTCATTATTTTACGTTGGATCATCCGGTCGGTAGCGTTATGGGACGGGCTGAATATGGTGAAGGATTCAGTTTTGGGCAAAATTGCACGGTGGGAAACAATAAAGGAATTTATCCGGTTTTAGGTGAAAATGTGCGGATGTGTGCAAATTCTTCTATTATCGGTAACTGCCGGATAGGTGACAATGTGATTATCGGGGCAAATTCTGGTGTGAAAGATGAGGATGTGCCGGACAATTCAATTGTTTTCGGGTATTCTCCCCATTTAATTATAAAGGCTAAACGATGAAAAATATCTGTATTATTCCTGCCCGTGGCGGCAGTAAACGTATTCCGCGTAAGAATATCAAAACCTTTATGGGCAAGCCTATTATTGCATACTCCATTGAGGCGGCTTTGCAGAGCGGACTTTTTGACGAAGTAATGGTTTCGACCGATGATGAAGAGATAGCGGAGATAGCTTGCGGATACGGGGCCAAAGTTCCTTTTATGCGCAGTGCTGAGACCTCGAATGATTATGCCGGCACGGCCGATGTAATTCTTGAAGTTTTAGAGATGTATAAAGAGCGAGGCAGGGAATTTGATACAGTTTGTTGCATTTACTCGACAGCTCCTTTTGTCACTCCTGAAAGGCTTCGGGAAGCATACGGAAAAATGAATTCGGAGATTGATTCTGTTTTCACTTGTGTGGCTTATTCCTATCCTATACAGCGTAGCCTTCATATTGTAGACGGGAGAATCGGTATGGTTTATCCCGAATACATGAATGCACGTTCCCAAGATTTGGAGCCGATTTATCATGATGCCGGTCAGTTCTATTTTTCTCGCATAAACTCCTTTGTAGAGAGCCGCACCTTTTGGGGGAAGAACACAGCCGGACTGGTACTTTCCGAACTCGAAGTGCAGGACCTCGATACGCTGACTGACTGGACATTGGCGGAGATGAAGTATGAGTTACTTCATAGATGATGTAATGCAGAAAATCTATTTCCGTGCCGACGCAAGCGCTACCATCGGCTACGGTCACTTTATCCGTACTCTGGCTTTGGCCGATATGCTGAAGGACGATTTCGATTGTACCTTCTTTACTTGCCATCCTACCTCATATCAGGTAAGTGAGATGGAGAAGGTATGTCCTTTCATCCCCTTGCAAGAGGAAACGCATTCTGCTGATTTCCTTTCCCATTTGCAAGGTGATGAAATTGTGGTGCTCGACAATTATTTCTTCACTACCGATTATCAGCGTGCCATTAAGCAAAAAGGTTGCCGCCTGGTGTGTGTGGATGACATGCACGACAAGCACTATGTGGCAGATGTTGTGATTAATCATACTTTGACTGACTCCGGACTTTTTGATGTGGAACCTTACACTAAACTTTGTTTGGGATTCGACTGGGCATTACTGCGTAGACCGTTTATAGAAGCTGTAAACAAACTCTGTTCTTGTGCAAAACGTACAGAAAGTATAACCATTACTTTTGGTGGTGTGGATTCCTTTGACTTTACTGGCCATTACATTCGTGAAGCTATGCAATTGCCTACTGTCAGCCAGATAACTGCAGTGGTAGGTGATGCTTATCAACCTCAAAAGCCGAGGGTACGGGATAGGCGAGTGTCTTATTGCTCCAATTTAACAGCTCAACAGATGGCCGAACTTTTTTGTGCTTCCGATTGGGTGATCTGTTCAGCAAGTACTGTAAGTATTGAGGCCATTGCTTGTGGTGCCAAGTTGGCTGTAGGTTGGTATGTAGATAATCAGGCTGATTATTATTCACTGTTAACCTCTACTGGAGGAGTTCTTCCTTTAGGAAATATTAAGGATAATCCCATACCTCTGACATCTTTAGAGATTGCTGGGGTTGATAACTTGCAGATAAAGAGTGGTATTCGTGAACGCTATATTAATCTGTTTGAAGAATTGGGAAGAAATGTGCATTGACGATGATCGCATTCTTTTCGGAAAAATTCTCATAATGGACAATTGATGCAGGAATAGAACAGATAATTTTAATTATTTAGCAATTGAATGATACAAATAGACAAACAAGCGGTTTATAAATATAATGGTTATGTTTTCCAACACTTCTCTATTTTGTCGGAAGAACTCCTAAAGCAAATATTGGATTGGAGGAATACTTTTGAGATAAGGCAGTTTATGTATAATACAGATGTAATATCTCTTGAAAATCACTTGAATTTTACGAAAACCCTTGCTCAACGAGAAGATTGTTACTATTGGTTAGTAACAAAAGATAATGTTCCCTATGGAGTCTTCAATCTGACCGATATAGACCATGAAAGAAGAATCGCTGAATTAGGCTATTATATGGCACCTTCCCAAATGAAAAGTGGAGGGGGACTTGATTTTGTTTATACTATCATCTGTTTTTCTTTTGAGGTTGCAAAATGTATAAAACTGGTAGGTTCAATTGATATAAACAATACCGATGCATTGTTATTGGATGAGTTTTTAGGCTTTGTTTTGGGTGATACGGTGGAATCCGACGGATGTTGTCATAACCGGAAATTCATTGAATGGGAGCTTTCAGAACTTCATTATAGAAGTACTACAGTATATAGAAATGATATACGTAAATTGGTCCGCTTTATTAGAGATAAACGCAAATAGAGAATCATGTTATCAAATTTTCATTTTCACCATATAGGATACGCTGTTACCAGTATTGAAAAAACAATGTATTATTACATTGATGGGGGATATTCTTGTTCATCTGTGATATTTGATCCAATACAGAATGTAAATATCTGTTTCCTTACAAAAGAAGGAGAGCCTATGATTGAACTTCTTGAACCTGTTGATGAGAATTCTCCAATCAATAAAAATCTTGAGAAGAATGGAGTTTGTCCGTATCATTGCTGTTATAGTGTAGAAAATATAGAAGATGCCATCGCACGGCTTCGTAAAATGAGGTTCATGGTGGTAAGCTATCCGGCAGAAGCAGTAGCTCTCAATAATCATCGGGTAGCTTTTCTCTATAATAAAGATATCGGTTTAATTGAATTATTAGAACAAAAATGAAATTCTTTATTTTTAGAAACAATACGCTGGAAAATATCTTCGGCACAGACGAAGTGGAGTATTCTGGTTACGAAGATATATCATATATACCTCAAAATACATCTTTGTATTTGTGGATGTATCAAATACCCATAAGATGGAATCAGAAGCAACTGGCTGACGAAATTGATGCATATATTAGAAAAATGCAGCTTGTTTTCTCGCAGGTTCCACAAGGGAAAGAATTTGTAGCATTCACATTGGTAGACATCTTTCCTACGAGATTTACTGATGCCAATTTTATTGTAAGGGAGGCTATCGTCCGGTATAATACCCAACTGTATAATATGGCTGGAACGAATGTAAATTTTAAGGTGATTGACTTTTCTGAGTTTACTTCCCGTTATAGGTCAGAGGAATTGATTGGATGGAAATTCTATTTCATTTCTCAAATGTATATATCTTCTAAAATTACCAGTGAATTTGCTACATGGGTAGACTCTAAAATACAGAATATAGCCTTAAAGAGAAAGAAATGCCTCATTCTTGATTTGGATAATACTTTGTGGGGTGGAGTCCTTGGCGAGGAAGGCATTAATGGTATACAAATTGGCGGGGACTATCCAGGTAAGGCATTTTTGTATTTTCAGGAAGCGCTGTCTGCGTTAAGTAAAGAGGGTATTATTTTATCTGTTTGTAGTAAGAACAACGAAGAAGATGTATTCGATGCTTGGGAGCAAAATCCGTTTATGGTTTTAAGGAAAAAAGATTTTGTTGCTATTCGTATAAATTGGAATGACAAGGCTTCGAATATCGTGGAGCTGTCTAAAGAGCTGAACATAGGTCTTGATAGTATGGTGTTCATTGATGACAATCCGGCAGAGCGTGAATTAGTAAAACAGACCTTGCCTATGGTGGCTGTCCCGGACTTTCCAAAACAAGCATATATGTTACCGCAGTTTTTCATGCAATTAGTTCGTGATTATTTTGAAGTTTACGAAATTACCGGTGAAGATAAAAAGAAGACGGAACAATATAAGGCAAATGCGGAACGTACACGCGAACAAGCCAAATTCTTAAACTTTGAAGATTTTCTTCGTTCATTAGAAATTAAAATTGAGCTTCAGAAGGTGGACTCATTCAATATATCACGAATTGCTCAGATGACGCAAAAAACAAATCAGTTTAATTTAACGACCCAACGTTATTCTGAAGCTGATGTCAGACAACTTCTGGATAATCAATGGAAAATCTATTGCATCAGAGTTTCAGATAAATTTGGTGATAATGGTATCACGGGAGCAGTTTTCATCGCTGATAATAGTATTGAGAATATATTGCTTAGTTGTCGTATATTGGGTAAAGGTATTGAAACGGCTTTCATTAAATTTGTATTTAAATTGTTGGTTGAGGATGGTGTGTCAGCTTTAGAAGCAAAATTTATTCCTACTCTCAAAAACAGACAAGTGGCTGATTTTTATGACCGGCTTGGCTTTTCTGTGATGCGAGTAGAAGAGGGTGTTAAATACTATATGGCGAATATTGACAAATTAGATTTGTCAATACCTGATTATTATTCAATAACAGTTAAACAATAAAGTTATGATTACGAATGAAGAAATAATGGATGTGATGAGAGCTGTTTTAAAAACAGATGTAGATGAGAATACCTCTCAGAATAATTGCGAAAAGTGGGATAGTATGAACCATTTGAATCTGGTTATAGAATTGGAAGATACTTTCGAAGTAGAGCTTGAGCCTAATGAAATCAGTTTGATGAAATCTTTCTCTGACATCAAAAATATTATTTCAAACAAGTTACAATAAGAACCATTATGGGAAAAACATTTATCATAGCCGAGATGTCGGCGAATCATAATGGCAGCAAGCAGATAGGCATAGAAACAATTCGTGCTGCCAAACGTGCAGGTGCAGATGCTATCAAGCTCCAAACATATACAGCTGATACCATAACGTTGGATAATGATAAAATGGAGTTTATGGCTGATTCTACAAGTGTTTGGGCCGGCATGCGTTTGTACGATCTCTATAAGCAAGCCTATACCCCTTGGGAGTGGCACGAAGAATTGTTTCGTGTGGCCAAGGAGGAAGGGCTTATCTGTTTTTCATCACCGTTTGATAAAACTGCGGTAGATTTCCTGGAATCCTTGGGCAACCCCATTTACAAAATTGCCTCTTTTGAAATTACGGATATTCCTTTAATAGAGTATGCCGCCAAGAAGATGAAACCGATGGTGATGTCTACCGGCATTGCCACTGAAGAAGACATTCAGTTGGCTGTAGATACTTGCCGTGCGGCGGGCAATGATGATATTACGCTGTTGAAATGCACCTCCTCTTATCCTGCCCCCATTGAGGAAGCCAATCTGTGCATGATAAAGGATTTAGCCGAGCGCTATGGAGTGAAGTCCGGTTTGTCCGATCATACCATTGGCAGTGTGTCTGCCGTAGTGGCTGTGACACAAGGTGCAACCATGATTGAAAAGCATTTTATTATCGACCGTAGTATTGGCGGCCCCGATGCCTCATTCTCAATGAACGAGCAGGAGTTTGCCCAAATGGTGAAAGATATACGCATGGCCGAAGCGGCTATCGGCTCAGTATCGTATGAACTTACCGATAAAATGAAGTCGGGAAGGGAGTTTTCCCGTTCGCTTTATGTAGCCGAGGATATGAAATCCGGGGAAGTGATTACAGAGCAGAACGTTCGCTCCGTTCGTCCGGGCTTCGGTTTGCACCCCAAGTATCTGAAAGATATATTAGGAAAGAAAGTAAATCAGGATTTGGAGAAAGGAACGAGATTTGCATGGGAGTTCGTGAATAGTTAGAGGTCATCAAAAAAGAGAATATTGTTACTGCAATTCTTAAAAATAAAACTATCTTTGCGGTAGTCTAAACACTAAAAACATAGTCTATATGAATCGCAAGGAATTGGTGAAGCGTCTGAAATATATGATAAAGAGTGTTGCTCCCAACTCTCAGACTATTCTTTATGGTTCTGAGGCACGTGGAGAGGCAAAACAGAATAGTGACATTGATATTCTGATTTTAGTGGATAAAGATACAGTTTCTCCTATGGAGGAGGATGTCATTACTGCTCCAATATATGATTTGGAAATAGAAACAGGTACTATTATTAGCCCGATTGTGATGACTCGTAAAGCTTGGGAGGCAGCAAAGAGAAAGACTGTATTTTATTATAATGTAATGAAAGATGGTGTGTTGCTGTGATGGAAGAGGATATAAAGCGTGATATTGTCAATTATAGGCGTCAAAAGGCATGTGACTTGATGCATGATGTTGATGTCTTGATAGATAATGAACTATGGAATTCTGCTGTAAATAGGATGTATTACGCTTGTTTTCATATGGTTTCAGCATTGTTGATTTTGCATGGAATTGAAGTGAAAAGTCACATGGGAGTTCGACAAGCTTTTGGACTTCATTTTGTAAAGACGAATTTGTTGTCGTCTGAATGCGGGCGTATCTTTTCTAAAATTTACGATAAAAGGCAGTCAAGTGATTATGATGATTTCAAAGAGTTTACCAAAGATGAAATTGATAATTTGTATCCTCAGATTTCATTCTTGATAAGTGAAGTTGATAGATTGATTACAGAAAAATAGATTTCCTTCTTCCCCTCTTTTTTTAGTATCTTTCATCCCCCTTCGTTAGCAAAATACGAACAGATTTTGTTCCTTTGCAAGTAAACAATGCCCCTACGGAACGGATGACAAATATCACCCCGTTGCTTTATCAAAGCGGGTATGTGACGATAAGGAATTATTCTCCGCTTACACATCTTTATACGCTGGATATCCCCAATAAAGAAGTGCGCATGGGGTTGATGAAATTGGGTATAGAATGAAGAAGGGAGCCTTTTACAGCCCCCTATACTCCCTTTCCGCATCGAAGCACGGACAAGCTTTCGCTGGATTCAAATCATGGTGCCCCACAATCAGCGCCCGTGGAAAGATACGCTTCAACTCACGTAGCAGTGCCAGTAACGAAGCCTTCTGTTCCAGTGTGCGGGTATCGGCAGGAAAACTTGCAGCATCCAGTCCTCCTTCATAACAGATGCCGATAGAATGGCGGTTGTGATTGAGGCAATGCGCACCTATTTTTTCCAACGGGCGGCCGCGGTGTATTTCGCCGTTGCGGGTCAGATAGAAATGATAGCCGATGTCACGGAAGCCGCGGTGGTGGATGTGGTCGCGGCGGCAATCCTCAAAGCCCAGGGCCACGCCTTGAGGCGTGGCTGAGCAATGAACAATGAGCAGGGTAATCGTACGCATGGCTATTTGCAAGCGCCCAGACCTAAAGCTCCCGCTATGGCGGTAGCTACGGTGATGATTACTTTGAGGACAATGCCCCACACGGATTTTGACTTTTTGTCTTCACTCATGGTAATTGATAATTAGTAATTTGTAATTATTCTCATCCTAACGGATTCTCGCCCTGGTCACCGTCACTTCCTCCGGAACCGCCGTCGGAACCACTGCCATCGGGAGCTTTTCCGCCTACGGTGTACAGGGAAGATTCCTTCAGCTGTCCATCCAGGTTGATTTGGGCATTACTCAGTTCGCCGGTGGCACGGGCGCGGAGCTTCAGCCCCTTCACGTTGTTGGCCAGCGAGAAGTCGGCAGCGGATTGCGCCCCTTTCTTGCTGACGATTCCTACGGAGAAGATGGCAAGGTCATCCAGTTTCACGTTCTTGCCGTCCAGAATCAATTCTTTGGTGCAGGAAACCATGTCTGCCAGTACTCCCTTGATGACACCACTCGAATAGGGGGTGTTGTGATTGGACATGTGCTTGGCCAGCTTTTCGATGTCGAAGGTTTCTTCGATTACGGGGCGTGCATACCAGAGGCCTTTCAGTGGGCTGTCTTCGCCCGTCACTTGATACTTTTTGTAACGAATCATACAATTAAAATTTAGAAGTTAAAGGATAAAAACATTTGCTGTGTTGAACTCAACGATGCAAAGATAAGGCTGTGGATATGGGCGTTTGCCGGTTTTTGCAGGTTCTCGTCTGTTTGGGTCTGTTTTAGTCGGTTATTTACGCTTGCAAGTTTGATAATGTCATGATTTATAGTTACTTTTGATGAAATATAAATCGTAACTGTCAACTATGGATTCTTTTGTCATACGTACATACGGGCGTACCGAATTGGCCCAAATCTATTGTCCCAATCTTTGTCCGGAGGCTGCCTTCCGCAAACTGAAACACTGGATAGACCTTTGTCCCGATTTGCGTGACGGACTTTCCGCCTTGGGTGGTTCTTCCCGTTCCCGCTCTTATACGCCTGCCCAGGTGCGGCTGATAGTGGCTGCACTTGGAGAGCCTTAAACCTGAGGTTGAATGGCGTAAAGGTCAGGCCGGGAAGCGTAAAGGTGAGGTTGGTACACTTGGTACAGAGGTTCATCCATCCTTTCGCCTCACACACATACGCGTGCGTGAAGCGAAGTGAATGTCAGACTTTTGGTTTCCGGTAGTTTCCCTTGCCATCTACATTTTCCACCAGCCCGTGTTTCTGCATACGTTTGAGCCAGGTGGAGGCGGTTTCCGATTTGATGCCCATCTCTCCGGCTTTCTGCAGGAAAGAGGCCCGTGTGAATTCTTCTTCCATGCTGCCTACCAGCGCATCCCGGTCGGCATTGCCGCGGCTTGTCACTTCGGTGTTGGGCAGGAAGGAGAGGATATGGGTGGTATGCCGGTAAAGGCTTTCGGCCAGTGAGAGTACGGCATGAAAGTCATCGGAAGCAATGAGGAGATTCCATCGGCTGACAATGTGGTCTTTCAGATTGTCTGTGGCTGTGTGAGGGTCGGGTGACACGTAAGGCGAGGCGGTGATTTCCCCTTGTTCCATTGCGCGGAGCATGGCCACCACTTCCATGATGCGGCAGATGTTGATGGCTAGACGTGCCACGCTGCTTGACATCTCGTTTCCGTTGGCCAGTCCGGAGCGTACGAAAAGCCGGGAGAAGAGCCGGTTGAATTCATCTTTCTGTCCGTCCGTAAGGTGAAGGGTGAATATTCCGTTCATGACAATGGTTTTCAGTTTGTCCTTCCATTCCATGCCCAGAGCCTTGAAGGTATCTTCAAGATCGCTGTCATTGCGGTCGAACTGGTTTTGCCAATGATGTATGGCAGGCATGTAGTAGAATACCTGGCGGGAAAAGAGCCCGTTCTCGGCAGTGGGAATCAGTGGTTTCACTTGTGAGGGGGTGCCTGACAGAAGTACGGAAAGATAAGTTTTCTTTACCTCTCGGTATTCGTGGTCGGTGCGGCGGTTGTAGGACAGTCGGTCGTGGTCGAAGGCTTTGCGCATGGTGTCGCTCCAGTGTCCGTATTCCGAACCGATGGCGGTGGAGATGGTGTCAGCTTCGCTTTCGCATATCAGTCCGGTGCCGTCGGAGTCCATCAGGTTTTGCAGGATGCCGGTTCCGGTGTTGTTACCCGAGATGAGGAACATCTTGTTGAGAGGCATTACGGGAGTCTCCGTTTTTCCACGTTCCTTGCCCAGTGTGTCGTATTTTGCTTTTTCGCGGCGGTAACATGCCATACTTTCGTCTACCTGCTCACGTATTTCATCGTGAATGGGTTCGGCAAGCAGGCGTACCAAGGAGAGCACTCCTTTGCCGGATGCAGGTAGGGCTACTACAAAGGTTTGCAGGCAGGGGGACATCATTTTTCCTCCGTAGGAACATCGGACGTGTTTTCCCATACTGGCACCCAATACGGTGATGGCACCCAGTAGCAGTACATCGTATTGGGCGAGGGAGGTTCCGCAGCTCATGATGCGATTCAGGGGATAAGGCCAGTGGAGGTGTTCGTCGAAAGTGGGTAATGGAGACAGTGGTTCAATGCCCGATGCGGACTCTTCCTCGCGTGCGCGTGTGTGTGAGGTAGAAGAGAGGGGTGAACTTTGTGTACCAAGTGTACCAATGGCGGGTGCGGCTTCATGCTGAATCTTCACGCCGCAAAGCTCGGCCAGATGAAAGGCGGTTCCCAGATGCACGTCGTTACGGCCGGTCTTTAGGGCATTGCTGAAGAGCTTGTCGGCTGCCCGTCGGTCGAACTTGGACGACAGGCTGCACAGACTTAAAAAATCATGCCGTCCTGCTTCTCCGCAGTCGGTGGCAATGGCAAATGCCAGTTGTATATATTCTTGATAGGTTGGAGCAATGTCTGCTCCTGCATTTCTGACTGCTTCGGCCAGAAGGTGCAATGAAGATAGTGGTTCCATCGGATTTGGTAATTTATAATTAGTAATTTGTTGTCGGTGATTTGCAATGACTCATAATTCGAAGTTCACAACTTTTCTGAGCAGTGCTTTCGGGTCATGGCAGAGGAAACAGGCACGTACGAGGTCTTTCCCCGAAGTGTCCACTCCTTTTCCGGGTTGTGTGTTTTCGGCGTCATACATGCAGTGGACGTAGTTCATGGCCCATTGTATTCCTTCTGCAGGATTCTGTCCGTGAAGACAGGGAACAAACGCTTTTACGCCCCGTCCGGTGGGGCTGATGAACACCAGCGCAGGGCATAGATAGGGGTCATCAAACAGTTGTTGCCGTAAGTTTTCCGTTTCTTCTGCGGATTCAAGGTGGTCGATATCGACTACAACCAGGCCGGAGGATTCCGTGAGGCAGTCGCTCCGTCGTCGGGTGAATACGCCGCAGGGAGTGACGTAGGGCAGTGTTTGCTGCTTTAGGCATCGGCAGGCGGTTTCGTCGCCTCGCAGTGCGGCGTTTCTTACAGCAAGTGTCAGTGTGGCAAGGTGTTCATTGGAGGTGATTAGTTTGTACACTTCCTCGAGATTCATAGTCCGCAGTGGAGTCAGCGTGGCGCTTTTTACGTTTTTTCCGGTTGCCGCATCTTTTACGGGTGAGATGGGCGGCATGAATAGCGACATTTTAAGAGTGTTTTTCATCGTATGTTTTTTAAAATTATTGTGCAAAGTTAGGTAACTTATTTCACCCAATCTTTTCCGTATACGGAAAAGATTTTAAGCTGGCTAAAGTATAAATAACAATCTATAACATTATAGAAACTATTATACAATTCACATAACCGAAAATTGACATGAATGAAAACTGTATGCACTCTTCATTGGGTGCTTTTATCGAAACTTTACGTAAAATGAGAAAGATTACTATCGCGGAACTTACTTTGGAAGCTCATATCAGTACAAAAACGTATATCCATATAAAAAAGGGCTCGATGCAAGACTAAGCGCCTACTTATCGCTGATTTTCTACTATTTCAGGGATTTGGAGGATGAGGAAATCAGGCGGGTGATTAATGGGTGGCTGGATGAATGGTTTAAGGTGAGAAAGAAGGAATAAGAGAAGGTGCCTTGCTCTCAGTCACTTTTATATAAATTATATGATAAAGTCAATTATTCAACTTCTTCGCCCACATCAATGGCTGAAGAATCTATTCATTTTTTTGCCGCTCTTTTTCGACCGTCAATTGACGGATCTGGATAAACTATTGGCAGTGGTGGGAGCATTTGTAGCGTACAGTCTTGCCGCCAGTGCGATTTACTGTTTCAATGACATTTGGGACGTAGAGGCTGATAGGCAACATCCCAAGAAGTGTAAACGCCCTATTGCTTCAGGAAAAATATCAAAAGGGATGGGATATGGTATTAGTGCGATACTTGTCACAATGTCACTGCTTTTACTTGTTACTTATACAGGAAGGGAAAAATGGTATTTATTTGGCATAATATGTTTCTATCTACTTCTTAATATTGCCTACTGTGTGAAGTTGAAACAGATTACGATTATTGATGTATTTATCATTGCATTCGGATTTGTACTTCGCATTTTTGTGGGTGGTGTAGCTGTGGGTATTCACCTCTCTCATTGGATTATTTTGATGACGTTCTTATTGGCTCTCTTCTTGGCTTTTGCCAAACGTCGGGATGACGTGGTCATCTACCAAGAAACTGGAGTGTCGGCTCGAAAAAACGTCAACCGCTATAACCTTGAGTTTATGAATCAAACCATTGGTATTATTGCTAGCATTACGATGGTTTGTTACATCATGTACACGGTGAGTGAGGAGGTTGTGGAGCGCATGCATACGCAATACCTTTATGCCACTTCCGTCTTTGTATTGGCAGGCATCGTCCGCTATTTGCAAATCACTATTGTCGATGTAAAGAGTGGAAGTCCCACTAAGGTGCTGATGAAAGACCGCTTTGTACAACTCTGTATCATAGGTTGGATATTGACGTTTATTCTCATACTCTATTGTTAAATTGCTAAGATGAAACAGATTGTTGCATTCGACTTCGATGGTACCATTACCAATCGAGATACACTGCTTGAGTTCATCAAGTTCGCAAAAGGCAAGACAGCTTTTTATCTTGGCTTTTTGCTTCATCTGCCTTGGTTGTTGGCTATGAAGTGTCACCTCTATCCCAATTGGAAGACCAAGCAGATGATTTTCTCCTATTTTTTTAAAGGAGTGAATTTGGATGAGTTCGATGCAGTCTGTTATAGATTCTTTATGGAGAGAGGTGAAAATTTGCTCTATCAGGATGCGGTTAAACAGATAAAACAGCACCTATATAGAGGCGATGAAATAGTCGTTATTAGTGCCAGCATTGATAATTGGGTAAAGCCATTTGCTGAGAGCTTAGGCATTAATCAAGTTTTGGGGACTCAGCTGGAGTTATCAGGAACCGGACACCTTACGGGTCGTTTCGCTACTGCCAATTGCTATGGCGAAGAGAAGGTGAAACGCTTGCTGCAGCTCTATCCTGACAGAACTCAATATCGACTGGTAGTTTATGGAGACAGTCGAGGAGATAAGGAACTCCTTGCTTTTTCGGATGAATCATATTACAAACAGTTCAATAGATGAATATTCTTTTAATTCTTATTAGTGTGCTGCTAAATTGCGCTGCTCAGCTTTGTATCCGCAAGGGTATGCTGATTGTAGGTGAAGTCGGTATGAGTGGCATGGTGCAAAATTTGGGTGCCATGATATCCAACCTCTGGTTGTGGGGAGCCATGGTTTGTTATGCTGTGAGCATTTTGATGTGGATGGCTGTATTGAGCAAAGTAGAAGTAAGTTTTGCCTATCCGTTCCTAAGTATCGGCTATGTGGTGGCAGCTTTGGTGGGTTACTATTTCTTTGATGAATCACTGACGTTCACACGCATTGCTGGCATAATGGTGATTTGTGTTGGTGTTTATTTAATCTCTAGAAGTTGACAAGATGAAATATTTTATATTTGGAGGTAATGGCTTTGTGGGCCGTTACTTGGCGAATGCCTTACTGGAGAGAAATGAAAAGGTGGTTGTATGTGACTTACACCCAACCCTTGATGAACGAGTTACAAAGGGTTGCGAGTATCGACAGACTGATATTCGTGATAAGCAACAATTGTCTACTATACCCATTTCTGCGGATGACATTATTATCAATCTTGCTGCTAATCAATACCATACCAAGGTGCCCCGTGATAGAAGAAACTACTTCTTTAGCGTAAATACTGTTGGCACAGGGAATATCCTTGAAGCGATTTACAACAAGGGATGTCGAAATTACCTGATGTTCACGACAGATATGACCTACGGAAAACCTCAATACTTGCCTGTTGACATTGAACATCCGCAAAATCCTTTCGGTCCATACGGTCAGAGCAAGAAAGCATGTGAAGAAATCTGCTTTGAATATCGGAAGCAGGGTATGAATATCACCATCTTCCGTCCCCGTATGATTAACGGCCCCGGCCGTTTGGGTATATTGGTGAAACTCTTCAAACTGATTGATATGAACTTGCCTGTTCCCACCATTGGTAACGGAAAGAATCACTATCAGATGATTTCTGTATTCGATTGTGTGAGTGCAATTCTCTGTGCTATTGATAAGGGTTTGCCTAATAAGGAGTACAATCTCGGTTCCAAAAACTCACCCGATATACGTACACTTTTAAAAGGTGTAATTGCATCAGCCCATTCACACTCGGCTGTGATTCCTACCCCGGGGAAATTAGTTAAGTTTATACTCAATATTTTTGATAGCATCGGCCTGACCATCATGTACAAAGAACAATTCATGATAGCAGATGAAGAGTATATTCTTGATATTAAGCAGACAGAAGACGATTTGGATTGGCATCCTCAATATAATGACGAGGATATGCTGAAGGAGGCGTATCAAATGTATAAAAAGCAATAAAAATTGGACCATGAGACTAAAGAATAAAAATGTGTTGTTTTTTACAAAGCTGATTGTGTTTGGTGCTTTATTTATGATGATACTTCCCTTTATTTTGTTTGGGGAGAACAATTACATCACTGTTCATGATAACTTAGACCAATTTCCACCCTTTTGGTCAATTGCTAAAAAGGTTGGACTTTTCTCTTTTGATGTATCTACCGGAGTCATGGATAACACACCGGCTGTCTATTTCGGCTGGGGAGGCTTTACCATCCAGAACTTTGCCTATTATCTCTTACCGGCTTATGTCGCCTACGTATTGACTTATTTAATTTCATTGCTCGTTGGCTTCTTTTCAATGTACAAGTTGCAGTGTATATTATTTGGAAAGGAGCATCGTGAAATCCTATTATTCACTTCTCTGCTTTTTGCCATTTTACCGGTAATCCCTGCTTGGTCTATCTCAGTGGCATCCATACCGTTGGCTTGTATCGTGTTTTATCATATTTATAAGGGAGGAAGTAAATGGTGGCTGTTGGCGGCACTTTTCCTCCCCTTCTTGATGGAGTTTCATTGCAGTGCTTTGTTTGCCTGTGGCTTTTGGTTAGCGGGTATGGTTATCGCTTCAATAAAAAGCAAGCGTTTTCACTCCACACTATTTGTGGCATTCTTACTGTTATGCATTGGTGTGGTGATATTCAACTTTAAACTGTTCTACATGCAGTTTGCCGTTGGTGAAGACCTGAATCGGAATCACTTTATTATAGAACCAATCAACATTGCTATTGGTTTGTACCATTATTTTGTGGAGGGTTTTTATCATGCTTCTACCATTCAGAAATACGTGGTATTTCCAGTTTGTTTTATTACGTGCTGTTATGTGGCTTGGCAGTGGATAAGAAACAAAACCGTTACAAAAGAGCAATCTGTCTTTTTTATTTGTGGAACCATGGCGTTTATTTGTTCATTCGTAGCAGCAGCAGATGAAGCCTTTTGGTTCGATGACCTTAAAAATTTAATCTCCGCCCTAGATGGTTTTTCCTTTGCACGCTTATTTGTCTTCAACCGTCTCTTTTGGTACGTAGCTTTCAGCGCCAGCCTTATGATGTGCTTGCGTAATCGGTATCTCAAACGGATTGTACCTTTTATTCTGATTGTCCAGTTAGGTTATATAATGCTGTCGCGTACTACTTATAACGACTCCATTTATTCATTAGCAGCGAACACGATTCCTTCACTAAAGAAAGATCATCTCACTTGGAAGGAGTTTTATGACGAAGCTCTTTTTACGAAGATAAAGAAGGATATTAATTATAAAGGTGAACCGGTAGCTGCTGTAGGCTATCATGAAATGATATTGATGTACAATGGTTTTAATTGTATCGGTGGATATCTTTCCTGCTATCCCTATAAAGATATGTTGAAATACCGTCGTTTGATTGAGCCACAACTCAACGTGAACGAAGAAATCCGCCATTACTATGATATTTGGGGTGGTCGCCGCTACCTTTATTGTGAAGGTGTGGACTATCAGCCCACTCGGAAAAAGTGTGAACAATCGGTTGAGTTACTTATTAATGCCGATGTATTTCGCAATGAATTTGGCGGCAAGTATATACTTAGTCGTGCGAAACTTTCCAATGCGGCAGATTTGGGGTTTGACTTTGTAGGGAAGTGGGATAGTGTCGAAGGGGTTTATACAATGTATGTTTATGAAATGAAGTAATTTTGTGGATAGAAAATCAAGATGGGATATGGAAAATGAAATGATAGCAAGTAAACTGTCGAATTTTTGATTTAATGGCAATAATATCCCCACTTCGTAATAATAAGATCCTTCTTAAGGGTGGGTTGTTTTCTCTCTTCTCTTTCTTTAATCAGGGTGTGGGCTTCCTGCTTCTGATCATTTTGGCTAAATACATCGTTCCTGCAGAGTACGGAACGTTGAGTTTGTTCAATACAATCGTCACTTTTCTGGGATTTCTGGTGTCTCTCTCAACGAATGGATATGTGTCGGTGTCGTTTTTCAGGAAGAGCCGGGACGAGTTTCGGCAAAGTTTAAGCATTGTCTTCTTGATTACTTTTGCCGTAGCTTCTTTCTTTGCATTGGTGCTATTAGTGGGTAACTCGGCTTTGGCGCGAATGACGGAGCTGCGACTTGCTTTTTTGTGGTCTGCGCTCGCCATTGCCTTAATGAACTGCTATTTCCAGATAGTTCTTGATTATTTCCGCATCCGTGAGAAACTCATTTTTTATGGTTTGCTGAGTTGTAGCTTTGCTATAGTAAACTTTGCTATATCGTTGCTGCTGGTAGTGGCAATGAAACTTGGATGGGAAGGACGTATTTATGCACAGGTAACTTGCGCAGTGCTTTATGGGCTGATTGCTATTTACGTTTGCTGTAGATATCGTCTGTTTCTGTTTAAGGGTATTTCGTGGTTCAAGATAAGACCTATCTTGATGTGGGGTGTTCCACTTATTCCTCATCTGGCCACTTCTTGGATTAAGCAGGGAGGTGATAGGTATATTATCAATTACTATTATACGTTTGCAGAGGTAGGAATCTTTAGTTTTGCTCTCAACTTGAGCAATATCATTGACATGATTGGCTCTGCCTTTAATCAAACCAATTCGGTATCTATCTATCAGGTTTTGTCGTCTAATCTGGATGACAAATGGGAGAGATTGCAACGGCAGACTAAAGCCATATTCATTGTTTATACGATAGGAGTTGTTGCGGTACTGGCCGTTTGCTCTATCTTAATTCCCTTGGTATTGCCACGATATGCAGCTTCGCTTCCTTACTTCTACTTATTGGCTTTGTCAGGTTACTTTCAGTGTATTTATTTTCTTTACACCAACTATTTGTTCTATTATGACAAAACCAAAGATTTGATGATGATTACATTTTTTTCTTCGTTACTTCACTTGATGCTGTCGATGTGGCTGACGCAATATAGTCTCTATTATACCTGCCTGATTTATGTGTTCTTAAAGTTCATCATGGTGGCACTTGTGGTGTATCGGGCTAATTTACTTCTGAATAAATATGTGAAGACGTAGATGGTTATGGAAAAAAAAGGATGTATTGACCCCAAAAAAGGACTGCAGTATGAGTGTAGTCTCTCTTGTAAAAGATTTGAGTATGAAAAAGTTTAATGGAATTACTGCGGTATGTTTTGTGGATTCTGTTTATTCAATGCTGTTGTATCTGCTTGTTTATGGTAAAAAGCAATTTGAATCAACTTATTTTTTTGTTTCAGAAGCAATCTCAGTTGAAGTACAGAGTAAGCTGAAATATAAGCAATTTCTCTCTTTACATAAAATGGAAGCGATGCCTCGTCTTGTCAGGTGTATTTATCGTTTTCTTCTTTACCGTACTTGTTATTGGCATTGGCCTTTTTTAAAGACATTACCCATTTATGGACACGATCACTTGTGGTTTTCATCCGCATTGCTGCATAAACGAACCATGGTGGTAATTGAAGATGGTTTAGGTAATTACGATGAGAAATGGTTGATAAAGCCCCAGCTACGAAAGCATAAAAAACTTTTGCAATTCATTTATGGTCCCAATATTGTGAAGGGTGATTATGGACTAACCGATCAAGCAAAAGAAGTGGTACTGACAGAATTGGCCTCCATACCGGAGTGCTTGAAATCTAAAGCAAAAATTGTAAATGTTCAGGATTTGTGGAAAAAGAGTGATGCCAAGGACTACATTACATCTTTGTTTGGAATTACTGATGATGACTTGTTGATGTTGGCTGAAAAAAAAGTGATTATATTAACTCAACCTTACAATATACAGATTGGAGATGATAATCTTATCGAAATATATCGTAAGATTATTGATAAATACAATTCTGAAGAAGTGGTGATTAAGACGCACCCGCGTGATAATTTGGATTACGAAAAGGCATTTCCGGGAGTGAAAGTATATTCTAAGAAAGTACCCGCCGAACTTTTTGCTCTTTTGGGCATTCACTTCGATGATGTCTACACCATTAATAGTACCAGCATATATTCGTTTCCCCCCCAATCAAATCTACACTATTTAGGTGTTAAATGTCACCCGAAATTGATAGAACTTTATGGACAAGACACTATTGAAGGCCTTGCTCAGAACTGATTGGTTCGTTTGGATCATTTTCTTCTGCTGCCCTATACTTGCCATGCCTATGGTGATAAATGGATGTTATAGACGAAAACGAAATGCTTACGTGCTGTTTGCGTTGTTTATGGGACTGTGTTCAATGTTGTTGTTCCTACCTACTGCTGACGCGTATAGGCATGCTGAATTATTCTATGAAATGGAAACATGGAATTGGGATGAATTATTGCTTTATCTTTCCTTTAATATAAAAGTTGATTTCATACTTTTCCTTTATGAATTTGGAATTATTCAGTTAGGGTTGACATACGGTTTCGTTCGTTTTGGATGGGTGGTCATTGCCTACCTTATATATTTCTACATATATGATTGCATGCTTGATTCTCCACAAATAAAATGCCTCAATCGTTGGTTGGTTTTATGGATGGTTATTTTGGTGGTTCCTATTGGAGGTATTTCTTCTGGCTTGCGCTATGGATTTGCAGCTACATTAATTTCTCTTGTGTTGTGTAGAAGATACTTATTAAATAAAACGGGGCTTATTGATTATATAATAATAGTAGTTGCTATATTTGTTCACTTTGCAACTATATTCGTTGTACCTTTGCTCGTAGCAAATAAATTAAAAATTTTCCCACATACAAAAAAAAACTTTTGGATATTTTTTGTAGTGCTGTTTTTGATTTCTTCATCACTTCCATTAATCTTACAACTCTTTCCATTAGGTGAAATTAATAATTATCTGCTGATGTATACTGAAGGTAAATATAGCGATACTAGCTATCTTTCAGGTAATGTTTTCTTCTGGTTGCCTATATGGATTGGTCAGGTCGCATCTTTGTCATTATTTGTTTTCTTCATATTATATGTGCCTATTAATCATCAATCGTCTATAATGTATAATTTGTTTTTGTTATGGGCGTTTACGTCTAATTATTCGGCAATCAATGGACGTGTACAGTTTTTCTTTTATGGTGTTGGTGTTTTCTATTTATTATATAATGCTAAATTGAAAAATATTCAAATAGTGTTTGGTGTTTTCTTGTTTAGCATCATAACTGGTCAAGTGATAGGTTATAGAAAACATACTGTTACACGTTGGCCATACTTATTTGCACCTTACCCTGTTGCACTTCAAATGGATTATGATGTTAATTGGATTTATAATAATGTTGACCCTAATACTGCAGATCTCTATCTTTGGCAAAAGAGCGGTCATTAAATAATTTATATTAGGAGAATATGAAAGCTTTAATAGTTAATTTGCAGGATTGCGAAGAACGCCGAGATGCAATAAAAAAACAAATGGAAGCCTTGCGTTCTATAGACTATGAATTTATTGATGCTGTAGATGGACGTAAAATGAACACGCAAGAGTTGAATCAACTTTTTAATTTAAAACGATTTAAATCACTTTATTTTAGAGAAGCTCGTCCTGGTGAAGTGGGATGTACCATGAGTCATCAACGATGCTTCCAGGCCATTATCGATCAGAATTTGCCATATGCTTTACTCTTAGAAGATGATGCTGTATTGGGTGATGTGAATCGTATTATTCACTCAATACATACAGTGCAAAATTGGCTTGACAAACAAGAACTACCCACAGTCATATTATTTTCATCATGGTTTTGGCATTGTGAAGATGTAATTAATATTGATGATATTAGGATAGTAAAAGTGTTTGATGCATTTTTTACTTATGCTTATGTAATAAATCGTAAAGCTGTGCTGCTAATGAAGGAAGAACGACCGTTTGTTACTGCTGATGATTGGTTTTACTGGCGCAAAAAAGGTATTCAGATATTAGGAGTAACTCCGTTTGTTATAAACCATCCTACGGATGAAAGTGTGGAGAGTACAATATCTGGTGCTTCTTCAAAAAGGACCACCGTTAATCAGATGCTTTACCGCATTACGCACTTTAAACGATTATTTATACGTAAATGGTTAGAAAGAAAAGGAAACTATGAGAAGTTTAAACCGATAGCTCACGATTTGTTGTAAATCAATTGAAGGTATTAAAGAATGAAGATAGTTTACACAATAACAGGAATGTATAATTCCGGAGGTATGGAGCGTGTATTGGCTAACAAGGCTAATTATCTTTCTCATGCGAAAGGGGTAGATGGTAAATCAAACAAAGTTATTATCATAACAACCGACCAAAAAAATCGCAAGCCTTTTTTTTATCTTTTTGAAGATGTACGTTGTATTGACTTAGGAATTAATTATGAAGATGATGCACAGTTACCCCTCCCTTTCAGGTTGTTTGCTACAAAAAAAAAGAAAGCTATACACCGAATGCGTCTAAGGGACGTATTGTTGAAAGAAAAGGCGGACATCGTAATTTCAATGTTCGACTATGACTTTGACATTCTGTGCGATGTAGAGGACGGTAGTTCTAAAATTTTAGAGTATCATTTTTCTCGAGAGGCAAAAATGATAGAAGCGCGTTCATGGTTGAAACGAACGATACAATCCATGAGACTAAAAAGCTGGTTGAAAATAATTCGAAAGTATGATAAATTTGTTGTTTTGACCGAACGTGACAAGCGTTCGTGGGGAGATTTACCTAATATTATGGTGATTCCAAACTATCTTCCTACATTCCCGGATAAGCTTGCTCCTCTAAATAATAAAATAGTGTTGAGTGTGGGTCGATTATCATACCAAAAAAATTTTCATCTTTTAATTCGAGCATGGAGTAAAGTACATATAAAATGTCCTGATTGGCGACTTGTAATACGTGGGAATGGTGATGATAAAGATAGCATTATACAATTAATTGACAAATTGTCATTATCCGAATCAGTAAGCTTACTTCCTTCAACTTCACAGATTGCTTCTGAGTATTTAAACGCTTCTTTTTTAGCTATGAGTTCAAGATATGAAGGCTTTCCTATGGTGATGCTTGAAGCAATGGCTCATGGACTTCCCATAGTAACAGTTGATTATCCTTGTGGCGCATCTGATGTTATAACTAATGGCTTAAACGGAATTGTTGTTGGCTCCTCTGATTCACTTGGCTTGGCAAATGCCATAATAACTCTTATTAATGATAATGCAAATCTAAGAAAAATGAGTGTTTCTGCGCGTCATAAAGCAGAAGAATATACTGAATCTCGTGTGATGGGAATATGGCAGAACCTATTTCGGGAAATTAGTTCAAAATCTTAAATTTATTTTTGCCTTTTTGTATGAATATATTTCTATCAATAATAATTCCATGTTTCAATTGTGGTAAGTTGATGAGTCGTTGCATAGAGTCTTTGCAACGTCAAACGTGTCAAGATTTTGAGGTGATTTTTGTAGATGATTACTCTACAGATGATACTTGTCTTTTTCTCCAAAATTTCATCGACTCAAATTCGATTTTGGCATCTCTAATCAATGCTCCTTATAATGGGGGACCTGGTAAAGCCAGAGAGCTTGGGGTAAAAGAAGCTAAAGGAAAATATGTTGCTTTTTTAGATTCTGACGATTGGTATCGTGACGATTTTGTGGAAGCAATAAAAAAGCGTATGGAATCAGATATGCTTGACTTGCTATTTTTTGATTATAACCGTTGCTATGAAAGTGGGAAGACTTTTCATATTTCTTCTATTCCATTTTATAGTGACGGGTTTGTAAAATCTGATTTTATGGCTTTAACGGGCGATAGCGTGTGTGGTATATGTATAAAAGCCAACATCATAAAGAAAATAAAAATGCCTTGTTTTTACAATAGCGAAGATGCTGCGGTAGTTCCATTATTGGTATATGAATCAAAAAGTATTGCTTATTTGCCCGAAGCATTTTATAACTATTTTGCGCGTAGTAATTCTTTATCAACATCCGTTAATCCTAATATTTATAAGGGCTTTTTACAAGCAAGTAATTATATACGCCAGAATATACCCGATACTTTGATACGAGAAAAAGAGTTTAGATGTATTAATTTAGTGTTATATGGTGCTGTTTTCCGTGCTTTATTCTCGGGCGTTGACAAACGAATAGTACTTCGCTTTATTGATGATTTTGAGGTTCTGTATCCTAATTGGCGGCATAATAAATACTACTGTCATTTCCCTTTTAGGAAAAGAGTTTTCCTTGCTCTTGTTAGGAATCGATCCTTTCTGCTCATTAAATCTTTTATAAAAACACAAAAAATCGTTTTAAGTTTTCGGTAAAGACTCGTAATAGTTATGTTGAAACTACTGACAAAATATAAGATGTCAAGTAATTGTATTTAATTGGAAAAGAATAGTGTGTAGATTTCGATAAGAACATCGTGGTTTGTGGTGGTATTGGGTTTACACAGACTGTGTATACTATCACGCTTTACAAAAGTAAAAAGATGCTTTGTGGACTTTTATAATGATTGTCTAACTGAAAAGGATAAGAAATATCCGGAACTAAAGGATTTTATGAGTTCCTTATTTGTAATAAAAAAACGCAATAATCTATAATAAGTGTATGAACAATCAATATCAAGTAACAGCTACTATAGTGCTCTATAAAAACAATATAGAAGAACTGAAGAGGGCTATTTGGAGTTTTTTAAACACAAATCTGAAGGTGCGGATTTATCTGGTGGATAATTCGCCTATAGATGAGTTGAAATCATTAGCGTCATTAGATGAACGAGTGGAGTACCTTTTTATGAATTGCAATAATGGATTTGGTGCGGGACATAATAAGATTATGCGTCAGCTTGATAAAATGGGAGAATTCCATTTGGTGCTCAATCCGGATATCTATTTTGAAGCAGGGGTGATTGAGGCTCTTTATGAGTACATGCAGGCTAATCCTGATGTGGGCAATGTGCTTCCTAAAGTGATTTATCCTAATGGTGATTTGCAATATTTGTGCAAGCTTCTGCCTACTCCTATGGACTGGATTGGTCGAATGTTTATTCCTTTTAAGAGTATCAAGAAGCGTATTAATGATAATTTTGAGATGCGCTTTAGCGGTTATGATAAGGAAATGAATGCTCCATATTTATCAGGATGCTTTATGTTTCTTCGCAAATCAGTTATTGAAGAAGTTGGAGTTTTTGACGAAGGGATTTTTATGTATGGAGAAGATACTGATTTAAATCGTCGTATTTTTCAGAAATATAGAACAATGTATTATCCAAGTGCCACAATTACTCATGCTTTTGAGAAAGGATCTCATAAAAAAATTCGTTTGTTTTGGATACATGTTAAGGCTGCCGTTTATTATTTAAATAAATGGGGGTGGTTTTTTGATAAAGAAAGGCGGGAGATAAATAAAAAAGCGAAATTAGCATATACGAATATGAAATTAACTAATCGATAGAACTATCGACAATAAAATAACTGAGTTTTTACTAGTGATTTTCCTAATATATTTTTCATGAAACTTTTATTTACTGGAGCTTCTGGTTTCTTGGGTAGCAATGTGCGTCCTCTTTTGGAGGGGATGTATGGCGTTAAGACTGTGGGGCTGTCGCCGAAGGATGATTATACTATAGATATAGCAAAGGAGATTCCGGTATTGCGTGAACGGTATGATATTGTTCTTCATGTTGCTGGAAAGGCACATTCTGTTCCTAAAACGGAAGCGGAAAGACAGGTGTTCTTTGATGTGAATCTGCAAGGTACAAAGAATCTTTGTACTGCATTGGAGCGGAGAAGAGTGCCACGGGCCTTCATTTTTATTTCCACTGTAGCAGTTTACGGTTGTGCTTATGGTGAGAATATTACGGAAGACCATCCTTTGGATGGAGATACACCATACGCCATGAGTAAACGTCTTGCGGAGGAATATCTACAAAAGTGGTGTTACGAACATAATGTCATTTTAGGTATAATCCGTCCTTCCTTGATTGCCGGTCCTAACCCTCCGGGAAATCTGGGGGCTATGATTCATGGTATCCGCAGTGGGAAATACCTCAGCATTGCTGGCGGTCAGGCACGAAAGAGTGTATTGATGGTACAGGATATTGCAAAGTTGGTCTCTCTGTTGGCAGAAAAGGGAGGCATCTACAATGTATGTGACAGTCATCACCCCACTTTCAGAGAACTTGAGACTACTATTTGCAGGCAATTGGACAAGAAATTACCTTTCTCAATACCTTATTGGGCAGCTAAATGTATGGCTTTGGTAGGAGATTGCTTAGGAAAGAAAGCGCCTATCAATTCTTTGAAACTGAAGAAAATCACAGAATCGCTTACTTTCAGTAACGAAAAGGCGATGCGTGAATTGGGATGGAAGCCGACCCGTGTATTGGAAAACTTCAAGATAGAATGAATGTATATTTAGATGTCATATTGATAGGGCTGGGTATTATATCTTTGGGATTTACATGTATTCAGCTTTGGTTTTACTGGATAATCAAAAACGGATGATGTATTATTTGATGGTCTTGGTTCTGCTGTTTTTAGCAGAACTTTTTTATTTTAGAATAGCTGATAGGTGTAATATCATCGATAAGCCCAATGAGCGCAGTTCCCATACGAAAGTGACTTTGCGTGGTGGTGGGATTATTTTCTATTTCGGGGCGTTGGCCTATTTCCTGACGAGTGGCTTTGAATATCCCTGGTTCCTGCTTGCCTTGACACTGGTGACGTTCATCAGCTTCGTGGACGATATAAAATCCACCGGGCAGATGACAAGACTGCTTTTTCATTTCTCTGCTATGGTTATGATGTTTTATCAGTGGGGGCTGTTCTCCTTGTCCTGGTGGTGGATAGTCATAGCCTTGATAGTCTGTACGGGCATCATCAATGCCTATAACTTTATGGATGGCATTAACGGCATAACCGGCGGTTATTCTCTGGTTATTCTTGCTGCGTTGGCTTATGTCAATAAGGAGGTGGTTACTTTTGTGGAAGCGGATTTCATCTATACCGTTATCTGTTCCGTTCTCGTTTTCTGTTTCTTCAATTTCCGCAAGCATGCCAAGTGCTTTGCCGGTGATGTGGGTTCTGTGAGCATTGCCTTCATTCTTCTTTTCTTGATAGGAAGACTTATCATTGGAACGGGTGATTTCAGCTGGATAGTTCTTTTATCCGTTTATGGTGTTGACAGTGTACTGACTATCATTCACCGCCTGATGCTTCATGAGAATATCGGTTTGCCGCATCGCAAGCATCTGTATCAGATTATGGCGAATGAGCTGAAGATTCCCCATATAATGGTTTCTTCTATTTACATGGCAGTGCAGGCAATCATCATCGTAGGATATATAATGTGTTTAGGTTACGGTTATTGGTATTTGGCAGGTATAATTCTTTTACTTTGTTTTCTTTATATCTGCTTTATGAAGAAGTATTTCGGATTGCACCAGTCTACGTGAGTAATGCTGAAATGTGATGATTAGTAAAATAATGAAAGGCGATGGAGACTAAAATCTCCATCGCCTTTCGTCTTATTTTTGAAATATAAATTGTACCTTTGTCATACACCAATCAGGTTATAATAACATGGAACAGATGCGTAAACTGCCGATAGGTATACAGACTTTTGAGGAAATACGTAGGGATGGTTATCTCTATGTAGATAAGACGGCTATGATTTATCGGATAGCATCAACTTCTACTCCTTATTTCCTGAGCCGCCCCCGTCGCTTTGGCAAGAGCCTGCTTCTTTCTACCTTTGAAGCCTACTTTCAAGGACGCAAGGATTTGTTTCAGGGTTTGGCCATCGAACAGCTGGAAAAGGAATGGGAAGAATATCCCGTTTTGCACTTGGATTTGAATGCCCGAAAATATGAAACTGCTGCTGACCTGACGGCTATGCTTAATCAGTATCTGGAGAAATGGGAGCTGCTCTATGGTCAGGAGAAGAAAGACCGTAGTCCGGAAGAGCGTTTTGCTTACGTGATAGAGCGGGCATGTACGCAGACGGGAAAGCAGGTGGTTGTCCTGATTGATGAGTATGACAAGCCATTGCTTCAGGCGGTCTTGGACGAGAACTTGCTGGATGAGTATCGGAAAATCCTGAAAGCATTCTATGGTGTCTTGAAGAGCGCTGACCGTTATCTTCGTTTTGTTTTCCTGACCGGAGTGACCAAGTTTGCGCAAGTAAATGTGTTCAGTGACTTGAACCAGCTGAATGATATCAGCATGAAATCTCCTTACGCCGCTTTGTGTGGTATTACCAAAGAGGAGTTGGTGAAAACCTTTCTGCCGGAACTTGAGAGACTCGCTAAACGAAGAGGGGTATCCTTACAAGAAGTGATTAATTTAATGGAACGTCAATATGATGGTTATCATTTTCATCAGGAAGGTATAGGAATGTTCAATCCGTTCAGTATATTGAATGCTTTTGATGCGGAAGAGCTGGGGTACTATTGGTTTCAGACTGGAACACCTACTTACTTGGTTGACTTGCTGAAGCAGAGTGATTATGATATACGTCTATTGATAGATGGAGTGGAAGTGCTGGCTTCCGCTTTCTCTGAATATCGTGCGGAAACAAAAAATCCTCTTCCGATGATTTATCAAAGTGGTTATTTGACCATAAAAGGGTATGATGATGATGTGAAGCTATACACTTTAGGCTTTCCCAATGATGAGGTCCGTTACGGCTTTCTGAATTTTCTGGTACCCTATTATACCAATGTATCCAATGATGAGACTGGTTTCCACATTGCTAAATTCATGCGTGAATTGAAGAGTGGTGATGTAGAGGCGTTTATGGAGCGTCTGAAGATATTCTTCTCCGGTATTCCTTACGAGTTGAGTGATGATACGGAACGTCATTATCAGGTTATTTTTCATGTAGTGTTTACTTTGCTTGGACAGTTCATCCGGTCCGAGGTTCGCAGCAGCCGTGGGCGTGCGGACGCAGTAGTTCATACCCCTACCGCCATTTATGTTTTTGGGTTCAAACTGGACGGTACAGCCGACGCAGCTCTGAAGCAAATAGATGAGAAAGGTTATCTGATTCCTTATACATTGGATGGCAGGAAATTAGTGAAAGTAGGTGTGAACTTCAGTAAAGAAACACGGAATATTGATGAATATATTGTCGTGGAGGAATAGGAACGAACAATCCTATATACGAGAAAGGCGATGGAGAATCAAATCTTCATCGCCTTTTCCATATTATAGTATTTCATTTTATTTCTTCATCCTCAGCACCCGTATTCCCGTCCACTTATTATTGTCTTTCAGCATTTGGGACAAGGGGACTTTGGAGACGACCACTTTCTTGTCGGTAGAGGAAGCGTGTACCAGCAGGAGTTTGCTATCCGCATAGAAAGCGATTCCCATGTGGGCTACATCCAGCCCCGGAGTGTTGGTGGTGATGGCTATGATATCGCCGTCTTTAATCCACGGGAGGCCATCAGCGGGAAGTTTGGCTTTGGGAAGATAGTGAACTTCCTTGCCGGACAAGGATTGTTCAATCTTCTTCATTTTGGCTACGTTCTCCGGAGAATTGGCCAGCTGCTTGTAGAGTTGGGGGTGGGAAGACATGTAGGAGATGGACAACCGTTCGGTGTCGGGACTCATGGCGCCCGTTACATCCTGAAGGAAGCCGTTGCGTACGCCATTGTTTATCCAGTCGGCAATATAATGCAGGCGGGAAGTGTACCCGTCGATTTTACCGTCACGGTAACGGATTTTTTGCAGGTTATCGGCGAAAGCGCTTTCCGAGATGTCTCCGTCGGCCAATTTGGGGGTGAGTGTCTCTGCCAGTACATATTCCACCAGCGTGGTACAGTCTACTTCATCGCAGTTGATGACGAGTTCTTCGGGACCATCTGCCTCCAGCGTATGGGCTACGTATGGCACATCCAGATACTTTATTCCATTGCTCAACATATCTTTCCCTCCCTGGGCAGAAACGGAAGTTACCATGGCTGCGGCGCAGAGGGCGCTGAACATAAATTTAGTCATTGTTTTCATTTTTCTCTCTTTTGATTATTATTGTTCTTAAACGTAAAAAGGATGCAGCAAATTTACTACATCCTTTTTATAAAAGCTTAATCCGGAGGGATTAAATTCAATATTGCCGGATTAAATATTTATAATCTTCCTTTTTATCGAACGGAACAAGGGTAAAACCGTATTCGATGGCATTCTCCTTGCCCGGACGAATCAGATAGGGTTCATGGGCTGTTGCGCCCCAACTGTCGTCTCCACCGACACCCATCATGCGGTAATCAATGAATAAATCGACCATCTTTTCCGGCAGAGGGTCGGTGAGGTGGCGGTGATGGGTCTTTTCGGTACGCGGGGTACCGTTGTCAATTGTATCGCCGCTATCCATGCTTTCCAGGGAATAGTTGGAGGCGTTCAGCTCAAAAGTACGGTCGGCGATGAGCAGCAGGCCCCGTTGCGCCTTGTCGGTAAGGGCGCACCAATAGATATCCGTGCGATGGTTGTTCTCCTGCGGACGGACGTAAGGCTCGTACATGTTCTTGACCGGGATGGCGTACTCTCCGATGAACTGGGAGGTACGGCGGTCGCGGTAATTCTCTTTCGGACCGCGGCCGTAGTAGGTCAAGTCTGTAAAGCTTTCCGGTAACTGCATCCGCAGGCCTACACGCGGTATCATCGGAGCTTGGTCTCCTTCGGCCATGAACCGGTTGTCTACCTTGATGACTCCGCTGGCATATATCTTATAGGTGATGTCCCAACGGGCGTCTGTCTGCGGAAAGCGGTAGGTCACCTTTACTGTCGTGGCATTGCTGCCCGGAGTCACTTGGAAACTTTCGGCTTTCGGTTCCTGATAGCTTGCCTCTTTCCAGGCTTTGAGACGGACGGGGAGTTTGGCTCCATAGTCATTGTCCGTCGGTGCACGCCAGAAGAAGGGACGGGGACCCTGACCGTTCAGTATGTACTCGTGCTTCTTGTACAAGTAGGAGACGAGCAGTCCGTTTTGCTTGTCGAAGGAGGCTTTGAAGTCGGGACCGGAGAACGCCACCAAATTTCCCTCTTCCTTAGAAGTGGCGGGCTGCTGTGCCGTAGCCTCTTTCTTGTAGAAAGTATGGACGTAGGTCTGTTCGCGTGCGATGACCGTGCCGGCCGGGAGGAAAGGCTCTGCCGTCTTGATGGCTGCATAGAACTCGATACGCACATCTCCCGTTGTCTGTTTCTCTTTGGGTATGCCGTTCAGGAAGCCGGTGGTTACCGTCTTGCCCGGTGCGGCATGGATATTTTCAATCTTGCCACGGTAGACTTCCTTTCCGTGGTCGCGGATGATGTAGTAGAAGTCGTACTTGTCGAGATTGGTGAAGGAGAAATCATTGCGGATTTTCACGGTGGAAGTCTGCTTGTCGAAATCAAGGAACTTGATGTTCTGGTATACTTTTCCCATCTCTTCTGTCTGCGGCTTGACACTGCGGTCGGGATATACCACGCCGTTGATGCAGAAATTACCGTCAGAGGGAGTGCCGTTCTCGCCATAGTCGCCGCCATAAGTCCAGTATTTACGGCCATCGTCAGTCTTGGCGGCGAAGCCTTGGTCTACCCAGTCCCAGATACAGCCGCCCTGGAGGATGGGATATTTTTCGATGATATCCCAGTAGTCCTGGAAGTTACCGAGACTGTTGCCCATGGCATGGGCATACTCGCAAAGAATGAGGGGACGCGTCATCTCCTTGTTCCGGGCATACTTCTCCAGATAGGAAGGGGGAGCATACATCGGGCAGTAGATGTCCGTATTCCATTCCAACAGTGCGCGTTCATACTGGATGGGACGGCTGTCGAGCGTCTTCAAGGTGTTGTAGGTAACGTAGAAATTCAATCCGTTTCCGGCTTCGTTGCCCAGCGACCAGATGATGACTGACGGATGGTTCTTGTCCCGTTCGTACATATTCATGGTACGGTCGAGGTGGGCATTCATGAAGAGCGGATTGTTTCCCAGCGTGCCGCCTACACGCAGGTCGTAACCCATGCCGTGGCTTTCGATATTGGCTTCGTCGATGACATAGATACCATATTCGTCACAGAGTTCGTAGAAACGTTCCTGCTGGGGATAGTGACAGGTGCGGACGGTATTGACATTGTATCTCTTCCAAAGCTCGAAATCTTTCTTCATCAGTTCTTCGGAGACATAGTGACCGGTATTCTCGTTGTGTTCGTGATAGTTCACGCCTTTCACGAGGATAGGTTGTCCGTTTACCAACAGTTGCTTGTCCTTGATTTCCACTGTACGGAAACCTACTTTGCAGCTTGTCGCTTCAATCACATCTCCGTTCGGGCGCTTCAAGCTGACGACGAGGGTATAGAGGTTGGGCGTTTCGGCTGTCCATTGCAGGGGTTCCTGGATGGTCTTCTTGGTGAATTCCACTTCCGTTTGGTCACCGCTGACTTGAGTAGAGGACTGGGCTATCTGCTGGTCGTTCTTGTCCAGCAGGCGGTAACCAACGACAAATGGGGAATTTTGTCCGCTTTCATTGGTAAACTGCACCTTTACCTTGAGGATACCGTTCCGGTAGTTCTCATCCAAAGGAGACTCCACCTTGAAGTCCGTGAGATGGATTTGAGGCTGGGCATATAAGTAAATGTCCCGTTCGATACCACTGATGCGCCAGAAGTCCTGGCATTCCAGATAGTTGGCATCGGAAAAGCGGTGTATCTGAATGGCAATGACATTCTTCCCTTTCTTGGCAATGGTGCTGACGTTGAAACGCGCCGGAGTCTTTGCATCTTTACTCATGCCTACAAACTTGCCGTTGAGGTAGTAGAAGGCTGCCCCGCGTACGCCGTCGGCACTCAGGAAAATTTCCTTATCGTCCCAGTCTCCCGGAAGAGTGAACTCGCGGCGGTAGGTGCCGGTGGGATTCCATTCTTGGGGAACGTATGGAGGATTGGGCTTGTCCCAATAAGGAGAATAGCCCGAAGAACAGAACTCATAGGGATGGTTCACGTAGATGGGCGTGCCGAATCCCTGCAACTCCCAGTTTCCGGGTACATTGATGTCCGGCCAGCGGCTGGCGTCCACACGGTCCATCATGAAGTCCGTGGGGCGGTCGGCGAAGGCTTCCACGTAATGGAATTTCCATTTCCCGTTGAGGGATAGGCGGTAGGTTCCGTTCTTGCGGTCATTGATGACGGCATCGGCCTCCGTGACGTAGGAGGTGAACGTACTGCGTGCGGGCTCCCGGTTGATGCTTGTCAGCTTGGGGTTGGTAATCTCTTCGTAGCGGTTGTTCTCCTGAGCAGTCAGGGCAAAGGGAAACGCTGCGAGGCAAGTGAGTAAAAAATACTTTTTATTCATAATTGCTTTTATTTCTTTGTGGTAGGTTCAGAGACCGGGAATACGAGCCCTTCACGCAACCACTTCTCCAGTTCTTCCGTCCATTGACGCTTGTAGGTGAAGTTGTCCCGGAATCCCCAGCCATGTCCACCGGTAGGGTAGGCATGCAGGCTGGCAGGCACTTTGTGGTCACGCAAGGCGAGGAAATAGCCAATGCCGTTGATGGGTGGCACTGCGTCGTCGTCCGAAGAAAGCATGATAAAAGCCTGCGGAGTGCGTGGGGACACTTGTCTTTCAAGTGAATACTTTTGTTCCAGTTCCTGAGATGGGTTTTCTCCGATAAGGTTCTTACGGGAACCTCCATGGGTAACGCCTTTCTGCATGGAAATCACCGGATAGAACAATATCTGGAAGTCGGGACGGGTTTTGTCACTGCTGTATAGTGTGGCAAGCGAAGCTGCCAGGTGTCCGCCGGCAGAAGCGCCCATGATGCCTACGCGCTGAGGATTGACACCCCATTCGGCAGCATGTTTGCGTACCATTCGGATGGCTTGTTCGGCATCGGAAAGGGGCACTTCATGGTGTCCGTTGGGCATACGGTATTTCAGAACAGCGTATGTGATACCTTGTGTATTGAACCAGGAAGCCATGTCATGTCCCTCATGGTGCATGGCAAGACCGCTGTAGCCGCCTCCCGGACACATGATGATGGCCATGCCGTTAGGGTGGGGGGCAGGGTACACTGTAAGGGTAGGTTCGGTAACATTGGAGACGCCTCCGTTGTTCCGGCCTTGTTCGGTTCCGGTCAGTTCGTTGTTATTGGGGGCACCGTTGGGCCACAAAGGTAGCTCAACGGGCTTTTGTGCAGATAACATGGTCGTTGCAAATAGAAAAGATAAAAGCAGAATCTTCTTCATGTTCTAAATATTTAAAAATTATTTGGTTTTCATGGAAGCTTTGATGAGGTAGAATATCAGAATGGCATAAGCACCCAGCGCCAGCACTTCGGACCAGGTGTTCTGCAACCATGCATCGTTTACGAGGTTGATTCCTCCGAAACGCATGGCAGCACTTGCCACGCCCATCAATGCACCGCCGGCAATGAAACCGGAGGCAAGCAGTGTGCCTTTCTCCCCGCGTTCGGCATTGAGAGCGGCATCCTTGCTGCGGCTGGTCACGTACCAGTTGATGGCACCGCCCACTACCAACGGAACATTCAGTTCCAATGGGATGAACATACCCAATGCAAATGCCAGTGCGGGAATCTTGCAGAAGTTGAGGATGACGGCCAGCACTGCACCGATACCGTAGAGCAGCCAGGGCGCACCCACACCGTTCATCAGAGGTTCGATAACGGCTGCCATGGCATTGGCCTGCGGAGCGGCCAGCTGTCCGCTGGTGAAACCGTATGTCTTGTTCAGGATAATCATTACCCCACCTACGGTAGCGGCGGAAACGATGGTTCCGAGAAACTTCCAGGTTTCCTGCTTGGCAGGCGTGCTACCCAGCCAGTAACCGATTTTCAAGTCTGTGATGAAGCCTCCCGCCATGGACAGTGCCGTACATACAACACCGCCCATCACCAGTGCCGCAACCATCCCTTCGGGACCTTTCAGCCCTACGGCTACCATGACTACGGATGCCAGGATTAATGTCATCAGCGTCATTCCGGATACGGGGTTTGTGCCCACAATCGCAATGGCATTGGCTGCCACGGTGGTGAACAGGAAAGCGATACCTGCAACAAGCAGGATAGCTACAATGGTATGTGTCAAGTTGCCCTGCATCACATCGAAGTAGAAGAAGAGAACAACCAGCAGCAGCGTGATGATGGAACCGATGGCGATAATCTTCATGGAGATGTCCCGCTGTGTGCGTTTCACACTGGCTTCCACGTTGGACTTACCTCCCATTTCCTTGGCAGCCAGTCCTACGGCACTCTTGATGATGCCCCAAGACTTGATAATGCCGATGATACCTGCCATGGCAATGCCACCGATACCGATGCTCTTGGCATAGTATTTGAAGATTTCTTCCGGAGCCATAGCGCCTATGGTTGCCGTGATTTCGGGGTTCCATTGGTTCAGTACGGAATCTCCCCAAATCATGGACATACCGGGGATGATAATCCACCATACGGCCAGTGAGCCGGCACAGATGATGGACGCGTATTTCAGTCCTACGATGTAACCCAGACCGAGCACGGCAGCACCCGTATTAACCTTGAATACCAGCTTGGCTTTCTCGGCCAGCATTTCGCCGAGGCCGCATACGCGGGTAGTGAAATTCTCGTTCCACCAGCCGAAGGTTGCCACGATGAAGTCGTATAGACCTCCGATAATACCTGCCATGAGTAATGGTTTTGCCTGGCTGCCGCCCTTTTCACCGGAGACGAGCACTTGTGTGGTGGCTGTCGCCTCGGGGAAGGGATACTTGCCGTGCATGTCGCTCACGAAATATTTGCGGAAGGGGATAAGGAAGAGAATACCCAGCACACCTCCCAGCAGAGAGCTGATAAAGACTTGTGCAAAGGTAACGGTGATTTCTTTCGGATAAGTTTCTTGAAGGATATAAAGTGCCGGAAGGGTGAAGATGGCACCTGCCACGATGACGCCAGAACTGGCACCGATAGACTGGATAATGACGTTTTCGCCCAATGCGTTCTTGCGTTTGGCGGCACCCGATACGCCGACGGCAATGATGGCGATGGGGATGGCGGCTTCGAATACTTGCCCCACCTTCAGCCCCAGATAGGCGGCTGCGGCCGAAAAGAGGATGGCCATCAGAATACCCCATGTCACCGACCAGGCATTTACTTCTGAATACTTCTTGTCCGGGCTCATCAGAGGGTTGTACACTTCTCCCGGTTTCAGTTCACGGAACGCATTTTCCGGCAAGCCGGTGATTGGTTCTTCTTCTTGTTTCATAGGTTTTGTAGTTTTATGTTTTTCTTTAATAGACTTCAAAGATAGTGCAAACCGAATGCAGGATAAAATGAGCAAGCTCATTATTATTCTGCTGAGGTGCAGCCTATCTTCGCATTTTAGGCAAAGAAAGCAAAAAAAAAGGAGATTTAAAAAAATCTCCTTAATTCTGTATGGTAAAATGCTTATTTGGCATCTTTAGCGGTCATGTCCCCTTCGATAAATAATCGCATGATTTCCGTTTTGGCATTGGTGCGCAGGGTAATGGATTTCTTGAAGTGTCCGGGGTATCTTCCGGTTCCATTATAAGTTACTTTCACTGTTCCAGTCTTTCCCGGTGCTATCGGTTCTTGTGAATATTCGGGAACGGTACATCCGCAGGAAGCTACAGCCTGATGGATGACAAGCGGAGCATCGCCTACGTTCGTAAACTTAAAGGTGTAGCTGACCACAGGACTGTTTTCGGAGAATGTGCCGAAGTTGTGGGTGGTCTGTTCGAATTTGATGTCTGCCTTTCCTTGTGCATAGGCATAACCGATGCTCATAACCAGCAGCATCATATAAAAAACGACTTTCTTCATGTTCTTATCTTTTTTATATTTCAACGGCGCAAAGGTAACCCATTTTCATTAAAATAATGCCTATGGCGTGCGAAATTGTATTAAATCGGGCTCAAAAGGTCTCTGTACGAATGATAAGCAGGGAAAAATAGGGGAAGCGGATGGTCGCTATCCGCTTGCTGTCATTGATATACTTCTCTTCCGGAGTGCCTACATTCTCAAAATAGTGATACCGGTATTCGGGATGCAGGCGGATGCAGCGGTGAATCTCATCGGTGCATCTGGACAGCTTCATGATGACAACCGCACTGTTTTCGCTTGTCAGTTTCTCTATCTCTTCTGTCGTAGTAATGCCGGGTATCACCGTCAGCCGCTCTTCCTGGCTGGCCACATGGAGCCCGCCCAGTGCGCCGGCGGCAATGAAGGCGGGGATACCGGGGATGTGCTTCACGGGGATGCCGTCTGCCTGCAGTTTGTCATATACATAATGTATGGAAGAGTAGAATCCGGCATCTCCTTCGGCAACGATACAGACCTTCTTTCCTTGTTGCCGGAGGGTGGAGCTCTCCATATAGACCTCGTCGTAGGCGCTCAGGGCTTTTTCGCGCTGTTTGCTCATGGGGAGTGGAAAGCGGTGCACCGTGTTTTCCGGAATGTCGAGTTGCAATAGGATGTCGGCTGCGCGTGAAACTCTGTTTCCATCTTTGGCCAGTGTCTCGGGACAGAATATACAGTCGGCTGTCTGCAGGGCTTTCAAGCCTTTTACGGTAATCAGTTCCGGTTCGCCGGGACCGAGAGATACAAATATGACGGGGAACATTTGCATGAAGACATTAAAGGTTAAAAATTAAAGAACAGCAAAACGGCTACAAAAGTGGGGAAATAATCAGTAGCAAACAAGATATTCGCTATCTTTGTTATTTACTAAAACAATCTGTTTTTTATGGATTATCAACTGAACACCCGCTTGAATGGCAACATAGCCATGACTTCCAGCTACCATGAGCGTGCGTCGCTGCAACGTGACAAGACTCTGTATAAATTCATTTGGGTACAGAGCGGTACGCTGACTCTGGAAATAGACCATATCCCCATGCGCCTGGAAAAGGATGAAATCGTGACCTTGACCCCGTTGCATCACCTGGAGGTAAAAGAGGTGGACGGTGAATACCTGACGTTTGTATTCAACAGCAATTTTTATTGCATCTATGGACATGACAACGAGGTCTCTTGCAATGGATTCCTTTTTTATGGCTCTTCCCAGGTGATGAGACTGGCACTTTCTGCCGGGCAGTCTTCCAACTTGCATGACATAGTCCGCATTTTCCGGCAGGAATCGGTCATCCATGACAACTTGCAGGAGGAGATGCTGCGGATTGTCTTGAAACGTTTCATCATTACCTGCACACGCATTGCGCGCCAGCGTTTCGGGGTGGGGCAGGAGAAGGAAAAGACGTTTGACATCATCCGGCAGTATTACGTATTAGTGGACCGGCATTTCAAGGAGAAGAAGCAAGTGCAGGATTATGCTGATATTCTTTGCCGTTCTCCCAAGACACTTTCCAATCTGTTCTCGACCTGCGGGTTGCCTTCCCCTTTACGGGTGATTCATGACCGCATTGAGGCAGAAGCCATGAGATTGCTGCTGTATACCCACAAAAGCGCTAAGGAAATCAGCTCCATTCTGGGCTTCGAAGACTTGTCCGCGTTCAGCCGTTTTTTCAAGAAAATGACCGGCGAGAGTGTCTCGGACTACCGGAAAAGAGTGAAACGGGAAGAATTGCCAACTGTTGCGGAATAATTGCCATTTCGTACGTGGTGGAAAACAAGGAACTTTGCAAAAACAAAAATCAAGTCATATTACTGAAACCATTTAAAAAGTAGAACAAAGATGAAAACGAAATTGCAAAACTTGTTTATGGCTGCGTTGACGCTGGCCGCTTCCACTCAAAAGTTGGGTGTTAATTTGATTCGTGTAGCCATCCTGGTTATTTTCGTATGGATTGGTGGGTTGAAATTCTGGAATTATGAGGCTGAAGGGATTGTCCCTTTTGTGGCGAACAGCCCGTTCATGAGCTTCTTTTATACAAAGAGTGCCCCGGAGTACAAGGAGTATAAGCTGAAAGAGGGCGAGTTCAATGAGGCGAAACATCAGTGGCACGTGGAGAACAATACGTATGGTTTCTCTCACGGTCTGGGCATTCTGATTATGACCATCGGCATTCTGACATTTCTGGGGATATTCTCTCCGAAAATCGGACTGGCGGGAGCCGCACTGGCCATTGTCATGACAATAGGTACCCTCTCTTTCCTGGTGACAACCCCTGAGGTGTGGGTGCCCGACTTGGGAAGCGGGGAGCACGGCTTTCCGTTGCTGACGGGGGCAGGGCGCTTGGTCATCAAGGATACGGCCATTCTTGCCGGTGCCATTGTCGTACTGTCTGACAGTGCAAAAAGAGTATTGAACCAATTAAGGAAATAGACGTATGAAACAGTATGATGTCATTATCATCGGATTCGGCAAAGGCGGAAAGACATTGGCTGCCGAGTTGGCAAAACGGAAGCTGGACGTTGCCGTAGTGGAGCGTTCGGAAAAGATGTACGGAGGGACATGTATCAATATCGGTTGCATTCCCACAAAAACATTGGTGCATGCGGCAAAGCATGCGGACAAAGACGCTTCTTGGGAGGTCAAGAAGGCATACTATCGTCAGTCCATTGCAAGGAAGGAAGAGGTCGTCTCTTTCCTGCGTCAGAAGAACTATCACAATCTGGCCGACAATCCTCATATAACGGTCTATACGGGTATCGGCTCCTTTGCAGGTCCGGATGTGGTGGAAGTTGGGATGGTGGAAGGGACATTACAATTGCAAGCTCCCCGGATATTCATCAATACGGGTGCCGAAACCGTCATTCCACCGATAGAGGGGATACAAGGTAACCCACGGGTATATACCAGCACCTCCATTATGGAACTGACTGAGCTGCCGGCACAGCTCGTCATTGTAGGTGGGGGATACATCGGACTAGAATTTGCTTCCATGTATGCTTCATTCGGTTCGCAAGTCACGGTGCTCGAGGGCTCTTCCGAACTGATATCCCGGGAGGACCGGGACATTGCGGACAGTGTCCGGGAGGTATTGGAACAGAAAGGAATCGTTTTCAGGCTGAATGCACGCGTGCAGTCCGTGAAAGACTCTGACGTCATTTACCGGGATGCGGTCACGGGAGAGGAACATCAGTTACACGCAGATGCCATCCTGCTGGCTACCGGCCGGCGTCCGAATACGGCTGGCTTGAATCTGCCGGCGGCAGGTGTAGAGGTGAATGAGCGCGGAGCCATTGTGGTGGACGACTATTTGCAGACTACCAACCCCAAGATACATGCTATCGGTGATGTAAAGGGCGGTTTGCAGTTCACCTACATTTCTTTGGATGATTACCGCATTCTGCGCGAAGACCTTTTCGGGGCGGGAGAACGCAAGGTGTCCGACCGTGACCCGGTGAGCTATTCGGTATTCATCGACCCGCCGCTTTCACGCATCGGGCTGAGCGAAGCGGAAGCACGCAAGAAGGGATTGAATATAAAGGTCAACAAGCTGCCGGTAGCCGCCATTCCGCGTGCCAGGACTTTGGGCGATACGAACGGACTCTTCAAGGTGGTGGTGGACGCCGATACGGACAAGATAGTGGGATGTACGCTGTTTGGTCCGGAATCGAGCGAGGTCATCAACCTGGTGGCAATGGCTATGAAGACCGGGCAGGAATATACCTTCCTCCGTGATTTTGTCTTTACACATCCCAGCATGAGTGAAGCACTGAATGACTTGATGGGCTTTTAAAGATTATTTAGGCACAATATCCGTCAATTTGCAGGAAGAGCATTTGCGTATCTCCCCAAAAATGACGAATATTGTGCCCGAATTCTATAAACCCCAATAGTCATGACCCGGATATCTGCCATAGGCATTGCACTGCTGTGCATTTTATGCGTAACCTCTTGCGGCTTAAAATCAAGACAGACTACTACCGAATCTTCTTCCGAAACGGGCTATTCTCCGGTTACGACAGACACGGCAGCTACCATTGTGCCGTGCTATGCCAAAGGCTATACGGTGAAATATCTTCCGCACCATGTCCGTCTGGTGGATATACACGACCCTCAAAAAGAAAGCAGCAGCACTTTCCACTATGCGCTGGTACCGAAAGGCATAAAGCCTGTCGGAATACCGAGCGACTATACGGTGATTGAAACGCCGGTAGAGCACGTCATGTGTATGACATCCCTGCAACTTTCCAACTTCATCCGTCTGGATGCCTGCGATTATGTGGTGGGCATCACCAGTACGCGCCATCTCTTCAACAAGGAGATGAACGACCGTTTGAAGTCCGGCGAGACCGTGAAGATTGGTATCGAAGGGAACTTTGATAATGAAGTGATAATGAGCATGAATCCGGATGTTATCTTTATCTCTCCTTTCAAGCGGGGCGGATATGATGCCATGCGGGAAATCGGTATTCCACTGGTTCCCCATTTGGGATATAAGGAGATGACCCCGTTGGGGCAGGCTGAATGGATAAAATTCATCGGCATGTTTATAGGCCAGGAAGTGGAGGCGAATGAAAAGTTTGCTGCGATAGAGAAGCGCTATAACGAATTGAAGGAGCTGGCTGCCAACGTGAAGAAGCGTCCGGTGGTATTCAGCGGCGAGATACGGGGTGGCAACTGGTATGCAGTGGGAGGAAAGAGCTTTCTTGCCGAACTGTTCCGTGATGCCGGTGCGGATTATTTCTTGAAAGACGATCCCCGTTCGGGAGGTGTCACGCTGGATTTTGAAACCGTATATAGCCAGGCGGAGAGTGCCGATTACTGGCGCATTGTCAACAGCTATGACGGGACATTCACGTATGATGCCTTGAAGTCCCTCGACCCGCGTTATGCCGACTTCCGTGCGTTCCGTGAGAAGGGAGTGGTATACTGCAACATGCGTGAGAAACCCTTCTACGAAAGTATGCCCATGCAGCCCGAAATTGTATTGGAAGACTTGATACATGCTTTCCATCCCGATTTGTTGCCTGACTATAAACCGACTTACTACGAACTGCTGAAATGATAAAAAGACCCGTACTTCCGTTGATGTTGCTGACACTGGCATCTATCTTTCTTTTTTTCCTGCTGAACCTGCTTTTGGGGTCGGTTCACATTCCTCTGCGCTCCGTGTGGAACATATTGTGGGGAAATACGGATGAATCCGTTATTTGGCAGAATATTATCTGGAAGTCCCGCGTGCCCCAAGCGTTGACGGCATTGGTGGCGGGAGCAGGGCTGTCAGTCTGCGGTCTGCAGATGCAGACGGTGTTCCGCAATCCGCTGGCAGGGCCTTCGGTATTGGGCATCAGTTCAGGTGCCAGCCTGGGTGTGGCTTGTGTGGTATTGCTGTCCGGGGCGATGGGCGGTGTGGCATTGAGCCGTTTGGGGTATATGGGCGAGGTTGCCTTGTCGGTTGCCGCCATTATCGGTGCGCTGGCTGTGATGGCGCTCATTGTTTATGTCTCCCAGAAGGTGAAGGGCAACGTGACGCTGCTGATAATCGGTGTGATGATAGGCTATGTGGCAAGTGCCGTCATCGGCGTATTGAAATATTTCAGTGTGGAGGAAGATATACGTGCATATGTCATTTGGGGATTGGGTAGCTTTGCCCGTGTTTCGGGCGACCAGATGGTGCTGTTTGTCTGCATCATGGCTGTGCTGCTTCCGTTGTCCTTCCTGCTGATAAAGACGATGAATCTGTTGCTGCTGGGCGATGGCTATGCACGCAATCTGGGACTGAACATCAAGCGGGCACGCCTGCTGGTTATCTCATGCTCCGGTGTGCTGGTGGCTATTGTAACGGCCTATTGCGGTCCGATTATGTTTATCGGATTGGCGGTTCCCCATCTGTGCCGTGCCATCTTCCACTCTTCGGACCATCGGGTGTTGATGCCTGCCACATTGCTGGTAGGCGCTTCCCTGGCATTGGTCTGCAATCTGATAGCCCGTATGCCCGGCTTCGAGGGAGCTTTGCCGGTCAACTCGGTGACGGCACTGGTAGGTGCGCCGGTAGTGGCTTCTGTACTTTTTAGAAAACGGAAAGGAGAATTGAATGAATAAGGAAACCATACATATAGAGAATCTTTCCATCGGTTACCCCGGTAAGGGGGATGTGAAAGTGGTGGCAGACGGCATTTGCGCCGGAATCAACAGTGGTGAGCTGACTTGCTTGTTGGGAGCTAATGGAGTGGGGAAGTCCACGCTGCTTCGTACGTTGTCTGCCTTCCAGCCAAAACTTGGAGGAAACATATTTATTGAAGGAAAAGAGATTGGGGACTATACCGACAAGCAGCTTTCGCGCGTCATTAGTGTGGTGCTGACGGAGAAGTGCGATATACGCAATATGTCCGTCGTAGAACTGATAGGTCTGGGGCGTAGCCCCTACACCGGTTTCTGGGGAACTCTTTCGAAAGAGGACAAGACTGTGGTGGACAAATCCATCGCCCTGGTAGGCATTCCCCACCTGGCACACCGCATGGTGCATACGCTGAGTGACGGTGAACGGCAGAAGGTGATGATAGCCAAGGCGCTCGCCCAGGAAACTCCCGTCATCTATCTGGATGAACCGACAGCTTTCCTTGATTTTCCCAGTAAAGTAGAGATGATGCAACTGCTTCACCAGCTCAGCCGGCAAACGGACAAGACGATTTTCCTTTCTACTCACGACCTGGAACTGGCCCTGCAGATAGCGGACAAAATATGGCTGATGGACAAGGTGAACGGCGTAACTATCGGTACTCCCGAGGACCTTTCGTTGAACGGCAGCCTGAGCAACTTCTTTGCCCGTAAGGGTATTGCCTTTGATTTGGAAACGGGACTGTTCAGGGTAGCCAATGAATATACCTCCCAGATACGCTTGGCGGGCCACGGGCAGAAGTATGCCATGGTGCGCAAGGCACTCCAGAGAAACGGGATTCTGGCAAACCGGAATGTTGAATCGGAGATTTATATCGAAACCGGAGATTTGAAGGGAGACGGCAGCTTCGTATTCCATCGACCGGGCAAGGAGCCGGTAACAGTGTACTCCATTGAGAAATTGCTGCAAATAGTCTTGTCATTCCATTCCCTATGATGCACCATTCTGCAAAGGATAATTATGTCCACTTAACGACGACTCCGGTCCCCCGGCTGATTACGTCATTGGCTGTGCCGACCATCATCAGCATGCTGGTGACGTCCTTCTACAACATGGCAGATACCTATTTTGTGGGTAAAATAAATACCCAGTCTACGGCTGCCGTAGGTATCGTGTTTTCTGTGATGTCCATTATCCAGGCTGTGGGATTCTTCTTCGGTCATGGTTCGGGGAACTACATCTCCCGTAAGTTGGGGGCGCAGGAAACGGAGAGTGCCGAGAAGATGGCATCCACCGGCTTCTTTTTTGCCTTGTTTATCGGAGCGGCTCTGGCTGTGCTGGGATTGCTGTTCCTTACACCGCTTTCCCTTGCTTTGGGGTCGACGCCTACTATTCTTCCGTATACGGAGCGCTATTTGGGAATCATTCTGCTGGGTACTCCTTTTATGACCGCCTCATTGGTGCTGAATAACCAAATACGTTTTCAAGGTAATGCGGCGTATGCCATGGTGGGGATTGTGAGTGGGGCGGTCATCAACGTGGTGCTCGACCCTATCCTGATTTTTGTATGCGATATGGGCATATCCGGTGCCGCACTTGCCACAGTAGTCAGCCAGATATGTAGTTTCATCCTTTTGCTATATATGGGGCGCAGAGGAGGAAATATACGTATACGTTACAGAAACTTTACGCCTACACTGGCTTTCATCAAGGAAATTATTGGGGGTGGAACTCCGTCACTCACCCGGCAGGGACTGGCAAGCGTGGCAACCATTTTGCTGAACGTGGCGGCCGGTGCATATGGTGACGCAGCTATTGCAGGGATGTCCATTGTGACGCGTATCTCTATGTTTATCAATGCTTTCCTAATTGGTTTCGGGCAAGGCTTCCAACCGGTATGCGGATTCAATTATGGTGCCGGGCTGTATGCCAGAGTGCGCCAAGGATTCTGGTTCTGTGTGAAGGTAGGCTTTTTCTTTTTGCTGGTTTGTGCGGTGGCAGGTATGGGATATGCCGAGGAGATTGTCTCCATCTTCCGCAAGGGAGACCCTGCTGTTGTAGCTACCGGTGCGGCAGCATTGCGCTGGCAGTTCATCACCTATCCGTTGGGTGCATGGATTGTGGTCAGCAACATGATGCTGCAGACTATCCGCAAGCCCGTACGCGCTACGATACTTTCCTCTGCCCGTCAAGGGCTGTTCTTCATCCCCCTCATCTTCATTCTTCCTTATTTCTTAGGACTGAAAGGGGTGGAGATGTGCCAGGCGGCGTCGGACATGCTGACCTTCTTCCTCGCCATTCCATTGACCTGCGGGGTGCTGGCGGAGATGAAGAGGAAGGAGGCGGAACAACTGCAACAGCGGCAATCTTGAAGTTTCTGCGTCCCTATTCAATTTTCACGGGAACTATCGGTTGCCGCTTCACTTTATCGAGGGGAGCTGCATGGTACTCGATGCGCCCGAAGTCTATCTGTCTCAAATCAATGCTTCTGATTGTACTGTTGTACATGGTGCGATAGTAGATGATACCGTTTGTCATATCTGTGGCCGATGTCCATTGGGTGGCACTTGGAATATTGGCAGGAACCTGGCCGAGGGGAAACTCGATGCCTACGGGTATATCAAAGTTATTCAGTATCTGAAAACATTGGAGAACGGTTTCCTGTGCGGTATTCTGTGGTGGTGTAGAAGTCTGGTAGAAAGCGGCACGGATAAAGCGGGAAGGGGGAGTCACATCTCCCGGAATTCCCAAAAAGCCGCTTCCCGAACCGAAAGGGGCTATAGTCACATTGCCCAGCGATTTGCTTTCGGCACTGCCCGGGTAGAGGTTCACATAATTATTTAAGTTGGTCATCTGCCAGTCAAAGCCGGGGGAGTTTGTCAATACTCCCAGTTTGTTTTCATAGAAACGGGGCTGTCCGTCGATGAACTCCAATACCAGTTGGCGGCCGGTCTTGTCTGCAATCCGCCAATGTACGGTGGAGGCACGCGGGTCAATGGCTATGACCGTTACATTTTCAATAGCCTCCTTTACCTCGTCCACAGTAGAAAAGCTTCCCAACAGCCATGATACCAATTGTAAATCGGCTATGCTCGACGCTTTTCGTGTGGGGTCGTACTCCTCGTATTTGCCATATCCGGGAAAGTAGAACAGCCCGGCGGAGAGCCCGGCTTCATTCAGACCTTCGGCCACGAACTCCTTTTGCTCCACTGCCAGGCCTACGTAGCCATAGCGTGAGGTGAACTCCATGCCGGACAGACTGCCTCCGGGTGTCAGTGATTGTTGCGAATAACCGCGCGGTACGATGACGTACTGGCTGTTCAGCTCACTGCCTCCCCATTCGATGGTGCGAGCTACGACGTGCGCATTGTCTTTGGCCGTCAGGGTGATACCGGTACATGCCTCTGCTGTTTGAGGGGCGAAGGAGAGGGCTGTCATTGCTGCCAGCAGGATAGGAATTCTTTTTGCCATATTATTCAGTTTATATTGTTGAGTATCTGTTTGTATACTAAACAACTCTGTATGGCAAAATGTTCCCTTACCAGAACCGGTACCCCAGCGTAAAGAATGCGGCGAAGTTCTTGGGAAAATATCCTCCTTCTTCCGAATGACCTATCATCTGGTTTATCTGCTCATTGACTTTTACCAGTCCCACTTGTGTTTCTGCACCGATGATGAATCTTCTGTATTCAAAAGTAAGTCCCAGGGCAATACCTGCATCGAAACGGTTGTTACCCATTTTCCCGTCTACCATACTGCCGAAAGTGTCTATCTTGAACTGGTATCCTCCCTGCATACTGCTGCTGCTATAATCGTAAGTCTCACCGGAAGTCTTGCCTGCCACACCTATGGCCGCATAAGGGCCGACACTCAGCGAGGCATGATAATCCTTGCCCAGATGGAGGCGGGCCGCTATCATGAGGGGGATTTGCAGATACAGTTCATGCATTTTGGCCTTGCCGATGTGGCTTATCTCGTCTTTACCGCCGATGGACACGAATTCCAATGCGGATTGCAGCACCCAGGTCTTGTTGAGGACATATTCTGTACCGACACCAGCTTTGTAAGCTATTTGGGTGTCACTACTGGAGTGTTTTCCATGAAAATGGGAGGTACCGATTCCAGCTTTTGCATGAAAGGACAGCGGGCTTTGTGCCAGACCGGTCAGTACGGTCATTGCCATACAGACGGTAATGATTATCTTCTTCTTCATGAGTAAATTTTTCCGTTTTCGGTTATGAGTAATACTGTTAGTTCGCTGTTGGGCAGCAAGGGGTCACAGTGCCGGTGACAGAGCTCAATCAGTGCCTTGCCAAACTTTTCCAGCAGCTCTTCGGGAATGATGTCCCAAAGTTCGCGCGCCAGGTTCATCTGTCCGATGGCGGCAAGTGTTTCTTCGCTGCATCCCGCTTGGCGTGCCAGGTCTTGAATGAATTCCTTATTCATGGTCACTTTCTTGCTGTGGGTATCTAGATTGCCTTCGGCCAGTTTCACGGCCTTTCCCATCATCACGCCGAGGGTGACGTGCGGTACTTGCTCTTCGGCTGCTATTTTCAAGGTTTCGCCGATAAAGTTGCCGTAGTGCACGAAAGCCTGGGTGGGGAGGTCGGGATAATACGCCTTGATGAAACGTTCGCTCTTTGCGCCGGAGCTGATGACGATACGAGGGTTCCGGGTTGCCTTTGCCACTTCCATGGACTTCCGGATGGAATTGATGAAGGCTTCCGAGGAGAATGGCTTCACGATGCCGGAGGTCCCGATAATGGAAATGCCTCCTTCGATACCGAGGCGGGGATTGAAGGTGCGTTTGGCTATTTCTTCTCCACCGGGGATGGAGATGGTAATGAGAATAGGATTGGGCTGTTTGGCAATATGGAGGCGTTCAAGCCATAGCTTGACGTTCTTCTTTATCATTTCGCGTGGGGTGTCGTTGATGGCAGAGCTACCGAGCTCAAGTCCCAGACCGGGCATGGTGATGACACCTACGCCTTCGCCGCCGCAGACGATGATGTTGTAGTCGTCCTGGGGAGTGTCTTCCGGCAGCGGGTCGTCTATGCGGAAAGGTATGGCTATATTGGCCACAACTTTCATCCCGTTGGTGATGTCCGGGTCGTCGCCGGCATCCTTGATGACGGTAGCGCTTGTCTCGAACATGCCGTCACCGTTTTCCAGAAGGTCGGAGTGGGGAATATGGTGCTGCGGCTCTACGGGAACCTGTATGGTTTCTCCGTTGGGAAGAACTACCGGAAATTCCGTAGGACGCTTTTTGAAGTAGATATTGAATACATCCCAGGTGGCGGCTACGGCGGCAGCGGCGGCACATGTTCCGGTAGTCAGTCCGCTGCGCAGGGGGAAGAAGTCGGGTAAATGTTTCTCGACTATGCGGCGCAGGCCATGCTCGCCGTTTACACAGATAAACTTGCCGGATGTCTCGGGGCGTCGGATGGCAAAGATGCGTATACCCAGTTGCCGGGCAGCTTCCACCTTCTCGCAGAATCCACCGGATATCCCGCTTTCCTTGAGGAGTATGGCTTCGGGATGAAGCTGTTTCATCAGGATTTGCTCGTCTTCTCCGGGCGTGTAGTAGTAGAGGTTCTTCTCGGAGAAACCTTGTTCCCGGGCGAGCTTGCGCGAGCTGTCACGGTCAAGGATGCGGAAGTAACAGCAGGCATTCTGCCACAAAGGCTTCAGCTTACCTATGGTCTGTACGCCGGTCAGTGCAAGTAAGATGAAAATCTTTTCTTTCTGTATCTTCTCAATGGCATCGTCATAATCTCTGCACCAGGTGATGTGTTCTTCATCGCGTTCCGGGAAGATACGCTCGAAACGGATGACGGGGATATTCGATTCCACGGAGACTTGTTCCAGAGTCTCATGCAGCTGTGTGGCAAAGGGGTGCGCGGCGTCTATCAGCAGCTTTATGTGATGCTGTGCACAGAATGTTTCTATTTCTATTGCATCCATAGCGCCTTGCAGGCGGATGCCATTATGTAGAAGTACGTCCTGCTCATCCCCTTTGGTAGAATAGTAGAAAGTTTTTCCGGCTTCTTCAAGGGTTTGGATGGCTATGCGTCCTTCGGTGGTTCCGCCAAATATTAATATCATGTTTGAATGTTTATGGGTGATTAATCGTTGATTTATTTCCGGTACAGATGCTTGAACTCGTGTGCATAGAGCCGTGACAAACCTTCACGGTTGCCGATGGCTTCGCCTACGACAATCATGGTTGTCAAGGTGAGGTTATTTTCCTTCACTATCCTGGCAAGGTCTTTGAGTTCCCCCCTGAATATTTGTTCGTCTTTCCATGTCAAGTGGTAGCAGACAGCTACGGGGGTAGTTTCCGGATATTCCTGCAACAGTTCTTCCTGCACCTGCTCTGCAATGCTTGCACTGAGGAAGATGCACATGGTACTTTGTGAGCGTGCCATGAGATGTAGCTTTTCGCGTTCGGGCATGGGCGTGCGTCCTTCGCCGCGTGTTAGGATGATGCTTTGCACTTTTTCCGGAATGGTGAACTGCGACTTCAAGGCAGCTGCCGCCGCCTGGAAGGAGGATATGCCGGGGGTGATGTGGTAGCTCATACCGTGCTGGTCAAAGTAGTTCATCTGTTCCTGAATGGCACCATAGATACAAGGGTCACCCGTATGCAGGCGTACGATGAATTTTCCCTTGTCATAGAACTTCTTCATCACTTCAAATTGTTCCTCCAAATCCATGGAAGCGGAGCTGAGTACGGTAGCACCGGCCTTGGCACAGAGAGTCAGCTCCCTGGGAACGAGACTGCCGGCATACAGAATGAGGTCGGCGCGTTCCAGCATTTGGCGTCCGCGTACGGAAACCAGGTCCGGGTCGCCCGGGCCGGCACCCACTATTTCGATGTGGCCCTGGCGCACAGTTCTTATGTCAAGGGCGGCGGCCACGGTATAGTTCTCTCCTTTCTTCTTGGGCACCAGCAGCCGGGAGTTGTTTGCACTCAGTAAGGCGGCGGCTTCGCTGACGCTGGGGGTACCCATGTGCTTCATGACGGTTTTGCTGGGATGGGGCACCTCTATCTCTGCCAGTTCCTCGGCTGTATAGAAGTAGACCGGGAACTTCTTTTGGAGCGCTTTCACTACCGGTTCGTCACTTTTGGCTTTAATCGTGGAGATGGAGGCGATGCTTTGGGGCATGATACCGTATTCCTTCAGCGTGTTCATAATCTCTTTCTCCACTTTCCGTACGGGACCTGCCAGCCGGGCAAGGCCGATGCCGAGGTGTACGACACAGGGCACGTAGCATATCATAGGCATTTCCGGGAAGTTGGGGACTTGGGGAGATACGCACAGAATCAGTTTGAAGCGTGAAGGTTTAATGTCCTGCACCCGGTAGAATACTTCTACATGAGGCGGCAGGTGCGCCTCCATCCAGTCCGTGCCTTCATTGCGCACCGTGAGCAGCAGGGCGGTGGGCTTGCCGGAAACGAAGAGGCTGATATGCTCGTTCATGCATACTCTTTTTTTCTCTTCGGGCGTCTTGGCAAGTTCTGCCAACAGGAGGGTGGAGGGCTCGGCGTTGATGACCGGAAACCACCCGAAACGTTGGGGCAGGGTATCGAGTCCCCATAGACCGGTGCAGTCGCTTTGCGTGGTGACTACCGGTTCGGCCCCGAGGATATTCGCTACCTGGTGGGTCAGTTCGTTGGCTCCTCCGATGTGTCCGGAAAGTACGGAGATGGCAAATTTACCGGTACTGTCCACGCAAACCACGGCAGGGTCGGTATATTTGTTCTTCACGCAAGGAGCGATGGTGCGGACACAGATTCCCATGGCGCCAATGAAGACAAAGGCATCATAGCGGTTGAAGTTTTCCGCTGTGAATTTGCCGGCGGATTCTATATGTGTGCATCCCTCTTCGTGCCTGAGGGTGAAGATTTCGGAGTCGGGAAGTTCGTTGAGTAGTGATTGGGCTATGCTCAAACCGGCTTCGGAGATTAGAATAATAGCTGTTTTCATAATGGGTATGTTTAAGAAAGCGTGGCTTTCATAATTTCAATGGGGTTATATTCGTTCAAGGCGATATGGGTGGAAGGGTGGAGCACCATTCCGTTCCGCTCGATTCCTCGGCAGAACGCCTCCTTGCTTTCTGCCGATACGGAGTTGAAGACGATGCAGCCTTCGGGGTGCAGCACTTGTTTCACTTTCTCTATCATTTCCTCCAGATGTCCGCCGTGTCCACCGATGAAGACGGCATCGGGGCGGGCAAAGGGAGTGAGGTCGGTGTGCAGGAAATCTCCGGTTACCGCCGTAATGCCCGGTGCGCCGAAGCGGCGGGAGTTGGTGTCCATCAGCTCTTTTCCTTCGGGGCGTATCTCGAAGGAGATGACGGCGAGATGAGGAAATTGCAGGCGGGCTTCGATGGAGACGGAACCGGTACAGAAACCGATGTCCCAGAAGACGCGGCGGCGGTTCAGTTCCAATGCCTGCAGGGTGAGCAGGCGGATGGGAGCCTTGGTTATCATGCGGGCGCGTCCGTCAAGATGTGCAAACTCTTCATCGGGGATGCCGAAGGGACGGACTGGAAAGTCTGGGGCTTCGCTACCGTGCAGGGAGTTTGTGCGGCATTGTCCGAGATGGCTGTCCAGCAGCAAGCAGTTGGGATGTTCGAAGTCACCGGAAACCGCTTCCCGGGGTGTCATCCGGCGTATGCGTTCCTTTTCGGGATTGCCGAGATGCTCGCCGATGTATAGTGTGTAGTGGGAGTACCCGTATTCCAGCATGCGGGCGGCAATGGTGACCGGGGTATGTTCGCGGTCGGTGAGGATGCCTATTTTGGGTACATGCTCTATGAGGGCACGGTCGAACTCCTGCCACGGGCGTCCTGTCAGGGAGACGGTGCGCATGTCGTCATACGGCATGACGAGGCGGTGTGCCAATGTCTGCAAGGAATTGAAAGCGGGATAGAGCAGAATGTCTGCCTCGGGAAGCTTACGCTTTATGGTATTGGCAAAACCGAAGAATAACGGGTCGCCGGACGCGAATACAATGATGGAGTCGTCCGTAGCCGTCTCTTCGAAGCGGGTAAATATTTCTTCATAATGGGAAAAGACGTGGTCCAGCGGTACGGTGATGGAAATCCATTCGGCCCCGGCAGGCAGCAGAGGACCGACAATCTCCTTATGCCGTATGCCACCGGAGAAAACCTTCCCCTTCCGTATCTGCGCCAGTGCTTCCGGTGGAAAGAAGGGGGAACGGTTGTCATCCATTCCTATGATTATAAATCTGTGTTTCATTCAACGGGTAATCTTATGAAAATATCAAGTAATGTAAAGGGGCATAACAAGTAATGTTATCGGTCGTAACAAGTAATGTTATGGAATGTCTTTTTTCACTTACACATCCCTGCCCGGGCGCAACTGCTCCGCATCGTTGTAGCACAACACGGAGTTCACCAGCGTGGCAGCCAAGTTGCTGCCTCCCTTACGTCCTTCTACGATAATCTTGGGTATTTCCGTAAAGGGTTTCACCATGTGTTTGGACTCTTGCACATGCACAAAGCCTACCGGTGCGGCAACAATGCCCGCCGGATGTGCCTTGCCCTTACGTATCAGGTCGCAGAGTTCCATAAGTGCCGTAGGTGCATTGCCGAATACAAAGAAAGCATCGGGATGCTCCTCCACAGCCAGGCGGATGCCTGCCTGGGTACGGGTGAGGCCTTTCTCTGCAGCCATCGTCGCCGTGCGCGGGTCGCCGAGGTAACATTTCACCTCTATGCCCAGCCGCTGCAAAGCTCCTTTGCGGATACCGCTGGCTGCCATCGTGACGTCTGTGACAATCGTCTTGATTCCGCCTTTCTCGATGGCTTGATACAAGGAAGCCACGGCACCTTCGTCCGTATGCAGCAGATGCTCCATTTCAAAATCGGCGGTGGTATGTATGGCATGGAGTAAAGCCCATTTATGGTCGAGGGGAATATGCTTGTTCTTCAGTTCCTTTTCGATGGTACGGAAACTGCGAATCATGATGTCTTGCCCGATGCCCGTGGCTTCGGTATTCGTGTCCCGGTAATAGCCGCGCGGAGTGATGAAGGCTCCGTTCCATTCGTAGGACTGTGAGTTGCCTATCAATACGACTGTAAACATATCCACCTCTTCGGGATTGAAATCTCCCAGCGTGGTGATGTGTACCGCTTGTTCCGGGCGTCCTGCCTGGCGCACATATCCCACGGGCGTTTCCGGTGAGCGTCCTTCCTGCAGAAAGAGTTCTTTCAAGCGGTAAAGCTGCCAGTAGCGTCCTTCACTTTTGGGGTTGTAGACTGCCGTCACGAAGTCGGCGGCAGCGGCTGCGGTGATACGTCTTTCAATACGTTCCCAGGGAGTCATCAGGTCTGAAAGGGAGATGACACAGAAGTCATGTCCTACGGGAGCTCCCAGCAGTGAGGCTGCCTTTTGGAAAGCGCTGATGCCCGGCAGCGAAACGATTTCTACGTCGCTGTTCCTTTCCCGCTTCATCTCGTAGACAAGCGGCGTCATACCATAAATGCCCGCATCCCCGGAACTGATGACGCAGACCGTCTTTCCCTGCTCCGCCAGCTCGAAAGCCTGCTCGGCACGGGCGCGCTCACGCTTCATGCCGGTATCTATGCATGCTGTTGAGGGGTGGAGATAAGGGGTTACAAATTGGAAATAGTACTTATATCCCACCACTACATCTGATTCTTGCAAAGCGGAAATTACGGCGGGAGTTATATCCGATTCATTGCCCGGTCCGATGCCGGCAACAATTATTTTGGGGTGTTTCATATCCATATGTTCTATTGGCATACAAAGATAGAACTTATATTTGATGAAACCGAAAAAACTCTGTGTTAATCCGCGTAATCTGTGGTGAATCCTTATTGTCTAAACCTGTAAGTGCCGGTATTCGCTCGGAGTATAGCCTACGTTCTTCTTGAACACGCGGTTGAAGTGCTGCGAATACTGGTATCCCAGCTCATAGGCAATCTGGCTGACCGTCTTCCCGCTTCCTATAATCATTTCTTTGGCCAGGTCGATGATTTTGTTCTGGATATATTCCTGCGCCGTCTTTCCGGTTTCCTTCTTCACCAAATCTCCGAAATAGTTGGAGGAGAGGAACACTTTGTCTGCGAAGTATTTCACGGAAGGCAGTCCTTCGGTCTGCGGTTTGTCGCTCTGGAAATAGTCGTCTATCAGTGCTTCAAATTTCATCAGGATGTCTTTGTTGGCTGCCGAGCGGGTGATGAACTGGCGTTCGTAGAAACGCATGCAGTAGTCCAGCAGTAGCTCGATGTTGCGTGCAATCAGACCCTTGCTGTGCTTGTCGATGGGGCGTTGGATTTCCATCTTAATCTTCTTCAGACAGTCGAGGAAGATTTCTTTCTCGTCTTCGGACAAATGCAGTGCCTCGGTAGAGGAATAGGAAAAGAAGGAATACTGCTTTATTCCCTGTCCCAGCGAGGTGCCTTTTATCAAGTCGGGGTGGAACAGCAGGCCGGAGGCGCTGGGCTGCATACCTTCCAGCATGTTGACCTCGGTCACCTGGCCCGGGGCGAAGCTGGTTACCGTGCCTTCCTGGTAATCGTAATACTGTTTTCCATAGCGTATGTCTCCGCATTTGGTGTTTTTGAGGAAAAGGGCGTATACGCCATAGTTCAAGGTGAAATGCCTGGGATATCCGGTGGCTTCGGACAAATCGACTACGCTGACCAGCGGATGCAGGGTTTCGAGACCGAACATCTTGTTGTATTGGTCTACAGCATTGAGCTTGATTACTTCTTCCATAAACGTTCCTGTTAGTTTTGTACAAATGTAGAGAATAATCCGGAAAGTTCCATATCGCAGGAGGAGGAATCCGTAATATGGTTACAAATGTCCGTAATCTGTGTACATTGAAAAGAGCTACACCCTTTGTCCGGAATGGTGTAGCCATCCGGAGCAAAGGGTGTAGCCTTGGTATGTAAAAGGTGTAGCCCTTTTACGCTTGCTGGTTATCAATCTTTTAGCATAGCTTTGATGTGTTCCATATAGAGCTGGCGGATGGCTTTGTTTTCGCCCAGTCCCTGCATGCGTACATTCACTTGATAGCTTTGCTTTTCAAGTTCCGTCTTCCACACGCCGGCAATGTCTTCCTTGGTATGGTTGCCGCATACCAACAGCAACGGAACCAATGTCACGCTCTTGGGGCGTGTCTCTTTCAGTTGCAGCAGGGTTGCGTCCAGGGTAGGATATCCTTCAATGGTGCTGACGTGGAAGTTCTTCAGTCCATGGGCTTTCATCATGAAGTCGAGCATGGCGTAAGTAGCCGTGCTGGGTAGCTGGTTGCCGTGCCCCACATAGACAATGTCTTCTTTCTTTTCCGGCTGTTCGGCGGTCAGTATACCGATTACCTTCTCGCAGTCTTCGACGGAGTAGAGCAGGGGATTTCCCACTTTTATCTCCTTGAAGAAGGGACGGAGCTTGTCTGCATCCCTGCGGACGGAGGTCATCTCACTGCCTTCTATCAAGGTGGTGCTCTGGACGTAGATGGTCCGGTAGCCTTCGGCGCGAAGTTTCAGCAGTGCATCCGTAGGGCTGTCTTTGTACACACCCTCCTTGGCAAGTCTTTTTCGTACAATCGGCGAGATGTATGCTTCGCGCACTGTAAACTGCGGAAAGGCTTCTTGTGCCTCACGGGTCACGACGTCGAGCGTCAAGGCACGTGTCTGAGGGTCCGAACTGCCATAATGGGTGATGAGCAGAGCCGCCTTCTCCTCTTGTTGTGCGGAGGAGAAGAGGCTGATGCCGAGTAAATAGAGAGTGATGAAAAGATGTTTCATAATTGTTGTTGTTTCTAAATGCGTTATGGAGAGATTATTTTAGTCTGAGTGCCAGGCTGATTACTACCGAACGTCCCGGAGAATACAAGGCGAAGTTCTTGTTCAGCGGGCGGTTGTCCTTCTTGTTGAAGATATTGTCTATGCCGATGCCCGGTTCGATGACAAAGTTGCGGAAGCCGTCGAAGGTATGGCGGGTATTGAGGTTCCAGATGCCGTAGCCCGGAGCATTGCCGTCCGCGTCGCCCGGATAGTAGACTTTGCTTTGCAGACGACCGTTCAAGTTGAGGTTCAAGGTATAGTCGCTCCAGCTGTGTGTATAGTTTCCGGTGATGGTGGCTGTATGGCGTATGCTGCGCTCGATGTTTTGCCATTCGCCTCCTTCGTTCAGACCGCGTCCATAGGCGTAGGTATAGTTTCCGGCCAGGGTGAAGCCCGGGAACAGATTGCCGTTCAAGTTCACTTCAAAGCCTTTGACGGTAGCTTTCTCGAAGTTGAAGTAGTTCTTGACACTTAGGTTTTTCGTGGATGAAAGGTCACCGATTTCGGGGAACTCTTCACGCAACCGGTTCTGCTCTGCTTCTGGTAGGTCATCGAATTTGGTGGATTTGGAAGTTACCATGTTCTTTACGTAGTTCAAGTAGCCGGTGACGGAAGCACTGAAACGGCTGGTGCGGTATTCCATGTTGATGGAGTAATAGTTGCTGCGTTCGGGGTCGAGGTTCTCGTCACCCAATGAGATGGTGGCCCGTGTACCCATTGTCTTCTTGAACATGTGGTAGTAGAGCTCGTCGATGCCCGGAGCACGGAATCCGGCAGCATAGGTGGCACGTACATTGAAGTTGCCTATGTTGTACATGGCTGCCACTTTGGGGGTGAAGCGTCCACCCGTCTGTTCGTGATGGTCGTAGCGTACACCCGCAACACCGGTCAGATGGTTCCATAGCTTCACTTCATGCTGGCCGTAGGCTGATGCCGTATAGACACTTTTGTCCAAATCGGAGTCGGGACGGCGAAGCACTTCACAGCGATAGTCTGCACCGAACACCGTAGTGCTGTTGGTTGTAAAACCGAAGATACCTTTCAACTCGGCATCATGGAATTTCTGAAGCTTGGTAAGCGCATACTGTCCGGGCAGGTATCCGCTGTTTTCTATCAGGTATTTGTAGCGTGATGCGTAATTGTTTCCTGAATAGTCGAACTGGATAACGTTGCGTTTACTCAGTTTGTATTTGGCGCCTGCCCCCCAGTTGTAACCTTCGTAGGCAGTGTTGTACTTGCTTCCGCCGGTGATGTCTTCGCGTTCTACCGGACGTTCGAGTCCGCGGTTATAGTATCCGCCGTTGGCATAGAAGGAAAGCTGGTCCGTAGCATCATAGGTAAACTTCTGCGAAAAGTTATTCGAGCTGTAGCCCAGGGAGAGCGGGGCAATCGTTTCGATGATGTCTTCTCCATCTTCTGTCAGATGGCTGTTTTGCCAACCGTCGGAGTGGTCGTATTTATAGGAAGTATAGGACCCTATTTTTCCTTGGGCGATGTCCAGATTCAAGCCTTGGGAGAATTGATTCTTTCTCGTATAGCTGCTATTGCTGCTGAAGGCTACCACATCTTTAGGCTCGTTGGTAATGATATTGATTACACCGCCGATGGCATCCGAACCATAAAGGGAAGAAGCTGCTCCGTTCAGCACCTCGATGCGCTTGACGCGGGTCATGTCTATTTGGTTGAGGTCGATGTTACCGGTGATGTCTCCCGTGACCTTGCGTCCGTTTACCAATATCAGCACGTGTTTGTTGGAGAGTCCGTTCATCATCAGATAGGACCCCATCGCGTTCGGACGGAAAGAGAGCGAGGGTACCATCATGGTCAAGGCCTGCTGGAAGTCGGTGATACCGGCACGCTTTATCTCGTTGGCAGTGATAACCGATACCGGAGACGGAGTGTTCTTCAGTCGCTGATGTGTACCCGTACCCGTTACTACGACCGGGTTCAACTCGTGAGTTTTCTTGGTCATATCGTCGCTGTCACCTTTTTCTGCTTGTGCATAGGCACCGGTGGCGATGATTCCTCCCATAAGGAGAACTGTGAGAAGTCTTTTCTTTATCATATATTGTTTTATTTTATATAACGCTGCAAATGTACATACCATTATCGGAGGGTGAAATACTTAATAGTTGTTATACTGCGATGGCCAAATAGCTATTAATAGGTACTGTATTCCCTTATTCCGGCACATAGATAATCTCTCCATTTTCAAGCTGATAGGCAACTCCCACTTTCTTTCCTCTTTTACCGGAGGTCTTTTGGTCTTCGCTGGGAGTGTATTTCTTGATTTCCTGCCCTTCTTTGGTAATGATTTTCATATTTTCCTTTCCGGGATTCTTCACCATGGTGAAGTCTTCTTTAGAAAACATCTCCGTCATATTGAAGCGGGAGACGAGAGCCACCATCAAGGCTACGGCAAAGACCATCGCTACGTCAAAAAGATTGGCTACCGTACCCATGGGGTCGGAGTCCGAATCGCTGTGCAGTAATCTGTTTCTCTTACTCTTCATAGTTTTCGTATCGTTAGTCCGTTATTCCTTTTCGGCCGTTTGGCGGCTTATCACTTTGTACAGATATTCCAAGTCGTTCATTTCGCGGGCATACCAGCGTTGTTTCACTTGCAGGGTAATGACGCCGACAGCAGCAATGACCAGCCCTACCACTGTAGTGGCAAAAGCCACCTGCATATTGTAGGCCATGGAGGAGATGTCTCCTTGTGCCAGCCCCACCAGTGCGGGACCCATCGGGATGAGGGTACCCATCAGTCCCAACATGGGACCCAGTTTGATGAATGTACGCGAACGTCCCAACTCCTTCTCGGCTTCCATTTCATAGTTGGCAAGCAGGTGTTCGCAGTAGGCAGCGTCGTCCCAGTGTGCGGACAATTTGGACAAGTTGCGGAGGAGAGGGGAGTTGCCTGCCGATGGGAGTTGCTGCAGCAGTCCGTCTATATTCTCTGGGGTGATGTTCTCCAGTGTTTCAGTGAATTGCTTCTGTAATTTCATCCGCTGGTAGAACTCGCCGAAGAAACCTCCCGCAAGGATAATGGCACGTAGAAAGAATAGCAGCAGCAGGACTACGACGGGAACCAGCAGCCCGTTTGAAATCCAGAACAGTGTGTTTGAGATTGTTTCCATATATCTTTTTAGTTTTTAATTCTTTAATTTATTTCAATAGCCCGTAGCAATGATGCTCAATATAACAATGAAAATATTAACAATGAACAGTACTTCCAAGCGCAGTGGTTTATCACCGATAGCATGCCGCAGCAGAAGGCTCCCAGCACAAACTGCAAAGAAAGTAACACCGGCTGCTATCCATGAGAGACTGCCGAAATCTATTCCGGGAAAAGTGAAAAGCAGCAGTGCCAGGACATAGCATATTACTCCGCCTATCAGTATGCCGGGGTATAACTTCAGGAAGAGGGTGACCGCTTGTTTGAAGGCCGTGTTGCGGGTACGCATTTCTGCGAAACAGTCGAAACAGAAAGTTATCATTACGGCGGCTTCCAGGGTGACACATACCGACAAGTTTAACATCTGTGGACGGGAGGCAAAAAAAGATGCCACCACGGTCTTGGACTGTTCCGTCATCCATGGAGTCACCAGCCACGCAAAAAAGGCACAGCCTGCGGCAACCGTCCACATTCCCCAGCGTGGATAGAACCCCACCTTCAATAGAAAATTGAGGGCGATGAATAGGGCTAACAGATGAATGACGTATTCCATAATACTCTGTTTCTATTTATTCTTTTTCTTTCTCTTCAACAATACGACCAGTCCGATGAAGGTGATGACGACAAGACTGCCTGCAATCACTCCATTCACTCTGTTCTTACGTACCGTTTGTTCGGAAGTCTGTTTGTGTTCTTTCAGTACGACATCCTTGCCATCGGTTGCGGATGCTTCGTGTACCTCCTTCATGTTCTGGGTATAGGTCTGCTTCTCGCTATTATCCAACTGGTCGGCAACGAACGACTGTAGCTTGTCATTGTCGCAAACGAATTCGGTACAAGCGGCACCTTTTTCGCGTGTGATTTGTGCATGCAGGGAAGCAGTGGTTTTCAGTTGCTCATCAGATGCTTTCCAGTAACCTTTGCGGGCGCTTTCCAGCATGACGGCTGTCATAGCCTGGAATGCGGCGGGATTGACGCGGAGGAAGTACTCGTGAATGCCCAGCTTATTCTCATCCTTTATATACATTCTATACAAGTCATTGAACAGTTCTTTGTCCATGGCCGACGGACGCATGACGTGCCAGCCGAAGATGTTGCGGAAGATTTCGCCGAACATCTGCGCCGAACCTTCCCCGCCTTTCATCCGCTCTTGTATAAAGGTAGGGTTCAAGATGGTGGAACGTGTCTCTACGGCAATGGCCTCTTTGGCATCCTGCATGCGGCGGTTGGTCCGGTTGCGGTAGTCTGCCATATAAGCATCCGGTTCCTTGCCGGTCACGGTTTTGACGGTGAGCGAGAGTCCACCCGTAAATTCGTATACATGATCCAGGGAGATGGGGCCCCATGTGTTACTTTGACGGGGCTGGATGACAACATCCGTTTCGGACAGTGCCGAGGCAAACAAACCTTCCTGGACGTCTCCCCAATTTCCGTCGTCCCCATAAGAGGCACCCATATTGTTGAGGTATCCTTCGGCTATCTCCTTTTCGCTTTCCCACGAGCCGCTGTGCTCGGTATAGGCCATCATACCGGTACTGTATCCGCTGTTGATCGGTCCGAATACACGCATCACAGACATTTCACGGGCACGTTTGGGGGAAGTTCCCTTTTCCACCAGTAATTTTTCCTGCAACAGTGTACCCGATGCCACATAGTTGGGATAGGTCTCATCTCCGGCTTCCGATGCCAGACGTATAGCATCGGTCAGTAACTTCAAGCGGGAACCGGCTATGTCGCGTAGCTGTCCGGACACTTGTACCAGCACATTGATGCGCGGACGCCCCAGTTCTTCACTGGGCACCAGTTTCAGGTCAACCACTCTGCCTTGGGCGTCGCGTACGGGTTCTACTCCCAGCATCCAGAATACCTGGGCCAGCGTAGCTCCTTCCGTATTGATGAATTCGCCTGCCCAGAAGGTATAGCTTACTTTCCGGGGATATTCGCCGTGCTTGCTGATGTACTGTTTTAAAGTCGCTTCTGCCAATCGCTTTCCATCTTCCCAAGCCCTTGGGTTGGGAGTATTCTCGGCGTTGATGCTGTACATGTTGCGTCCGGTGGGCAGAACGTTCGGGTTCAGTACGGGGTCACCTCCCGGCGCAGGGAATACGGTTCCTCCGCTGAGTGCACGCACCATGGCATTCTGTTCGTTGACGGGGGAGGCAAGCAACTGTTCGCGATAGAGTAGGGCGGGGCGAAGCTCCGGTGCTACAGATGCAGTATCCTTGGGTGGATTCTGGAGTAAGGCGGTCAGTCTTTTCCTGGCGGCAGGCAAGTAGTGGTGGGCTATATAGGTGAAGTCTTGCAACTGCTCTGTGGTGATTTTGCCTTTATCGCGGTCCTTGCGGGCCGTTTCGTATGCCAGCGGGTCGGCAGCGACGGCGAGAGTGGTGGTCAGCAGGTCGCGGTCAGAATAAGGCTCGTTCATGGTGTAGTACGCACCCAGTATCTTTTCGTTGGCTATCTCTTCGGTGAAGGCATCCAGACGTTCCAACTCCTTGGTTGTGTAGGGGTCACTGGAGATGGAGTCGAGGTTGAGGTCGCGATGCAGTCCCAGACGCATGGCTTCTTTTTTGATACTTATTCCTAGGGTTCGGTGTTTTTCGGTACCTTCGTCCAGCACTTTGTGAATATCTTCGAGCAAGGCCGAATAGCGTTGGCGCATACCGCTCTCCACGTAGGGCGGAGTGAGATGGGTGACCAGTACGGCATGTGTCCGGCGTTTGGCAATGATACCCTCGCCTACGTTTCCGGTGGTATAGAAATAGAAGTGGGGGAGGTTACCAATCAGTACATCCGACCAGTCGGCCTGCGACTGTGCCACATTCTTTCCGGGCGTGTATTCCAAGTTGCCGTGGGTGCTGAAGTGAATCACTGCATCTGCCTTGAATCCTTTTTGCATATACAGATAAGGAGCCAGGTAGCTGTGGGGCGGCGCTACCGGCATTCCATGCACCAGTTTGAACTCATCATCTCCCAATGCCGGGCGGGGCTGGGGGAAGAGTAGGATATTGCCGAATTGCAGGCAGGCAATGGCAATACTGTCCTCTGTTACCAGCAGATTGCCGGGCGCATCTCCATATCTGTCTGTCACTTCCTGATATTTCTCGGGAAGGAGTACTTCGTGTGCCCATTGTTCGTATTGCTCGGTAGAAAGCCATATCGGGTGTGCCGTTTTCAAAAACTGTTCTTGTGCTCCTTTGGCATACGAACCCATGACGGCACCGTCACGATGTATCCGCTTGCCGAACTCCTCTACAGTAGCAGGCAGTCCACTGACGTCGTACCCTTCCGAACGCAGGCGTTTCAAGAAGTTATAGAGTGAAGGAATCACTTCCATACCGCTTGCCAGCAGGGCGTCTTTTCCCGGAGTCTTGAAGTAACAGATAGCAACGCGCTTTTCTTTGTTGGACATGTCTCTCAAGGACATGTACTTGGTAATATGGTCCACTACGGCATCTATCCGTTCATTTTCAGCGGTGTACAGATAGTATCCTTGTTTGTTTTCGTTTTGGGTAGCGATGCAGAGGGGTAGCATGCCTCCATCTATCTCAGGCACCACTACACGGGCGGTCAGTGTGCCACCGCTGACGGGGGTATCCGGGTCCAGCCATTCCTCGTGGGGCTGAATCAGCGGGAAGGGCATGAATAAAGGAATGTTTTCCTGGTGCAGCCAGTTGATGAGTGAGTCATTGCCCAGCCGTCCCATAGGCAGGTAGACTACTGCATCGGGATGGAGGGTACGTATCATATCGGCACGCAGTTGACCTCCGGCTGTGAAAGGATAGACATTGAAGCCTGCTTGTGTCAAGCACGTGATGAGGGAATCTACGTGGGCACGGTTTCCTTCCATCGGAAAGTTGAGTCCGGAAATCAGGGCAAGGTTGCGTCCGTCCTCATGGTAGAGATTTTTTTCTTTCAGATAGGCGGTCACCTCTTGCGGAGTACTGAAGTAGCGGCCGTATTCGCGGTGGTAGAACATGTTCTCCAGCAATGGGATGGGAGGCTCGTAATCCTGGTGTCCCCACCGGTGGGGAGTGGCGATGTGGCGCAGGTAGAGTAAGGCATTCCGGTAGTTGTGCTTGTTGCCGTTCTTGAGATACTCCCGTAGCGTATGCTGTTGTTCATTGGTAACATTGTGATTGAGGGAGAGGGTGAAATTTCGTAACGTATTCGTAAAGACTGGTACTCCGCTGGCACCCACCCGTTCCACTTCGGCAATCTGGCCGTCGTCAAGGTATAGCCCTCTGCTGTACATCACGATGGCATCATAGCCGGAAAGGTCCTTCACCTCTTCTTTTTTTATGCAGGTGACTTCTATCCGGGCGCAGTCATTGTTCAGGGCAATGTCGGCAGCTTGTGCCAGGGTTGCGTTGATAATAAGTATACGTGTAGGAGCAAGCCAGTACTGATAGGCCGCAAAGCTGCAGACAATCAATAGGGCTATGCTGCCGAGGAATATTCCAAGTCTTTTCTTATTCATACAAGTTTATTCTCGTTAATAGCATTTTTGTCTTTTACAACATTTTCTTCTTATATAATTCACACTTAACGCCACACCCGTGATGCAAACGGCTGTACCTCCAAGCAGCAATACCCAAAGCACAGTCTTGCGCAGGGTGGCATTGGAGTTCAGACCGGGCAGACGCATGCGGTGCAGGGCTGTATAGCTCCAGTATTTCCAGCGGGAGGAGGTGTCTACATGGCGGATGATTCCCGTTTCCGGGTGAATGTAATAGACGCTCCGGTCCGGGTCGTCCACCGTTATCTTCCAGACGGGAAGCTGGGGTCGTCCGCGATACATATTGCTCATGTCGCGATAGTAGGTCTCGAAATGTTCGAGCCGGGAGATACGTATGCCGGGGATATGTTGTGAAGAATCACGCTGGGAGGTATGAATGCTTTCCACGCCTTTCAGGATTTCTTCTTCGGAGAGTTGTAACGGACGCGGCAGGCTGTCGGCGGCATCGATGTAATACTCGTTTTTTCTATCTTTTACGATGTAGTAGGGATGTTCGCGGAAGTTGCGCCACTCTATCTGCAAAGCTTGGGGATAGGCAGCTATGACACGGCGGTAGTCCAAGGGGTAATCCTCCGGTTGTGGGGCACGGGCATGGAGCGTGCGTGTGGCGCTGCCTTTCTTCAGTGCCGGTTTATGAATCCATTCGGGAATGTCTGCCAGAGACATCATGCCGCTGAAGGTGAAGGTCAGTACGAAGATGCCGAAAAATATTCCGCTGACGTAGTGCCAGTGATACCATCTTTTTCGGTAGGGGGAGAACTTGGGATGGCGGCTTCGGTGCGTCTTACGCCATACATCTACAGTCACCCAAATGCCGGCAATGACCATGAGACAACCCAGAGCTGTGAGCCAGATGACGGTCTTAGTCCAAAGGACGGTGTCCTGCCGCAGCCAGGTGAAGTATACCCAGTGGGGAATGGCACCCAGCCATGCCCAGAAGCGTTCGCTTCTGTTGGAGAACTGCAAGGCCTCACCGTTTTGTGAACTCAGATAGAGCTGTGTCCTGGCATCATCGGCAAAGTATATTTTATAAATGGGCATTTCCTTTTTCAGTTCAGCGAAGGGAATCCATTGGTCCAGAGAGTGGAGGGTGTCGATGCGGGTAATGGGAGAAGAACACCACAAAGCTGCTGTCCGGTGCAGGTGCTCGCTGTCCAGAGAGGGTCGTGAGATGGTGGAATCGGCAAGGAAATGAAACGTGCCTTTTGTGGTACTAAAGCTGAACTCGGGGTGTCCGGCATTGAGGTTCAGTATCGTAGACCTGACCTTTACGCCACGGGGCAGGCGGGCTGTGACGGAGGAGATGTCCGGAAGTGAGTCTCCGGTTTGGGAGAGCATATCCAGCTTTTGCATTTTCTCTTTGGCGCTGACACGGGGAAAGCGGTGGTACATCATCACGAAGGCGGAGAGGAACCACATGAGAAATAGGATACAGAGCAAAGTGCCCAGTATCCTATGAATAGAGTACATCAGTTTGGTGATAACATTCATTGTCGTTCGCGTTTTTCCTGCAAAAGTACAAGATGATTCAAGAACACTAAATACCCACTAATGGGTATATTATTCTGTGTCTTTTCCGGCAGCATAGGCCGCCTTCTTCGTCATGATGTCCAGCATGCGGTGCTTCAGTCCGAAACGGATATGGTCAATGAATATTTCTTGAATTTCCGGAATTTGTCCCAGTCCTTCCAGTTGTGCACTGACGGTGAAGCCTTCTTTCTCGAGCATCTCCTTCCACTCTCCGGCAATGTCGTTTTTGGCATGGTCTCCGGCAACAAACATGAAGGGTATGAGGGTCACACGTTTGGCTTTCCCGGCTTTCAGTTGTGCCAGCATGGTGTCAAAGGTTGGATAACCTTCGATGGTGCCCACATGGAAATTGGTCAGTCCGTCTGCTTTCAGCATATAGTCCATCTGACTGTAGATGGCGGTACTGGGGGTATAGGTGCCGTGGCCCACAAGGACGAAGTGTTCTTTGGTAGCTTTCTTGCTTTGTGCCGGGGCGTTGTAGCGGTTCCCCAGAATACTTGCCACTTTCTCTGCATCTTCGATAGAGTAGAGCAGGGGAGTACCTACACGTATTTCCTTGAAGAAGGGTAGTGCGTTTTCCACATCCCGGCGGAGGGATTCCATTTCTACTCCGTCAATGATGTTGGTACTCTGTACGATGAGGTGTGTGTAACCTTCGCTGCGCAGTTTCAGCATGGCATCCAGTGGAGTCAGCTTCGTGATGCCGCGCTCTTTCAAGCGGCGGATGATGATGCGCGACGTATAGGCTTCTTGGAACTTCAACTCCGGGAAGGCGGCTTGTGCCTTGGCGTTGATGGCATCAATGGTGAGGGCGCGGGTATCGTCGTGCGTAGTGCCGAAGTGCACCATGAGCAGGGCGGCCTTGTCACCGGGTTTCATACTTGCAAGCATATCGTTGTGCTCGTAATTGCCTCCCCCGTGCGCATGGCAGAGGAGGAGGAAATTACAAAGGAATAAAAAGACAAACAAATTCTTCATAAATACTGATGCTTGTTTTAATCGTTCTCTATGACACGTATCATATCGAAGTAGAAGCGTCCGTCCACTTCGGCTCCTTTCTCTACATTACCGGTCTTGATGTCATAGATGTAGATAACGGCGTTGGCATCTTCTTCAGTGTTTACACCAATGTATGCTTTGTTGTTGAAGATGACAGAACGCTGTGAGAAGCGACCGCCGCTGTAACCGATTTCCTTGCCATCATAGCTTAAGCGTGTCTTGGTTCCGGTGGCAAGGTCGATGACGGTATAGTAGTGTGAGAATGCATCGATAGCTGTAGGCTTTTTGATTCCTGCAGCAGCTGCTTTATCGCTGATAGGAGCTTTGTCATTGCGAGCATAGACCAAAGCTTTGTTGTTTCCTAAATACTGAACTGTCATCAACTTACCGTCTGCATTTTGATAACCGTTGTAGGAAGTGTCAAATTCTGTTGCGCCTACCTTAATGCGTAGTAGCATCCCCTTTTCAATACCACTTGCCTCTTCATGGAAACAAGCCAGGTAGAGGTTGTCTGCTTCGTCATACATCACGCAGTTTTGCATCAGCTCTCCATAGGCACTTCCTGCCATTTCACCTTCAACGGGAGATTTGATGTCTTTTTCTACTTCCATAGTTACCGGATTGATGATGGCTGTGTGGAAATTAGGCTCTTGTTCGCTTGCAACTGTCAGACCGGCTTTTTCTTTCCAATAATAGAAGTAGTACAATCTATTGTCCGATTTGCGGTAGGTAAGGATACCGGAGCTTGTCAGCTTGGTCCAGTTGGTAGGATCAGGTATGTTCAGAGTACCTTCATCGAGGATTGTCAGGTCTTTTGCGTTCAGCTTTGTATAAATCACTTGGTCTTTCCCGCCATTGGTAGACATGATGATGAGTGTATTGTCGTCAATCCAGGCATGTGTGTAGGCACGCACCTTATAGCTGTTGGTCTTGAAGGGACGTTCTGCAATTACCTGAACAGCATTGTTCTTGATTTGATATTTCACGAAACGGTCATTGGTTGCGGGAATCTGGTAGTAATATTTTCCTTTAGAGATAGTCTCCATGGAGTAATCTCCCAGTTCCGAACCTTCTCTTTTCACAGTGATGACACCCTGCTCTGCGGCCAATGAGTTGACGCTATGGACGATAGTGGTATTCTTGCTACTCATCCCGCCGTGCTTGTCTACGGTTACAAATAGGTCGAAGTGATAGTTATCCTCATTGACTTCCGGGTCCGGATTAGGATTAGGTTCCGGGTCATCATCGGAACACGCTGTGAATGACAGTGCCATCATGGCAGCCATAAAGGCAATCAGTGTAAATTTGAATTTTCTCATTTTGAATGAATTATTAAATGATTAGTTAATGAATAGTCTGAATTTAGCAAAAAAAGCACGTCCGGGCTTCTGCAGCTTGTAGTTGTCATAGGCTGTCTTGTCGAGGAAGTTGGTACACTCCAAAGCCAGATTATAGCGTCCGCGTCTCCATGAGTAAGTGATGTCGGCATTACAGATGTGCTGGGCGGGAATGCGTGCCTTGTTGTCATACGAGCCGTAAGCTTCCCAGGTCAAAAAGTACCAGTGCACCCACTGATAGGTACAACCCAGGCGCAGTCTGCTTTCGGGCAGGGCGATGTTGCGGAAGGTATAGTATGCTTCTACACTGCCAAAGAGCCAGGGACGGTTGGGCACACGGTTGTTGTAGGTGGCGGAGGGTTTTCCGTCGCCCTTGTACTTCTGCTGGTCGCGGGTGTCTTGGTAACTGACGTTGGTGGAGAGCTGCAGTCTGCCTTGCCAGTCGTAGCGTATTTCCCCTTCCACACCTTTCACGTGGACGGCAGGGACGTTGGTATATTGCATCGTGCCTTCTTTCTCGGCAATGCTGGTCTGAATGTAGTTGTTTACCTTGCGGAAAAATCCGCTCATCTCGTAATAGAATGTATGTCCATTGCCCGGGTGCCATGTGCCGAATAGAGAAGCATTGAAGTTGTTACTGTTTTCCGGTTTCAGTGCCACGTTGGCATAGATGGTGGTACCGTTTCCCAACAGCTCGCGGGCAATGGGTAGTCTCACACTATGTTCGTAGGATACTTTGATGGATAAAGGTTCTACGATGGTGTATCGAAGTCCAGCACCGTAGCCCAAGTAGTTCTTGGTGGTGGAACCTTGCACATCCTTCGAGCCGGTCACGCTGGATTGGTCGGTCTGCCGGATATTGGGATGGTTGATGTAGTCTTTTATGAAGAATACGTTTTCCATCTTGCCATCCAACAGAGACTGGTTGTAGGAGAGTCCCAGGATATGTTTGGTAACCACATCTTTTGACGGCTCGAAGCTGGTATCAAGGTCATCGAAGCGGTCGTTTCCGGTACGGCTCAAATGGTAGTTCAGATTAAAGCTGTGATGGGTATTCAGCTGATAGTCCAGGTTGGTGCGCATAATGGTGAGCGGACGCTTGTAGTGGCGCATGGATGGTTCTTTGCCCATAATCTCGTTGCGCTGGCTCACGATGTATCCTCCATCCCAATAGTACTTCCGATAGGCAGTGTCCACGGTCAAGGAATGGTCCCAGGTGTGGGAGAGGGAGGCATTCAGTTGCATGTTCTTCAGGATGAAGTTGTACTTCTGATAGCGGGCAGAGATGTTCCAGGAATCGGAATTCCTTTCTGCCATTCCGTATACTTTGTTTTGGACAGACCCCGTCTGCAGTTCCTTGTCTGTTTTTGAATAGGAGGCGGAAACAAAGAAGGCATCAGCCCAGGATTTGTTGACAAATCCGGCTTCCACCTGTGCCAGTAGCGAGAAGTAGCCGTCATGAAAACGCTTGGGATTGCCATATATGAAATTGTCTCCGCTTTCGTCGCGCATCTGCACATTCTTCATTCTATAATCGTTTTTGGAGTAGTTGATGCCAACGGTTGGCCGGACTATTAGTCCGGTTCCCTTTTCTACGAACTGGGTGTTCAGGTCCGTCTTGTGTGTATGGAAGGAGCCGATGCCGTAAGATACATCCAGATAATTCTTCTTCTCCTGCTTTGTAATGATATTGATGGCACCGCCCAGTGCATCTGTTCCCAAGCTGGCAGGGACTACTCCTTTGTATATCTCAATCCGGTCTATGATGTTAATGGGTAAGTTGGCGAGGGAAACACCGCTTCCTTTGGTGTCCAGTGGCATTCCGTCCAGAAAGTAGCGGATTGAATTTCCGGACAAGCCGTTGATGGAGAGGTCGAAGTCCGAGCCAACCCCGCCTTCCTCTCTCACCTTGATGCCCGTTGTACGGTTCACCAGGTCGTTGAGGTTATTTAGTGAGTTTACTATCGGCTTGATGTCGAGTGCATTGACAGCAAAGGCCCCTTCCTTCACTTTCTGCGTTTGGGTCTTTCCGTATACTTCGACAGAATTCAATGCCACGGCGCTTTCCTGCAATGTGAAATTCTGTTTTTTATCCTGCCGGATGTCGAGGGATTGTTTCACGGTTTGGTAGCCCAGGAAGGAGACGACGAAGGTGTGTTTGCCCGGAGCGACTTGCAGTGAATACTTCCCCCGGTCGTCCGTATAGGTGCCGGAGGTGGTGTTTTCCACAGCGATGGTGGCTTGGGCTATCGGTGTCCCGTGCTGGTCTATGACTTTTCCGGATAAGGTGACCTTATTCTGTGCCATACTACCTGCAGGCAGTAGGCAGATAAATGTAAATAGCAGTCCTGTGATGAATCTCATTTCAGTTCCTTATAAGCGTTCGTAACTTGCCCTCAAGGAAAAATGAACAAAGAGAAAGATTCCTTTATATGGATAAAGAATGCCTCGACTCAATGTTTTGTTGCTTTATTCCCCGAAAGCACTAAAACTATGTTGTCTTGGCAGGTCTTCTGACTTATCCCTCTTTGAATGCCTTCCCATCCGCCGGGCGGACAGTGGCTTGTAGAATATTCAAAGATTTTGGAAGGACTTACAGCAGCGGGTCTGTTCAGGATTTGCACCTGATTCCCTTTTTCATCACTCATCTCCAACAGAACCGGGAGAGGTGAAACCAAAACTGGGACAAAGATAACAAAAACTATTAGGTTTGCGAATACTCCTGATAATTTTTGTTATCTTTGCCCGCGAATTGGTTCCGGATGCATGTTTCCATCATCTGGATTAAAAGGGAATCGGGTGTAAATCCCGGACAGTCCCGCTGCTGTGAAGCTCCGTTTATATCATGAAAAACACCCTTGCCACTGATATGCATTGAAATATCGGGAAGGCTTCAGGATTAGGAGTCAGTCAGAAGACCTGCCATTCATTAAAGGCTGCCTTTGCTCGTGGGTTAGGAAGACAGTACGAAGATATTAGTTGAACATTTAAACAAGAAATGGAATGCCTTTGTTAAAGGTATGTCCGCATTGTGGTGTGACTATATATATCCTTTATATATTAAAGAAAAAGTAAAATGATTAAGAAAGTATTGATTGCCAACAGAGGTGAGATTGCCTTGCGCGTCATGCGTTCGTGCCGGGAGATGGGACTGCTTACGGTTGCGGTCTTCTCCGAGGCCGACCGCACCTCTCATCATGTGGCATATGCCGATGAGGCTTATCCGATAGGACCGGCCGTGGCAAAAGAGAGTTATCTGAATATTGAAAAAGTGATTGCCACGGCAAAGCGATGCGGTGCCGATGCCATCCATCCGGGTTACGGCTTTTTGTCGGAGAACTCGGAGTTTGCACGCCGTTGCAAGGAGGAAGGGATTATCTTTATCGGTCCCGCCGCCGAGACGATGGAGGCGATGGGCGACAAGATAGCTGCCCGCAAGCGAATGATTGCGGCAGGCGTACCCGTGGTTCCCGGAACGGAACAACCTTTGCGGAGTGCCGAAGAAGCCGTGCGCATCTGCAACGAGATAGGTTATCCCGTGATGCTGAAGGCGTCTATGGGTGGCGGTGGTAAAGGTATGCGCCTTATCCATAACGAGAGCGAAGTGGTGGAAGCCTACAACACGGCACGCTCCGAGTCCATGTCCTCCTTTGGAGACGACACGGTCTATCTGGAAAAGTTCGTGGAAGAACCCCACCACATCGAGTTCCAGATATTGGGCGACAACCACGGCAACGTCATCCACCTCTTCGACCGCGAATGCTCCGTGCAGCGTCGCAATCAGAAGGTGGTAGAAGAAAGCCCGTCACCCTTCCTTACGCCGGAATTGCGCCGGGAGATGGGGGAGAAGGCGGTTGCCGCAGCCAAGGCAGTGAACTACTCCGGTGCAGGTACCATCGAGTTTTTGGTAGACAAGAACCGTCGGTTCTACTTCCTCGAAATGAATACGCGCTTGCAAGTGGAGCACCCCATCACGGAAGAAGTGGTAGGCGTGGACCTGGTGAAAGAGCAAATCCGCATTGCCAACGACGAGGTGCTGCACCTCAAGCAGGAGGAACTGTTCCAGCGCGGCCATGCTATAGAGTGCCGCATCTGTGCCGAAGATACGGAAAACAACTTCATGCCGTCTCCCGGTGTCATCAAGCAACTGACGGAGCCGAACGGAATCGGTGTGCGTATAGACAGCTATGTGTACGACGGCTATGAGATTCCCATCTACTACGACCCTATGATAGGTAAGCTCATCGTATGGGCAACCACCCGCCAGTATGCCATCGAGCGTATGCGCCGTGTGCTCTACGAGTACAAGATTACGGGCGTAAAGACCAACCTTGCCTATCTGAAGCGCATCATGCACGTGCCCGACTTTGTGAAGGGAGAGTACAACACCCTCTTTATCGAGAAGAACGCCCGCATGCTGGTACGCACCAACACTGCCAACGAAGAGTTGGAGAACATAGCCATGATAGCTGCCTATATGGACTATCTGGTTAATCTGGAGGAGAATGTTTCGGCACAGCTACCCGATGCCCGCCCCATCAGCCGTTGGAGGGAATTTGGCTTGCAGAAGGGAGTGCTCAGGATTTAAGGAATGGATAATTGATAATGGATAATTGATAATGGATAATTAATAATGGAAATACATATAGGAGACCGTATCGCAGACATTACCCTGGTGGGTAAGGAAGGGAATAAGGTACAACTTACCATTGACGGAAAGCCCTACGAAGTGGACATTGTGATGGCAGAGAACGGAAGTTGCTCCATCCTGCACAACGGAAACTCGTTCAACGCAGGCCTTGTGCGCGGCGAGGGCGGCAAGAGTTATGACATCAGCATGCTCCAGCGTTCCTTTCATGTGGACATCGTGGACACGCAAGCCAAGTATCTGCACATGAAGAAAGGAGCCGACGAGAAGCAGGGCGACAAGATTCTGGCGCCGATGCCGGGCAAGGTAGTGAGCATCCCCGTCAAGGTGGGCGACCGACTGGCTGCCGGAGACATTGCCGTGGTGCTGGAAGCCATGAAGATGCAGAGTAACTATAAGGTAAATGCCGACTGCATCGTCCGCAACATCCTCGTGGGCGAGGGCGAACCGGTAAATGCCAACCAAGTATTGATTGAATTGGAGTTGATAAAGGAGGAATAATCCCGAGTCGCATTCAGTCCGTATATTATAAATCACTAAATTGTAAATGCAAATATGAACAGAGAAGAAATATACCGCCAGTTTGAGGAACTGGATAAACGTGCCTCGCTGGGTGGGGGCGTAGACAAGATAGAGAAACAACACGCCTCCGGCCGCATGACTGCCCGCGAACGTATTGACATGCTGCTGGACAAAGGCTCGTTCAATGAGCTGGACAAGTTCGTGAACCACCGTTGCACCAACTTCGGCATGGAGAAGAAACAGATTGCCGGAGACGGCATGGTGTCCGGTTACGGAAAGATAGACGGCCGCCTTGTATTTGTCTATGCCTACGACTTCACGGCGCATGGCGGTTCGCTCAGCGAGACGAATGCCGCAAAGATTGTAAAGGTGCAGCAGCTTGCCCTGAAGAACGGTGCTCCCGTCATTGCCCTCAACGATTCGGGCGGCGCACGCATCCAGGAAGGTGTGAACAGCTTGGCAGGCTATGCCTCCATCTTCTATCAGAACACCATTGCGTCGGGTGTCATTCCGCAGATATCCGCCATTCTGGGTCCGTGTGCCGGTGGGGCATGCTACTCTCCGGCGCTCACCGACTTTATCTTCATGGTAAAGGAGCAGAGCCACATGTTCATCACCGGTCCGGACGTGGTAAAGACCGTGACCCACGAGGAGGTGGACAAGGAGGAACTGGGCGGTGCCTATACGCATAGCAGCAAGAGCGGCGTTACCCACTTCATGTGCAATACGGAGGAGGAGACACTGATGAGCATCCGCGAGCTGCTGAGCTTCCTGCCGTCCAACAATATGGAGGATGCTCCCTTCACTCCCTGCTCCGACGATATCCATCGCCGGGTAGAGGCGCTTCAGACCGTCATTCCTGAGGACCCGAACATGCCCTATGACATCAAGGATATTATAGAACCGGTGCTGGACAACCAGTACTTCTTCGAAGTGATGCCTCACTTTGCCAAGAACGTCGTTATCGGTTTCGGTCGTCTGAACGGGCGTTCGGTAGGTATCGTGGCAAACCAACCTGCCTATTTGGCGGGTGTGCTCGATATTGATGCCAGCGACAAGGCGGCACGTTTCATTCGTTTCTGCGACTGCTTCAACATCCCGCTGATAACCTTCGAAGATGTTCCCGGCTTCTTGCCCGGAACGATGCAGGAGCACAACGGCATCATCCGCCACGGCGCCAAGATTGTCTATGCCTATGCCGAGGCCACCGTGCCCAAGATAACGCTGATTACCCGCAAGGCATACGGCGGCGCCTACATCGTGATGTCCAGCAAACCGACGGGTGCCGACGTGAACCTGGCTTATCCGCAGGCGGAAATCGCCGTGATGGGTGCCGAGGGTGCGGTGAACATCCTCTACCGTAAGTCCTCTGCCGAAGAGAAGCAGGAGATTATCAAGGAGTACGAAAGCAAGTTCTCCAACCCTTACCGCGCTGCCGAGCGTGGCCTCATAGACGAGGTCATCATGCCGCGCGATACCCGCTACAAGCTAGTGCAGGCATTGGAGATGGCGCACAACAAGAATCAGAGCAATCCACCGAAAAAGCACGGCAACATGCCTTTATAATAGTAGTTATTTTTTATGTGTGAAATGCGTATCCCCGGAGAAGTGATTTCTGTGGGGATACACTTTTTAAATAGAGAATTAAGAATTAAACAATAAGGCTGAAAAGTAAAAACTAAAGATAGAAACTATGGAACTATTAAGAAACCTCTTTGAGGGTTATCCCAACCTTTGGGGCGGAGGAGTGGCACACTCTGTCCTAATTCTGTCCCTGGTCATCACCTTCGGTATCATGCTGGGCAAGTTGAAAGTGGCGGGTATCTCGCTGGGTGTCACCTGGATTTTGTTTGTGGGCATTGTCTTCGGACATTTCGACATGAACCTCGACGAACATCTGCTGCACTTCCTGAAGGAGTTCGGCTTGATACTGTTTGTCTATTCCATCGGTCTGCAAGTAGGACCGGGATTCTTCTCCGCTTTCAAGAAGGGTGGACTTACGCTGAACATGGTAGCAATGCTTTCCGTCTTCCTCAGCGTGGTTATCACCATTGTATTGCACTTTGCCACCGGAATTCCCATTACTACGATGGTGGGTATCTTGTCCGGAGCCGTGACCAATACCCCCGGTCTGGGTGCTGCCCAGCAGGCAAACAGTGACCTCAACGGGGTGGATGCTCCGGAAATCGCACTCGGATATGCCGTTGCCTATCCGCTGGGTGTGGTGGGCTGCATCCTGGCGCTGCTAGCCTTGAAGATTTTCATGCGGATTAACACCCAAAAAGAAGAGGAGGATGCCGAGCACGGGCTGGGTCATCTGCAGGAGCTGACCGTGCGTCCCATATCGGTAGAGATACGCAATGAGGCAATAGACGGCAAGCGGATCAGAGATGTGAAACCATTGTTGAACCGTGCGTTTGTCATCTCCCGCATCCGGCACACCGGCAGTCAGGAAACAGAACTGGCGAATGCCGATACGGTGCTACACATGCAGGATGAAATTCTGTTCATTGCCAACCCGAAAGATGTGGAGGCCATTGTTGCCTTCTTCGGAAGAAAAATTTCGGTGGAGTGGGAACGGGAGGACAAGAACTTGATTTCACGCCGCATCCTCATCACCAAGCCGGAACTGAACGGCAAGTCTCTGTCTCAGCTCAAGATACGTAACAACTTCGGTGCCTGCATCACCCGTATCAACCGTTCGGGCGTGGATCTGGTGGCAACTCCCCACTTGCAGTTGCAGATGGGAGACCGTGTGACGATTGTAGGCAGTGAGCTTGCCGTGAGCCATGCGGAGAAGGTATTGGGAAACTCGCTGAAGCGTCTCAACCATCCCAACTTGATTCCTATCTTCCTGGGTATTGCCCTGGGATGTATCTTGGGCAGTCTGCCGTTCATGTTCCCCGGCATTCCCCAACCCGTGAAACTGGGACTGGCCGGTGGACCGTTGGTGGTTTCCATCCTCATCAGCCGTTTCGGGCCTCAATATAAGCTGATAACCTACACGACGATGAGTGCCAATCTGATGATACGCGAAATCGGTATCGCCTTGTTCCTGGCCTGCGTGGGGTTGGGTGCAGGAAAGGGATTCATCGATACCATTATCTACGAAGGCGGCTATGTGTGGATTGGCTATGGGGCCATCATCACGGTCGTTCCGTTGCTGGTGACAGGATTCATGGGGCGCTATTTCTGGAAGCTGAACTACTATACGCTGATAGGTGTGCTGTCCGGAGCTAACACCAATCCACCTGCATTGGCCTATTCCTCGGACTTGACATCCTGCGATGCCCCTGCGGTGGGATATGCCACGGTCTATCCGCTGGCTATGTTCCTGCGGGTGCTGACGGCTCAGTTGCTGATACTGGCACTGGCGTAGTTTCACCATAGATAATCTATGGTACATAGGTTGATTTGATAACAAGTAATGTAAAGAGAGCTAACAAGTAATGTTAGGCTGCTTTACATTACTTGTTATTTTTGTTTGTAGTATTCCTCCGCTTGTGCCAGTGTCTCCGGTTTGCCGATGTCGAACCAGCGGAATCCTTGCAGCGGATAGCCTTGTATGTGCACCTTTGTGCAGGCGGACAAGTAGAAAGGAATGATGGAGAACTTGCCGTCCCACTGCCCATCGTCCATCAGGCGGAAGAGGGAGGGGGAGATGACATGGATTCCTCCGAAGGCGAGTTCCCGGTACTTCGTTTCCCGGTAGTCGAAGCCTGCCGGTTTCACCTCTCCGGTGGACTTGTTTATCCAGCCGTGCAGGTGGTAGTCGTCGTCAAAAAGGAGATAGCGGGAAGTCTTGCGCTCGCTCACAAGCAGGGTAGACTCCGCATCGCTCTCCAGATGGTGGCGGTAGAGACCTGCAAGGTCAATGTCCGTCAGAATATCCGCGTTGTGCACCAGGAAAGGTTCTTGCCCGTCCAGAAAGGGGCGTGCCTTTTTGATGCCTCCTCCGGTGTCGAGCAGCATGCCGCGTTCGTCGCTGATGTGAATCTCCGTGCCGAAGTTGTCGTGGGCACGGAGGAAGTCGATAATCTGCTCCCCGAAGTGGTGGATATTGACCGTTATCTCGTTGAATCCTGCTTCCTTCAACCGCAGTATCACCCGTTCCAGCATGGGCTTTCCTGCTACGGGAACGAGGGCCTTGGGCATGTGGTCCGTCAAGGGGCGCAACCGGGTGCCCAGGCCGGCGGCGAAAATCATGGCTTTCATATTGGCATATTCTCACATTAGCACATTAAACTTTGGCCTTAAACGTCTGTTCAATATTCTGTTCTCTATGTATCAGGTTCACTTGTACGCCGAACTTCTTGTGCAGATGTTCCGCCAAGTGTTGTGCCGAGTACACGGAGCGGTGCTGTCCGCCGGTGCAGCCGAAGCAGACAGACAGATTGGTGAAGCCGCGTTCCATGTAGCGCTTCACGGAAGCGTCGACAAGGGCGTAGGCATGCTCCAGGAATACGGCTATCTCGCCGTCGTCTTCCAGGAAGCGGATAACGGGTTCGTCCAGTCCCGTGAAGGGTTTGTAACGCTCGTACTTGCCGGGGTTGTTCACAGCGCGGCAGTCAAAGACGAAACCTCCTCCGTTGCCCGTGGAATCTTCGGGGATACCTTTTTTGTAGGCAAAGCTGGTGACTTTCACCACGAGGCGGCGCTTTTGCAGGTCGTCTGTAAACTGTTTCAGCTCGGTAAGTTCGCGCAGAATCCGGCAGAGGTAGGGATATTCGGGATAAGGCTCTTGAAGCAGCTGGCGCAGGTTCTCGATGGCGAAGGGGACACTTTGTATGAAGTGGGGCTTCTTCTCGAAGTAACCGCGGAAACCATAGGCACCCAGCACCTGCATGGTGCGGAACAATACGAAGTGGCGAAGCTGGGCATAGAAATAAGCCTCGTCCACGGGCTGGTACTTGCGCAGGGCGTCGATGTATTCCTTCAGCAACTCTTGGCGCAGGCTGTCGGGATAGTTTGCTTTGGCTTGCCACAAGAAGGAGGCTACGTCGTAGTAAACCGGACCTTTGCGTCCGCCCTGGAAGTCGATGAGCCACGGCTCGCCGTCCTTTATCATAACGTTACGGCTCTGGAAGTCGCGGTACATGAAGGTGGCGGAGCTGCTACGGAGCAACACGTCTGCCATCTTCTGGAAGTCGTCCTCCAGCCGGTCTTCCTGAAAGTCCATCCCCGTAGCCTTGAGGAAGCAGTATTTAAAGTAGTTCAGGTCCCACAGAATGCTGCGGCTGTTGAACTCTGCCTGCGGGTAGCAGTAGGAGAAGTCCATGCCGTCGGCTCCGGCAAACTGCACGGCGGGCAGCAGACGGATGGTCTTGCGCAGTAACTGCTTCTCATCCTCGCCGAATACGCTGGTCTTGCGGCCTTTCTCGATGGCATTGAATAGGAGCGAGTCGCCCAGGTCTTCTTGCAGATAATAGATATCATCTTCGGAGCGGATGAACACTTGCGGTACGGGCAGTCCTTTCTGGCGGAAATGTTCTGCCATGTAGAGGAAGGCGCGGTTCTCCTCCACAGACTCTCCGCTGACGCCGATAAGTGTAGGACTTCCGATGAGGCGGAAGTAACGGCGGTTGGAGCCGGAGGAGGGGAGTTCGTCAATCTGTTCCGGTTCGTGTCCGGTATGTGCGATGTAGAGTTTCTTAAGTTCTTCGGTTATCATGGTGGTATGTTTTATTTTGGCAGCTAAGATAAAACTTTTGTCGGAGATATGCTTATCTTTGCACGTTGAAAATGTGCTAATGTGCCAATATGCCAATGTGCCAATGACCTGCGGCATGGGGAAGTAGCGCAAGTATAGCGCAGCCGATTAGCACATTGGTACATTAAATCATTAGCACATTAATTATGCGTTCCATCTCTCAGTTTCTCATAGCCGCCCCTACATCGGGCAGTGGAAAGACCACCGTCAGTCGTGGACTGATGGCATTGTTTGTGAAGAAAGGTCTGAAGGTGCAGCCTTTCAAGTGCGGTCCCGATTATATAGATACTAAGTATCACGAGGCGGTATGCGGCCGTCCTTCCGTCAATCTGGATACTTTCATGGCATCTCAGGAGCACGTAAGCAGTCTGTATGCACGCTATTCGGCGGATGCGGATGTTGCCGTGGTCGAGGGGATGATGGGGATGTACGACGGGTACGACCGCGACCGGGGCTCGTCGGCAGAAGTGGCACGGCTCTTGGGTATTCCTGTGGTGCTGGTGGTTGATGCCAAGTCGGCTGCCTATTCCATGGCTCCTTTGTTGTCGGGGTTCATCAATTTCCGTCCGGATATACGTATTGCGGGAGTTATCTTCAATCGTGTCGGCTCGCTCCGCCACTACCGGATGCTGCAGGAGGTCTGTGAAGACTTGAACGTGACTTGTCTGGGCTATCTGCCCAAGCAGAAGGAACTGGAGCAGGAGTCACGCCATCTGGGGCTGGATTTCAGCCGTTCTAAGGAGACGGAGGGGCTGGACATGCTGGTAGGCTTGCTGGAGGAACATGTGGACTGGGAACTGCTGCTCTCGACAACCGGGCTTCCATTGCCTGCGGCGGCTGTGGAGGAGAAGCCGATACTATCAGAGCCGGGGAAGCTGCATATCTCGGTAGCGCGCAACGAAGAGTCCTTTTCCTTCCTCTATGCGGAACATCTGGATATTCTGCGCCGTATGGGCACGGTCACTTTCTTCAATCCGGAGCAGGACCGGGCTGTTCCGCAAGAGACGGATTTGCTCTATCTGCCCGGCGGCTATCCCGAGAACCGTCTGGAGGAACTTGCCGGGGCAAGGCTTGCCAGGGAGTCTATCCGCAGCTATATAGAGGCCGGTGGCAGGACGCTGGCAGAATGCGGGGGGATGATATATCTTTCGCAGTCCGTTCTTTCTGATGGGGATACGGACGGGGGAAGCGCCGGGAGCTGTGTAGGCAATATTGGAAATGAGATGGTAGGAGTATTGCCTTTCAGCATTACGAACGAGCGTAAACGCAGGAAATTGACATTGGGATACCGCCGGTTCGACTATAACGGATGGCGGCTTAAAGGACACGAATTCCATTATACGCAGTTTGCCGTGCCCGAAACCGATGGAAAAGAAGGTGGTGCGTGCAGTCTTCCTCTTTCGATAGCGCAGGTCTACAATGCCAAAGGAGGGAAGGTAACCACTCCCGTCTTTCGCTATAAGAACCTGATAGCCAGTTATACGCATCTGTATTGGGGCGAGGTGGATGTGATGGCTTTGTTCGGTGAACTCTAATCTTGCAGAACCTCCTTTGAACCGGTTTGTTTTAGTGAACAAATTTATTTATCCTTATATATTCTTTATAATTTTCTTATATAATTTACTTTGTACTCATAAATTTTTCCCATCAACGTGGCCTTTTTAGGATATGCGTAGGGTGCGGATTTGAAAATCAGATTTATTATGAGTAAAAAAGAAAAGAATGTAGAAATGGGGAGCCCCATGAAGATGCCGGATTTGGCATCTTATATGCAGACGGTGATTGAGCAGTTGGAAGCGGATAAGAAGCGCTCGGCGGCACATACCTATACGTATGCGTTGAAATCTATCGCGGAGTTTTACGGTGGGGCAGGAATGCCGATGCCGGTGGATGAGGTCTTTACGCCAGGCAGGTTGAAGGAGTATGAAGAATGGATGAGACGGGAAGGAATGAGGAAGCGGAAAAGAGAGCCTAAAGGGTTGAGCTTGAATACCATTTCCACCTATATGCGGAACTTGAAGGCGGTATATCACCGGATGGTCGGTGAAAAGGTGCTGCCCTATAACCCGAAATTGTTTGATGACGTGTACACAAAAGTGGAATCACAGACTAAACGGGCGTTGGAACTGGAACAGATGAATACGTTGCTGTGTACAGACTTAAGAAAATTGCCTTCGGATCTGCGGTGTGTGCTGGCTTATTTTTTATTGATGTTCCTATTCCGAGGAATGCCGTTCATTGACCTCGCTTATTTGCGTAAACAAGATGTGAAAGGGAACCGCATTGTATATAGCCGCCACAAAACAGGACGGCAGATGACGGTGCGTATTCCCAAAGAAGCGATGGAACTGATGAAAGAGTTTAAAAACAGGAATCCGGATTCCATCTATCTCTTTCCGATTCTACACAAACAAGAGAGTAAGAAGAAACGGGCCGGGAAGGTGAAAAAGGATAAAGAACTGTATATGGATTATCTTCGGGCTCTTCGTGGCTTCAATCTGAAACTGGAAAAAATAGCGTCTCTGTTGCTGCCAGGTGTGAAGCTCAGCTCATATGTGGCGCGCCATACATGGGCTACGTTGGCTTTTCATGCAGGAATGAGTATCGGCATCATCAGCAAGGCATTGGGCCATTTCTCTATCAAGGTGACGGAAACATACCTGAAACCTTTTGAGAATGAAAAGGTGGATGCGGCCAATGAAGAACTGATAATCTCGGTCGCAGGATACAATGAAAAGAAAGTTGCATGAAAAATGCCGTCTGACAATGGCTCTGGTAAGGGAAGTGTTACTTACCAAGTAACGGATAGTTTGATTCACAAAGATTGGAATTCTTCCTCATAAATCCAAATAATAGTTTAGTTTTCTATAAAAATCTTATCATTTTATTTGTTTACCGACACAACACACGAAAAAATACATATTGTTCCGGTGTGTATTCTGAAAAACACACAAAGTGCTCCTCCATTTCTGATGCCTCAAAAACGGAATATATTTCTTTACATCATTATATGACTCCCAAAACAGCTTTTTTATTGCGGATAGAGAAGACTATCCGTTACTTGGTAAGTAACGGCTTGACAAAGCAAATTATAATGATACTTATAAAAATAAAACACTTGCTTTTTGCATCGGGAAACATGCTGCTATTGTGGGTGTTTTACAACTTCACCTTCTTCATGTTGGTCGCTTGTAGTCACCGTGAGCAGGTTTACTCCCTTGAAACTGAAATCATGATCAGTGCCGATTGGAGTCGGTCGGGATTGAATGAGAAGGAACAGGATTATGGTGCCACCACTGTATTCTATCCTACAGACGGCAGTAGTCCCATTATGGTACTGATGGGCGACCGAACGTATAAGACTGTGTATCTGAAAGAAGGACGTTATGACGTTGTTCTCTTTAACCGTTCATTTGACGATTTTGGTAACCTGGGCTTTAGGGGAGAAGATGCCTACCGGACGTTGGAGGCACATGCCACAAATGTGGTGACAAAGAATGTCCCTTCCACGGAGATAATCATTATGGATAGTCCCGACGAACTTGCAGCCGATTGTATGGAAAGTTTTGAAGTGACTCCGGGCATGTCGGGAAACTATTCATCGGGCATGACTAACTGGGGGAGCAAAAAGATTGACGGTAGTAAAAATGGTTGCCAGCTCTGTTTCCTTCCCCAAAAACTGACTCAAAAGATAACAGTTAAAATCCGTATTAACAATAGTCCGTTAAATTTTTCGTAGGAACACAAGGTTAG
>NZ_QTNH01000014.1:0-132589 GCF_003603515.1 Bacteroides sp. AM32-11AC | reverse complement strand
TTCAAAGAACGACTATGATTTTTTAGTGGACACTAATGTTGGGATTTAAAAACAAAGTAGATGAAAAAGAATCTTCTTACAGTTTCTCTTTGGGGAATTTATCTTTTATTCCTGTCATGCCGCCCTGCCAGTAATAGGCAGGCGGTTTATAATTTTGCACCACTCGATTCCATTATTACCGGTTGGATAGACAAAGAGTATTATCCCGGTGCAGCCATTTGCGTAGTTAGAGATGACAGCATTATCTTTTGGAAAAACTATAAAGAATTCACTCCCGATACCAAAGTCTATGTAGCCTCTGCCGGAAAATGGGTGGCAGCTGCAGTCATCGGAGCGGTAGTAGACCGTACCGATTTGGATTGGAATGATAATGTAAAGAAATGGATTCCTGAATTTAAAAACGACGTAAAAGGAATGATTACTTTACGTCAGTTGCTTTCGCACACATCAGGCGTTCGCCCTTACCTGCCGGAACCACGCGTAGACAATTACAATCAGCTGGATTCGGCAGTCATGGAGATTCTTCCACTTGACACGGTTTTCACTCCCGGCACTCGTTTTGAATATGGCGGACTTGCCATGCAGATAGCCGGCCGGATGGCAGAAAAAGCGATGAATAAAGAATTTGAGGAATTATTCCAGAAATTAATTGCCCGACCTTTAGGAATGAAAAGCTCTCACTTCACGCCCGTGAATACGGATGGCGGACACGCTCCCATGCTGGGTGGAGGTCTCTGTACCACTTTGCACGACTACATGCGTTTTCTTGATATGATCTACCACAATGGCGTATTTGAAGAAAAGCAAATACTGAAACCCGAAACCATACATGAAATGCAGGCAGACCAGGTGGGAAATGCGGAAGTTCACCCGGGTGAATACGTAGAACGTGCACTGAAAAAATATCATACCGGTATATACGGTTTGGGAGAATGGAGGGAACTCATTGATGAAGCAACAGGAGAAGCCTATCAGATCAGTTCACCGGGTTGGGCCGGCGCCTATCCATGGATCAATAAACAGGGCCGGGTATATGGATTCTTCATAGCCCATGTACAGGGAAGTTCACAAAAGGAAGATGGTTTCTCGTCATTTTATGGAAGTCCCGTCATTTCACAAACTGTCTCGAACATTATTTCCCTAAAAAGATAGAATACATTGAGTATCCCCATATCTTAAATCGTATTTATATAAAAACAATAAATACGAGGATATGAAGACTATCGGCTCAACAATTATTATGTTAGCTCTCGCTTCTTCCCTTTTTGCGGACAATGGCAAGGAACTGAAGCTGGCATCTCCTGACGGAACACATGAAATAGTATTTTACCAAAAGCAGGTTTCACCTGCGGTAAACGAACTTTGTTATCGGGTAGATTACAAATCACAACCCGTAGTCAATGAGTCGCGTGCCGGGTTGGAACTGGACAACCGGATATGGGAAATGGCTTTGGGAGTTCGAAATCTGAAACAGCCTGCCTGCTGGATGGACAATCTGGAAGTGGACTCCGTGACTTACCAGCCCGAAACAAACCTCACCTGGCAGCCGCTTTACGGTGAGCGTAGCAGTGTACGCGATCATTACCGGGCCGGCACCCTTTGTCTCTCCAAGAAAGACAACTCCGGTTATCGGCTCAATATAGAGGTACGTGCCTATAATGAAGGAGTGGCTTTCCGCTATTTCTTCCCGGAACATCCGAAGGCTATCTTTCATAAAGTAGTAGGTGATCTCACAGAATACGCCTTACCGGCAGGCACAAAAGCATGGACTGAACAATGGGCACAGGCTTTCTTCGAACGCCTGAATATCGATGATATCAAACATCCGGTGGAACGTGCCCTTACGTTTGAACTCCCGAATGGCAAATGGGCCGCACTGGCAGATGCGGATGTAGACGACTGGTGCCTGACCAAATACCTCGTCTCCACCGATAAGAAGAACACGTTGACTTCTGTAATGTATAGCCCCGTAGATGTGGTGACCTATTATGCCACTCCTTGGAAGATAGTCATGGCAGCCGACAAACCGGGTGAATTGCTGGAACACAATGATATCATCCAGAATCTGAATCCGCCGTGCGAAATTGCCGATGCTGCCGCATGGGTGAAACCGGGCAAGATTATGCGCGAAACGACTATCACCACCGAAGGGGCTATTGCTACCATCGACTTCTGTGCAGCACATCATATTCCGTATATGCTTTTCGACTGGCAATGGTATATGCCCTGTACTTCACATGACGGGGATGCTACAAAAGTGGTTGACAAACTGGATATGCCCCGCGTAGTAGCATACGGTAAGGAGAAAGGAGTTGGCATCTGGGTGTACGTCAACCAGCATGCACTCATGAAACAAATGCTTGAACTCTTCCCATTGCTACGCCAATGGGGAATTGTCGGAGTGAAATCCGGTTTCGTACAATACGCCAGCCATCGCTGGGCTACCTGGTTGCACGACATGGTCCGCTTGGCAGCAGAGAACCATCTGCTGATGAATATCCATGATGAGTATCGCCCTTCAGGCTTCAGTCGTACTTATCCGAATTTATTGACTCAGGAAGGTATTTGCGGAAACGAAGAGTTTCCCGATGCAACTCATAATGTCACGATTCCCTTCACTCGCATGATAAACGGTGCAGCCGACTATACGATCTGTTATTTCGACAAACGGCTGAAAACGACTCATGCCCACCAACTGGCAGCATCGCTCGTGTTCTACAGTCCGCTGCAAACTATCTTCTGGTATGACAAACCGTCGTTCTATCACGGAGAACCGGAAATGGAATGGTTTGAGAACTTGCAAACTGTATTCGACGATACGAAAGTATTGGATGGCGCTCCCGGCAAAAACATAACGATGGCCCGTCGTAAAGGGCAGGAATGGTTCTTGGGGGCGATGACCAATAATGAAGGTTCCGAAGAAGAAATTCCTTTGGATTTCTTGGATAAGAATAAAGTCTATCTTGCTTCTGTCTATACCGATGGCGGCGAAAAGGTGAAGACACGCACGCAGGTGGAATGCAGTTATTTATTGGTGGATGCTTCCATGACGATGAAGTTTGACCTGAAGCCCAGTGGCGGTGCTGCGGTTCGTTTTGTACCGGTGGAGGCGAAAGAGGCGAAGGGATTTAAAAAATATAAAGGAAAAATATTATAAAGGTTTGGGTGTAATTCTCCCTTTGAACGTATAGATGATAGATTATTCAAAGAAGGTGTTGTTATGGTAAAGATGTTTTTTATACTGTTTGGAGTACTTGCATTTTGTCAGGCTGTATGTGGACAGTCCGTTTCCAAAGTTTGGGTTGCCGACCGGAAGGATGGGACGTATATGAATCCTGTTCTGCATGCCGACTATTCCGATCCGGATGTGTGTGCGGTGGGAGATGATTTTTATATGACCGCTTCCAGCTTTAATTGTACTCCGGGGTTGCCCATTCTCCATTCCAAGGATTTGGTGAATTGGAAACTGGTAAACTACGCGTTGAAAACTATCGAACCGGAAGAATTCTATAACAAGCCTCAGCATGGAAAGGGCGTGTGGGCTCCTTCCATACGTTACCATAACGGTGAGTTCTATATTTATTGGGGAGATCCGGATTTCGGCATTTTTATGGTGAAGGCTAAAGACCCGCAAGGTGAATGGGATAAACCGGTATTGGTAAAGGCCGGAAAAGGCATGATAGACCCTACGCCTTTGTGGGATGAAGACGGGAAGGTCTATCTGGTTCATGCGTGGGCCGGAAGCCGTGCAGCTTTCAACAGTGTCGTCACGGTATGCGAAATGAATCCGGAAGGAACCAAAGTCATCAGCGAACCGGTGTTGGTATTTGATGGCAATGACGGGGTGAACCATACGGTGGAAGGCCCCAAATTCTACAAACGCAATGGGTATTATTATATATTGGCCCCTGCCGGTGGGGTGGTTACCGGTTGGCAACTGGCACTCCGTTCAAAGAATGTTTATGGCCCTTACGAAGTGAAGAGGGTGATGGCGCAAGGAAGTACGGACATCAACGGCCCGCATCAGGGCGCTTGGGTAGAGACGAATTCCGGTGAATCCTGGTTTGTACATTTTCAGGATAAAGCAATGTATGGGCGGGTCATTCATCTTAATCCGGTGAAGTGGACGGAGGGTTGGCCTGTCATTGGTGAAGATAAGGACGGTGACGGTTGCGGAGAACCGGTAAGACGGTATCGGAAACCGAATGTCGGGAAGACATATCCGGTAGAGACTCCGGCAGAGAGTGATGAGTTCAATTCCCGCCGGTTGGGGCTGCAATGGGAATGGCATGCCAATTATCAGGATGCTTTTGGTTTTACTTCCGATTTGGGGTATATGCGTATCTATGGGCATGTGCTGTCCGAGGACTTCGTGAATTTCTGGGAAGTGCCGAATCTGTTGTTGCAAAAGTTTCCGGCAGAAGAGTTTGCTGCCACGACCAAGTTGAAGGTGGTGGCTAAAGCTGACGGACAGCAATCCGGATTGATTGTGATGGGATGGGACTATTGTTACATTGGAGTGGAGAAGCAAGGCGACAGATTCGTACTAAAGCAGGTGGTCTGCAAAGATGCCGAGCAACAAAATAAAGAAACTTCTACCCGTTTGATGGAATTGCCGGTAAGCCGGAAGCTTGAAGCCGGACTGTTCCCCAATTATGAACGGGACATCTATTTGCGGGTAAAGGTAGGTAAGAATGGGGTCTGCCATTTCCATTATAGTTTGGATGGAAAGAAATATCAACCGGCCGGTGAACCGTTTACTGCACGTCAAGGCAAGTGGATTGGCGCTAAAGTCGGTTTGTTCAGTACGGCTCCGTTCGGTAAAGATAGAGGTTGGGTTGATGCTGACTGGTTTCGCATAGAAAAATAAAAAGATAAGATAAATGAAAACAAAAACACTATTGGCAGGCTTGGGACTATGTTTGCTTGCTGCTTGTTCAATTTCAAAAGAGGAGTTGATTGTTGATAAGGAACTGGATTATTGTAATCGTCAGGTGCATCGTACTTTGGACATCATGCGTGGAAAGGGAGGTAAGATTGACTATACGATGATGCCTCGTAATATCTTGGATGGCCAGTACGACTGGAATTATCGCAAGGCTACGAAAGATGAATGGTGCAGCGGCTTCTGGCCGGGTATTTTGTGGTATGATTACGAGTACACCGGTGATGAAAAGATTAAAGAGGAAGCGGAGAAATTCACAGCTTCTCTGAAATTCCTTTCCGAAATCCCGGCTTTCGACCATGATTTGGGCTTTTTGGTCTTTTGCAGTTATGGAAACGGGTACCGGTTGACCCATAATCCCGAATACAAGCAGGTGATTCTGAATACGGCAGATTCATTGGCTACCTTGTTCAATCCCCGTGTAGGCACTATCCTTTCGTGGCCGCGCAATGTGGAGATGTTCGGTGGGCATAATACGATTATGGATAACCTGATTAATCTGGAGATGCTGTTCTGGGCAGCCAAGAATGGTGGTAATCCATATTTGGCAGATATAGCCGTCTCTCATGCCGATAAGACCATGAAGTACCAGTTCCGTCCGGATTATACTTCCTGCCATGTAGCAGTTTACGATACGTTGACGGGAGATTTTATCCGGGGATGTACCCATCAGGGGTATGCGGACAATTCAATGTGGGCCCGTGGGCAGGCTTGGGGAATTTATGGATATACTACGGTCTATCGTGAAACAAAAGATGTCCGTTATCTGGATTTTGTGCAAAAGGTGACGGATGTATATCTCAAGAATTTGCCGGAAGATTATGTGCCGTACTGGGATTTTAATGACCCTGCCATTCCGGATGCTCCACGTGATGCATCGGCTGCCGCAGTAGTAGCTTCCGCATTATTGGAGCTTTCTACTTATCTGCCTGGTGAAAAGGGGAGGGAGTACAAGGGTGCTGCCATAAAGATGTTGAAAAGTCTTAGTTCGGATAAATATCAGAGTAGAGAGAGCAAACCTTCTTTCTTGTTGCACTCTACCGGGCACTGGCCTGCCAAGTCGGAGATTGATGCCTCTATCATCTATGCTGATTACTACTATATGGAGGCATTGTTGAGGCTGAAAAAGCTGGATGAAAAGGAAAACGGATAAAGTTTGTTTCGAGTGTTGGGATAGGAGCAATACCCTGATTTTCGGGACTTATCTATCTGTTTTCCGATGAGCCTGGCTTTATCTTCTTAACCTGATGAGGTTACTGACTTTCCGTTGTATTGCCAGTACGTTCAGCAGTGATACTGCCAGAAACAGCAGACCGCCGGTCAATATGCATGGAAGCAGTGAACCGCTCTCCAGTTGCGGGAAGAGGTTTTGGACTACTTCTATATAGTAACTGCGTACCCATGCCACGCAGCCGATGGCGAGGAGCAGTACCAGTACATTCAGCCCTACTGTCAGTATATAATAAGGCGTGGCTACCCGCGTCGGGCTATATCCTATCAGCAGCAGGTTTTCCAGTTTTACCGTATTCTTTTGGAGAAGCAGGAAGATGCTCAGCATCAGGATGTAGAATGACAGAATGCTGATGAACAATCCTACGCCCACGACGATAGCTGTAATGAGACGCAGGAAATAAGTTGTCTTTCCGGCATCCAGATTGTTGCCTTCGGTTTCGTAATTCTTTTGCTGGAAATAGTCGGTGATGGCTGTGTCGGTAGGATTCTTCACTTCCACAATAAGTCGGGACGGTTCAGCTTCTTTCTCCGGTGCAAAATTCTTGTTGGCCCAGTCCATGAAGGATTGGGGAACGAGAATGGTATTCAGCCGGTTGGAGAATCCTACAATGTTGCCTTTATATTGTTCCACACGTCCGTTGCCCCGCATCATGATATCCATCTGTACCAGACTCATCAAACCTTCGGAGAGTTTCGGCAGACTCCGGCTTTGTGCAAAGCCAAAGTTATAGAGGTTCAGATAATTGCGCGGAACGATGATGGGAATTATCCGGGTATCTTCATCAAAATGCCATTTGTCCAGACTGACATCCACATATTCGTCGGGTACAGACTCGAAAAACATCTCTGTCGACAAGCGGATACCGGCTTCCTGCATACCGAGTCCGGCAGAGACTTTGAACAAGGAAGGAGTGAACGCGCCTACCCCTTTGGTGAAAGGTTGGGCTTTCAGGTCTTTTATCTCATCTTTGGAGAAGGTATTGCTTTTCCCGGCAAAGCTGCCCAAAGTACTGATTTTCTTGGTAGCAATGATATAATCCTTCTTCATGAAACTGTCCCCTTCCGTAAAAACGGGAAGGACATCACGATAGAATTGTACGCTCAGCAATACAATCATCATGCCGAAGAGATTGGCGAGGAAAAAGCCTGCCAACTGTCCGACACTGATGTGCTGGCGGAGAAGTTTCCAAACAAGTCGGTTCATATTAGCCACATTTATAATTGATAAATTTCATCATAATCCAATTCCAGATGTTTGCCGATGGAAGTCACTATGATTCCCGCTCCTTGGCGGCTGGCTTCTTCTGTCAGCAGCCTGCCCATGATTGTTCCGTTCTCGTTATCCAGATGGCTGATGGGTTCATCCAGGAAGATGAAGTCGAAAGGCTGGCAGAGGCTGCGGATAAAGGCGACTCTTTGTTGCTGGCCGAAAGATAGCTTCCCGGCTTTTTCGTTTACCTTGTCGGCAATGCCGATTGCCTCGAATAGGGTAAGGACTTCTTTCCTTTTTTTGAAGTTGGTAAGCCGGTTCTTCAGTTGTATGTTTTCGATGGCGGTAAGTTCGGGAAAGATACGCAACTCCTGAAAAAGAATGCTGAGGGAGTGTTTGCGTATATCTGTCCAGTCATTGACGGAGAGTGAACGGATATTGCGCTCATCAAAGTTGATGATTCCCTGATAATCGTTGCGGTAGCCGTAAACATAGCTGCAAAGCGATGATTTTCCGGTGCCCGAAGCGGCTTCTATGAGATAACGTTTTCCTTTGTGGAACGTAATGTCCCGATGCCATACGTCTGAGGTAATGGCATCACGGTCGGCAAACACTTGAGGTAGTGTTTGCCGTAGGTGAATCCTATTCATGAGTGGTATTAATCCTTAATCTCTAATCCTTAATCCTTAATCCTTAAATTACATTCCTGCAAACTGCTTGATAAAGTCCACAATCTGTTTCAGTGCATTAACATTCTTGTTCTTCAGCTGCAGGGTAACGGTTGCCTTGTCCTCGTTGCCGACAGCTTCCAGATACGAGATATTACCGAGCAGCGAGTAATAGGTGCTATACTCTTGTCCGCCGAACCCAACAAGCAATTTTATAACGGGCAGGTCAAGTACGGCTTCCGCATTGATGACAAAGGCTGTGCGCTTGCCTTTCAGACTGGAAGCGAAGTCCGTCTCTTTGGCAGACGGGTCAGCGGTCTTGCATGCATTCTTATACAACAGTTCGTCATTGGTGGCGTACATCTGTTTGTCTCGTATGCCGAAGAATATGTTGATAGCGCGTGATTTATAGACATATTCATTCTCATTCAATTTCACGATGTCTTCGCCGCGTTTCAGTCCCAGTTCGGACTTTTTCTCATAAAGGGCTTTCAAGGGAGCATCGTTCTTTACGCTGGCATAGGCCAGGAAAGAAGGATTGCTGTTCATGGTTACATTGATAAGGCCTATGGTCAGGTCGTTGTGGAAAGCACTGAACAAGTCTTTTACTTCAGCGGCTTTGGTAATGGAGAAATCGTTGCGGAACTGCTCATTCTCTTGCAGCACATTGTAGAACTCTTCTCCATTGATACCTATGCTGAATAGCGCCAGGGTAGATTTTGGGAAATACTTCAAGAACGTGTTTTCGATGGGACAAGTACTTTTGATTTGCTTTTCGAAAAGTGCTTTCAATTCTGTGTTCTCGGTATAGCTCTCTACTTTCAGTTCTATTTTCCCTTTTTCGAAGGAGAGACTTCCCAGCATCTTCAAGTCTTTCAGGTCGATATTGTGGGATATTCCGTAATTCAGCGGATTGGCGTATGCACTCAGCAGGCTGGAAGGAGAGATGAGCATATTGATGTCTCCATCCTGCTTTTGCATTTTCTTGAAAGCGGTGTTACTGTTGATGCTGTTTTCTCCGGTCTGTTTCAGCAAGGCGGGAATTCCTTCTTTGACTTTTTCCAGTTGCGATGTGCCGGTGTAGTTCACCACCATAAGCGTGGTAGGAGTGAAAGCGAGCAATGCCCGCTTGTTGATTTGTGCAAAACTGTAACCGTCCGCTTCTGCCACATGGCTGATTATCTGTTCTTTCTCCGTAACTTCCAGAAGCTTCAGCAAATCATCCTCACTTTGAACCTTGGCTACCATGGTGGTGTAGGGGAACGAGGGAGCGTTGAAGACATAAATCGGTGCATTGACGTCCACTCCCGATTTGGCAGGGTCTTTCAGTACAGCCTCCAATTGTTGGAAAGTAGCTGCATTCATATCGCTTTTCAAGGCATCTGTCAGCTTTTGCAGTGCTTCTTTAGTCTCTTTATCTTTGGTACCGGCCTTGTCTGCCAATGATTTTAAATTGACAGCGATGACTTGCGAGGCATCGGAAGGAATAACGTTGGTGTATTCTGGCTTTTTGGACGAACAAGCGCTTATCAGCACGATGAGCATTGCCAGTACTGAGAAGTGGAAGAATAGGTTCTTTTTCATATAGTTTTTGTTTTAGTGAGTATCATTGATTCTGTAAATTGAGGATGTGGCAGGCAACCAGTGCCGCCGTCTCTGTACGCAACCTTGATTTTCCCAAGCTGATGGGGATAAAACCGTTTTCCGTCGCCTTCCGGACTTCCTCTTCGCTGAAGTCTCCTTCAGGACCGATTAGTACGAGAGCGTCCTCTCCGGGATGTACCATATCCTTCAAAAGCGGTTTTTCGCCTTCATAACAGTGGGCGATGAATTTCTGACCCGGAAAAGGCTGTGTGATGAACTTGTTGAAGTCTGTCATTTCATTCAGTTGGGGCAGGCGTGCCTTGAGCGACTGCTTGATGGCAGAAACCAGAATTTTGGAGATGCGCTCCGTCTTGATGACTTTCCGTTCCGAGAAACGGCAGTTCAGGAATGTCAGTTCATCAAACCCTATTTCCGTCGCTTTCTCGGCAAACCACTCTGTACGGTCCATGTTCTTGGTAGGTGCCATGGCAATGTGCAGATGACCTTTCCACAAGGGGGCTTGCGGAAGGGTTTCCAGAATATTCACCAGGCAGCGTTTGTTGGTAGCCGTACTGATTTCGGCGCGATAGAAGCAGCCCTTTCCGTCTGTCAGCATAACCTCGTCGCCTGCTTGCAGGCGTAAGACCCGTACGGCATGTGCTGCTTCCTCTTCGGGCAGTTCTGCGTGGGTCTGTATGTCGGGAGTATAGAATACGTGCATGTTACAAATTGTTTTTGAGTTGGTTGATTTGGTCTCTTATCTGTGCGGCTCGTTCGTAATCCTCTTCTTCGATTGCTTTTTGCAGGGCCGTTTTCAGTATGCCTATCGTGTCTTCCTGCAGCAGTTCGTCTTTGTCCGGTTCGCTGCCTCCCATCGGGTCGGTGGAACCTTCGGCGGTTTTCAGACATTCTGCTTCGAGGATGTCTTCGTAGACAAAGATGGGGGCATTCATGCGCAATGCCAGGGCAACGGCGTCGCTGGTACGCGCATCAATCCGGAGAATGGTTTCTTCGGCTTTCATATAAAGGTAAGAGTAAAATACCCCGTTGTCTACTTTATAGATAAGAATACGCATCAGTTTTACACCCAGCACCTCAAGAACGGAAGCAAATAGGTTATGGGTCAGCGGACGGGGCGGTACAATACCTTTCATCTCGATGACCATAGCTTGTGCTTCGGTGGCACCTATAATAATCGGAAGCTGGCGTTTGCCACCCACTTCACCCAGTACCAGGGCATAGGCACCCGCTTGCGCCTGGCTGTTGGAAATGTTTAGTACTTGTAGTTCTATCTTTTTCTTATTCATACCTATTAAATCAACCTGACTCTCAATCAGTTTTTCTCTATTTTTTCCGGATTATGTTTATAGCGGAACACCATTCCAAATAGCAGACCAATGACTAAAGCATATCCTGCAAAGATAAGCCATACCGGTGTCCAGTCGCGGCTTACCAGTCCTCCGCCTTCGGCATATACCGAGAAGGCATCCACCACGGCTCCGCTGGCATAACCTCCGATGATGGCTCCCACACCGTTCGTCATCATGAAGAACAAGCCTTGTGCGCTGGCACGGATACTGGGATGTGCCTCCATTTCTGTAAACAGCGAGCCCGATACATTGAAAAAGTCAAATGCCATGCCGTAGACAATCATCGAGAGAATGAGCATCCAGAGTCCGCTTCCCGGGTCTCCGAGGGCAAAGAGCCCGAAACGGAATACCCATGCAAACATACTTATTAACATAACACGCTTGATTCCGAAATGTTTCAGGAAGAAGGGGATGGCAAGGATAAACAGCGTCTCACTCATTTGCGAGATGGAGAGCAGGATGACGGAGTGTTTTACACCGAACGAATCTGCATATTCGGGTATGGAAGCAAACGAACCCAGGAAAAGGTCGCCGTATGTGTTTGTTATTTGAAGGGCGGCTCCCAGCAGCATGGAGAACAAGAAGAAGATAGCCATCTTCTTGCGCTTGAACAGCACCAGTGCGTCCAGTCCGAAAGCGGAGAGCATCGTTTTTCCTTCGCTGCGCATGGGGGGGCAGGCTGGCAAAGTGAAAGCATAAAGTCCCAGCATGGCTGCCGATATGGCTGCCACATAGAGCTGTGCCGAACTTGCCTTGAACCCGGTGAGGTCCACAGCCCACATGGCACAGATAAAGCCTACCGTTCCCCATACACGGATGGGAGGGAAGTCTTTTATCAAATCCATCTTATATTTTTCCAATGCATTGTAGGATACGGTGTTGGCCAGAGATAGTGTAGGCATGTAAACAAGCATGTTGAGCAGCATGGCCCAGTACATGTGGTTGTATGTGGTGGCAGTTGAAGCATAAATCAGAGCACCGGCACCGATGAGGTGGAGTATGCCATAAAGGCGTTCGGCGTTTATCCATTTGTCGGCGATGATACCGGTCAGTCCGGGCATTATCAGTGAGGCTATACCCATGGTTGCAAAGATTGCTCCGATTTGTCCGCCTTCAAAATGTAACGTACCGCCCATGTAACCACCTAATGAAATCAGCCATGCTCCCCAAACGAAGAATTGCAGGAATTGCATGGCAGTGAGTCGGAATTTGATGCTCATAATATTAGCTTTTTATGTTTTGAATTATGTAATAGATGCAAATGTACAATGAGACTAGGAGAAAAACAAGTTCTGTACGGCTTTTTCTTCAACGAAAGAGATTAATGAGGGATGGGTTTTGGGAAGGAATGTATTATAAAAAAAGAAGGGTATCTATCCCAGACACCCAATCTTTATTAACCTTAAATCTAATACCATGAAAAACACAGTGCAAATATACACGGTTTATGTTATATAACATGCTGTTTTGGCGTATTTCTGCTTTTTATTAACTCTATTTAAGAAAAACAGGCTAACAAAGCCTGCTTTTTCCTTTATTCTACATATAGAACCAGTCCTTTCAGGTATTCCCCTTCCGGATGATAGATGCTGACCGGGTGGTCGGCAGGTTGCGTCAGTTGGTGCAGGATGCGTACGCTGCGGCCGGACATGGCAGCGGCTGTGAACACGGCGGTGCGGAAGTTTTCTTTGCTGACGGCTTGCGAGCACGAGAAAGTGAAAAGAATACCTCCGGGCTTGATTTTTTCGAAAGCCTTGACATTGAGTTTGCGGTAGCCTTGCAGGGCATTGCGCAGAGCATCGCGGTGCTTGGCAAAAGCAGGAGGGTCAAGAACTATCAGGTCGTATTGGTCGCCCATGCGGTCAAGGTATTTGAAGGCATCTTCTGCATAGGCGGCATGGCGGGTGTCACCCGGGAAGTTCAGTTCGATGTTCTTGTTGGTCAAGTCGATGGCTTTGGCGGAGCTGTCCACGGAATGCACCAGTTTGGCGTCTCCACGCATGGCATATACGGAGAAGCCGCCGGTATAGCAGAACATATTCAGTACGCTGCGGCCTTTGGCATAGCGTTCCAGTAGCGAACGGTTCTCGCGTTGGTCTACGAAGAAACCGGTTTTTTGGCCTTTCAGCCAGTCGATGTGGAACTTCAGGCCGTACTCCATGGCTACATTGTCCGTGCTGCCGCCTTTCAAGAAACCATTCTCCGGATAGAGGTCGGCCTTGAAGGGAAGGGTCGTCTCCGATTTGTAATAGATATTGTCAATCTGGCTGCCCATCACTTCGGTAAGGGCATCGGCAATGGCCATGCGGTCGAGGTGCATACCGGCAGAATGTGCCTGCATCACTGCGGTACGGGCATAAATGTCGATAACCAGCCCCGGCAGGTTGTCTCCCTCTCCATGTACCAGGCGATAGGTATTGTTAGTCGGGTTTCCGGCTATGCCGATACTGCGGCGCATGTCGTATGCTATGCTGAGTTTGCGTTTCCAGAAGTCCGCATTGATTTCTTCTTCTTGACGGAAGGTCAGTACGCGTACGGCGATACTGCCAATCTGAAAATGCCCTTTGGCTATGAATTCCTTTTTGGACGTGTAGATTTCAACAACTTCCCCTTCTTCGGGCTCTCCGTCGAAATGTGCGATGGCGCCGGAAAACACCCACGGGTGAAAACGCTTTAATGACTCCTCTTTATTGGGTTTAAGGTATACTTTGTACATATATATAATGTGATTAATGTGGTAATGTGATAATGTGCATTACATTACCACATTATTATTGGCTTCTATCTCAAAATCTCCTGTCCGTTTCAGTTCTTGCAGCTTGTTGTAGATGTTGAGGCATGCCCAGGCATCGGTGGCGGCATACAGTTTCTGCGGTTCGGTCAAGGTTTCGGCTTCCCAGTTGGAAAGGCGCTGGCTTTTCGAAATCTTTTCCCCGAAGAGGATGGCATATATCTTTTGCAGGCTTTTATCCTGGATGCCGAAAGCGCGGACGTATTCCTGCAATTCAATGCACGCATGTTGTTCGAAAGGAGCACGCTTGTGCAGCATCATGAAGTCATCCCGCAAGGAAAGGCCTACTTTCGTTACACTTGGGTTTTCCAGCAATGTGATAACCGGCAGAGTCAGTCCCGTCAGGTTGAGGCGGAACAGAAAGCAATGTTCCTCTGAGGAAATCTGCAGCAGGGCCACCTTGTGTATCTGTCCTTTTGTGAACGATGGACGGGTTTCGCTGTCTATGCCCAGCAACGGGCAGGACTTCAGATAGGCGACTGCCTTCTCCGCTTCCCACGGTGTCTGTACGACATGTATCTGTCCCGGAAAGGCGGCTTTGGGCAGGTCTTTCACTGTTTCTTTATCTATTGTTCTTTTGATAACCATAATTTAATATTCAAAGTCTGCGGTTTCCTCCTCTTCATCCTCGCCTTGCGCATACTTCACCTCGTGCAGGGCACGCAGGGTGTTGACAAGCTTTTGTCCCCAATGGAGGCGGAAGTTTTCCTGGCAGATGGCAAGCGAATCGTTCATCGTCTCGTTGAAACCCAGCTGGAATACGAAGATAAAGTCCTTGATGTCCTGGTATATGTCGGCCAAGTCTTCGGAAATGTTCCTGGTGATGGGCTGGTCACTATACTTCATGTCAGATACGAATACGTCCAGGTAGTCGTCTTTCTCGGCCAGGATATTGGCGAGGTTCATGCGGAGTACCTCATAGGTCTCTTCGGTGACGAATGTTTCCGGCGCCTCGTCTCCTATGGTTTCGCACTCGGGCAGCATGGAGGCCTTCAGGTAGAGCAGCGGAAGTATTTTTAAGGAGGTATCGACGAACGCGGAACGTTTCACCCCTTCCGCTTGTTCCAGAAACTTGCAAAACTCGGCGGCTACGGTCACAAACTCTACGGCATTCCGGTCGAATATCACTTGACTTTCTTTTTTCATATCTTCTTGATTTGAAACGCAAAGATAGCGCAAACCGAAAGTAGAAGCAAATTAATTGGCAGGATTATTCTTTTTTCACTACATGATATTCTGTTCCTCTTGTCTTCCGGCGGCTGCTGATGCCCAGTTTGTGGAGTGCACGTCCGAACAGAGCCACTTTATTGATGGACAGCCGGTCTTTGGTCTTGGTTTGCAAGAAGGAGAGAATCTCCATAGGGGTCATCCAGTCTCCTTCCTCTTCATTTTCGGCGGGATGGAAGTGGCAGAGGAAGAACTGTTCCAACGGTGTGGGCTGTTCAAACTCCCGGTTGGTCTGTTTCAAGATGGCTTCGTCGGAATCGTCCAGCCAGTAGCGTTCACCTTTGGCTATGGCATCCATGGCTTGTGCGTAGAGTTGCCGGTAGTTGATGGTGACATTGGTATGGATGGGGCCGGTGACTTCGATGCAGATGAAACGGCGGCTGCCGCTGGGGTCTGTCAGCAGGTCTTTCTGGTTGCTGGTGGCTATAAAGGAGGCGTAGCGTCTTATTTCCTGGATGGCGGTGCCGTAAGGCTTGCGCAGGTTTGCCACGGGTTTCTGCAGCAGATGCTTTAGAAAACCTTGCTGATTGACGCTGATTTGGTCGAATTCGTCGATGTTTATCAGGAAAAAGCGGCCGAGGCTCCGCTCTGCGTCCTGCTTGCTTTTGAAGTCGATACTGTCGGTATATCCGAAGCGCAGTTCGGGTGGCAGCAGGATGCGGCAGAAGGTACTTTTACGATAGCCTTGGGCTCCGACCAGTAGGGGAGACGTGTTGTTTCCATGCTGACGGTCGATGTTTTGCCAGTGCGCCGTCATGCTGAGAAACCAGCGGTAGAAGAGTTCCCGCCAGTACGGATTGTTGCAGGGGACGAGGTCGGCCAATGCGCGGATACGGTCCTTGCCGTCCCAATGTCCGGTGCTGTTCAGATATTCTTCGATGGGGTTGTACAAGGGAATGGCGTCCGAGTTGAGGTAGCGTGCCACATCTCTGTCCCATACGCTGATTCCTTCTTTCAGGGCATTCTGTCCGATACTGCTTCTTACCCGCTGGTCGGCAGGGCGGAAATGGAAGTGTATGGAGTCCCGTTGGCGGAATTCCAATTCTCCCAGCACGGTGTTCCAGCGGAACTCATAGCGTCTGTTCATGAATTCTTCCAGGCGGAAGGCGGTGATTTGGTCGCGGGTCATGCTGCTACGGGTGCCGAAGCCTTTGCATTCGCGGTAGAGGTTGTGCAGGGTCATGCGCACCAGTTGTTCATCCGCTTCGCGGTAGTAGTGCATCATGACTTGACGTACTGCCTCTTCTTCGGGAATGCCGGCTTTGTAGCAATGCCTGGCAAGCAGGTAGAGCAGGGGGCGAAGGTCATCGCCCCGTTTCCAGTTTTCCAGCTCTTCGAAGGTACGGTTCAGGGCGGCTTCGAAGAGGATGGAGAAGGTTTGGGAGGCCGGATAGCCGGGGGCAATGCGCATCAGCGGGTTTGCTTCGGTCTGTTTCCGTTGGCCGAAGGTGGGCTCGTCGGGCACGGACAAAGGCTGTTCCAGACAGAAAGGGACGGCAGACGGATTGTAATAGGGACGGTCATCGAGCGTCATGCGGCAGCTTTGCTCCACGGCAGGTTCTTTCAGTGTGACGGGGTAGGGGAGCAGGGGCTGATAACAGTTTACGGCGAGCCGGTAGGCAGCGGTATGAAACAGCCTGATTTTTTCTTCCTGCCTGGGGCGCGAACCGTCGGGGGTGGCAAACAGTACCCATATTTTTACGCTTCGTCCGCTGCTTCCGCAAAAGGCGGCAAAAGTTTGTGGCAGCAGGGCCGCCTGGCGCTTTACTTGCTCCACTTCCACGGCATTGGCCAGGTGGTTGACTTCAATCTGTACCAGTCCGTTGTAGGTTTTCAGGTATCTTTCCCCCTCTTTGCTGCGGGCATATTCTGCGGCAGGGCAGATGCGTGGCAGTTTGTCTATGCAGGGGTAGTGTCCGTTGCTTCCGGTGATGTGGGGAATGAGGCTGCGCAAGGCGGATATGTGTCCGGCTTTGTTCTCGGTTTTCATCTTCTCCATCAAGGTGTCGCTGGGCCATGTGCTGAATGTCTCTTTGCCGGTTTCACGAGCGGTGCGTATAAGGGTAAGTTTCATGGGGTGCTTGCTGTATTAAAGTCCGCAAAGCTACTGAAAAATGACGGGACAGCCGAGGAAAAGTGGAATTATGATGAAACTTCTCATATTTATTCCGGCTGTACGTCGTAATCCGACTGGTTTTTCACGCCGACAATGTCTTGCTTCCTCACCTCGGTTGTTAATATGTGCTGCAACTGCTGTGAGGTCAGCGTCTCGGTGGGAGAGAACTCAGCCGACTTCATATAGCTTAAAATGGCATTGCGCAGCTGACCTCCTTCCGGAGTGTGGCGAATTGCTTCGAGGTTGCTCATACAAACCAATACCTTACCGTTGTCTACGGCAAATTCGAACAGCAAGCCTAACTTGTGGTTCCGTTCCACATTGTCTACTACTTGGATAAGCGGCTTGTATTCGTGGCGCGTAGCATTCAGAATAAAGGGGCGGGCATGGCGTACGATGCTCCACCATTGCCAGTTGCTATGGCACTCGGTGGGGAACTGCCGGAACAAGGGATGTTTCTCGTCCATCAGCAAGGAGAGGGTGCCCGGCGAAACTTCGCGGCCGGCGTTTTCCGAAATGCTTTTGAACATGGCATAGTTCCAGTAGTCAGGAGTAAAAAGTCCGCCTACACTCTGTTCTTCAATGGCTTTGTGGTCGGGTATAAGCAGTATCTTCCCTCCTTGGCTCAGTCTCTTTCGCGCCTCGTCATCCAAGGACTGACAGATGAAGATGTCCGCTTCGCTTTCCGGTGTCCGGTCGGGGTATACCCATAAGTTATAATAGTTATGATAATTCCCGGTGGTCAGTGTCAGTCGCAATTGGGCAGGCTTGTCTATTTCGGTAAGGGTGCTTTTCAACTCGCCCACCTGCATTGCTTTTCCTTGCTCTACATGGGCGGGGACTTTGCCTTCGCGAACAAAAGTTACGCTGTCACTCAGGCTTTCCAGACGCCAGCATAATGCATCAGACCATGGTTGCTCTTCGTAATTTGTCAGGGCGAGGCCTATGTTCAGCTCTTCTTTGTTGCTGTAACAGTAGGTGTCCATAAGCGCCAGCGGTACCACCGGAGCACAAAAGCCGCGGAATGTTTCGGGAGTGACAATGCCTTTGCTGTCCATGAAAGCATCCAGAATGCCTACCAGTGCCGAGCCTTGTCCGGGAAAGTCTTGAAGGTCGAGCATCTGGAATCCGCCTAAACCGGCAGTGCGCAGGCCGTATTCAATATCAGCCTTGTAGCATTCGACGGCAAACCGGCCGGTGGCCTGATGGAATGCGTCAATCTGGTCCTGTAGTCCATTTTCATTGAGCCGGTCACGGAATATCTCCAAGTTATATGGATGCAATACGCCGGTGTATTTCTCCAACTCCTTGTAGTCGGGATAAATTTGGAACTGTCCGGTTTCGTGACTGATGACCGGTCGGGGAGATTTCGCTATGGCAGCAGTATAATCCGCACGGGTATTGGGACGGGTGTTGTTCAAGATACCTCCCTTTTCGGCATCGACAAAGGCAAATGAACTGCGTACGTGCGTTGTATAGCCTTCGCCTCCTCCTACCCGGCAGGTTGTCAGATAATCTTCACCGTCTATGGCACCTCCCCAACCCAGGAAGTTGTTGGAACCGAACGAATAGAGATGGCGGTTGTCATGTTTTCTGAATCCGTCCAGCCAATTGCGCATCAGGTCAACGTCGCCACCCAACTCGTTGCCCAGTCCCAACATGGTGAATGAGGGGTGATTGCCCATGTAGTCGAGGGTCATATAGGCTTCGTTCAGCAAGAAGTCATTCAAGCGATGGTTGTCCGGTGAAATGCTTCCCCATAAAGGCAACTCGGCTTGGAAATAGATACCCTCGATGTCGGCAGCGGCAAAAGCGGCGCGGGGCGGGGTGTAGGAATGGCAACGGTAGTAGTTGATGCCATAACTCTTGGCTGTTTGAAAAACTTTTCGCCAGGACTTTACATCCATCGGCGCATATCCGGTAAGTGGGAATACGCAAGCGTCGTGTTTGCCGCGCAAGAAGGTCTTGAAGCCGTTTATGGTGAACTGAGTACCTTCGGTGGCAAAGTCGCGCATACCGAAATCTGTTATTATATTGTCTTTACCCTCGTTTGTGGCAAGGGTCACGTTCAGTGCATAAAGTGTGGGGTGGAATTCGCTCCATGTCTGCATCCGGTTGCCCATGTCGAGCACCAGTTCTATCTTATTTTCACCTTTGCTCAAGCCGACTTGTTTTTCCATGTCCGGCAACTGGTGTTCTTGTTGGGTGTTCCACGTCTTGGCAGAAAGGGTCACTATGCCCGATTGCTCTGAATCGCTGTATATGTTTACATGGATGCGGGCCTTTTTCTCCTTTACAGATGGGTAGACTTGTACCTGCTTGAGATAGGTGTGTGGGGTCGCTTCGATGTAGAAGTCGCCCAGAATACCGTTCCAGTTGGTTTGTGTGCCGTCGGTCCAGGCATGCGAGCTTTGGATTTCGGCTGGTACGGAGCTGGGGGAATTGTCAATGCGTATCTTTATATGGTGGCTGCCGGGTGCCAAGGCCGGCAGGCTATAGCAGTGAGGTGCATAGATATGTCCCAACGTGCCGACGCTGTCCCCGTCTATCCAGAGAGTACTGGGCTTTGTACGTTCCATGAAGAGTATCAGGCGTTTCCCTTCCATCTGTACGGGAATTTCAACATCTTTTTCATATTCTACGATGCCGGAGTAGGGATAAGTCCGTGTCAACTGGGAGGTTACATTGGTGGGATGCCTGCCGTCTCCCAACTTGTTTTCATCCGTCGTACCGGGCAATGTGCAGTTCCCTAATGAACTGTTCCAATTTCCTGATAAATCGATTCGTTCTCTTATTGTCTGGAATTCTTTTTTGTCTGTACATGATGCCAGACATGCCAATAAGCATAATACAATGAAATTTCTCATAAACTACCTGTTTTTCATGGCCGGTGATTGATTGACCGGTTGCAAATATAGGGCATTGCTCCCGTCTCTCTGTATACAAAATGTTTCCAATTATGTGACGGGATGTTTTTTTATTGCTATCTTCATGCTTGATATTAGTGTTGTTGAGTGTTCGTCATTATAGATGAGGATTTTTATATCATGTAATTTGTTTCTGTCTTTATGAATAAAGAATTGAAAATCAGTGATAAATCACCTTTTGAGAAAATAAGGAAGTTTGATGGGCAAGGACGGTCATACTGGACTTCGAGGGAATTGTGCGCTGCTTTGGGGTATAGTACGTACCAGAAATTTTCCGTTCCATTGGCAAAGGCCATGAAGTCCGCCGAAGCGGATGGCATAAATGTGGATGACCATTTTAACCTGATGGTTGAAATGGTTGGGGTAGGCTCTGGTGCATGTAGGAGCGTGGAAAACTATCACCTTACGCGGGAGGCTTGCATCTTTATAGCGAGGCAGGTCTATGCTAAAAAGAAAGAAGTGCAGGCAGCCCTTGAATATTTTTCCAGTGTTAGCATTGATTTTGATGGGGCCGAATGTGATGTGAACTGTCAGGAGGCTGTCTCTGAGATGGAGAAAGATAAAATCAGAGAGAGGAACCGGAAGCATTGGGAAGAACTAAATGGCATAGCTTCAGAGTTTTATAAAAAGAAGATGAGGTTGTTGGATGAAGTGGAGGATTTTAAAGCGGATGCTTCTTTTCATGGAAACAAGGCTCCGCATCACATGATGTATAAGCTGGAGACATTGTATAGTAAGGATGGATGCAGAGGGTATGAATTTCTGATAGAATATGATGTGTATGAACCGGTTGTCGGTATTTATTATGGGTGTAAGGGACTGATTCTTGATGAGAATGATAAAGATGGGATGGCCATGTTCAATGAAGAATGGGAAGATATTCGTTATTATGTTACTGCTGTTCTTGAAAATACATTTCCGGGGAAATTTTTCACTCACCGCTTTAAGCCTACAAATAATGCGAACAACCATACTTATTGGCCCTTTTGGATTACTCTTCATGAAGATGAGGATATTGTGGAGGTGGGTGCAAGGGCGGTTCGTCTTATAAGAAGTGTATATGAGGGGTATCTTGAAAATGAAGATGTTGAGGCTCTGAGAAAACGTTCTGACTCCCGGAAAGAGTCTCAAAAAGAGGATAAGATACGTTTCTCTGCTGATGTTAACTTTACAAAAGAGGCATATCAGGAACTGCTTGAAAAGATAGGCCGAATGTCGAAAAAGGGAAAGGGGAAGACAAATAAAAAATTGTTTGAGAAGCTGCTGGAAAAGGCCACTGAAAGTGGATACTTAACAAAAGAAAAACACTATGAGGCAGCGTGGCGGATAGTAGGAAACGGAGATGTGAAAGAGCGAGATTTCCAGAAGAAAACTAATAAACAATTTGTCTATGTGATTATACTTCTTCTGGGGTATATGCAATTTTATTTGAAAACATTAGATACTTCTAAGTGTGGTAAAGAAAATAATAGAATAGTGGCTGTTTCACCTCCTTACACGCATATCAACAAGATTCTGATGACAATGAACGGCAGATCTTTCGGGGCAACACTAAGAAAGGTGTGTACAAAGGGCGATGCTACATCTATAATAATAAATGCATGGAAAATATTGCAAACTCTATTAGACCTGCCAAAGGACGCGTGGAGAATCGTAAATGATACATTGAACTTTCCTGACTGGCAATGGGAAGAATTTAAAAAGAACATGAGGAATGGATAAAGAGGTTGATTGCCTTTTTCGTAGACGTCTATTTCGTGCTTGATTCTTCCCCCATATTTTTGCAATCGTTAATGCTAACGGTTGCTTTTTGTTTTTATAGGCAGAGGGCGCCATAATATAAACTTTAAAAAAAAAGATTATGGAAAATCAAGAATTTCCAAAAGGAGTCGGTTTCGCTCCGTTTTTGCGTTCATTCATGAGTAATTCTTCTATTTCTATTGATGAACTTGCAGTGGCTATGACAATGTCGAAGTACGCAATTACACGTTTGGCCGAGGGCAAGAGCTATCCTACTGACGTGTGCTATGCAGAATTCTGTATCATGTTCACCGTTGTATTAGGCAAAGATTTTGATGCTTACAAAAAGATGACTAGAAAAGACAAAGATGATTTGGTTGCCAAAATAATGGCAAGTGGAGGATCTGCTTGTACGGTGGCAGGAATGATAAGCTTGATTTCGGCTTCAGGTGTTGTTGCTGGGTTGTCGGCAGCAGGAATAACCTCCGGATTGGCTGCAATTGGCGGTATAATAGGAGGTGGTATGCTGGCAGGGATTGCAGTTGTTGCGGCTGCCCCATTGGTAGTAGGGGCCATATTGTATTCTCTTTGTAAACCCAAAGATAAAAAGGCCGATTTTTTGCTTGCGTACAGATATGATTTAGACCCCAAATATGAAATAAATCCTCAAGACAATGAAGATGAAGATATGGATTGAAGAAGCAATGAAGGAAATGGTAGAAGAGGTAGAAAAAAATGAACCGATGCCAAAACATTGGAAACGCAATGTGCTGCTGTTCTGCTTGTTGTCGGCCGTTTGTTTTCAGACGGGACTTTGGGTGTTGGCAAAAAACGGCATTGCTTCCGCTGATAGAAGTCCTCTTTTCATTGCAATTGGCATTGTCTGTTCTATGCTGGTGGGAGTTGTGCTGATTAAATGCTGCTTATATGCAAAAAGAATAATGAATAAAAGTAATAATTTAAAAATAAGATAGTTATGGAATGTATTTTTTGTTTGAATGAGAATGCCTATTTCGATGGCGTGAATTATGTTTGTCCGGATTGTGGAAGAGAATGGCCATGTGATGAAATTGCGGACGACGATGATGATAACAATAAGTTGCGTTGCCTTGAATGTGGCTCGCATTTGGTCTATCCTGATTCAAGCGGTATTAATGATTATGCTTGTGATGCTTGTGGGTGTAGATGGGATGGTGACGATGATGATGACTACGATGAAGATTATGACGATGATGAAGAAGAAGATTAATTATTGCAATTATGGAGCTGGGCAAATAGCGCTATTATTACCGCATTATTACATGCTTCAATCTGAAAAAGATTAGCATTCCTTTGCCAAGCCCCCTGCTTTTCATTATCTTTGCCTCTGTAGTTTGTAGTTGCGCACAGTCGTGGAATGTCTTTCTCATAGTTGTGAAGAAGGTGTATCACAAATATGAAGAAGGTGAACCACAGCTGTGCGCATCTTTTGTTGATAAGCTTTCAGCAGAAGGAAGAACGCTTCTTTGCGTAAGGAAGACCTATGCTCTGCCTAATAAAAGCCGGTACTTTGCATGAACGAAACCTGCAGACAGCAACAGAAATGAATCTAAAAATGGAGGAAAGAATATGGCAATTTTATTTGATTGGTACGAAAACCCGAAAACGAAGGATAAACAAGGGGAAGAACTGACCCTGCATCCCCGGATTAAACTGAACGGCTCCACGACGACCGATGAGCTGCGCAGGCATATACAAGAATACTGCTCGCTGACCGAGACGGATGTACTGGCGGTACTCGATGCTTTGTCGCATTTTGTGGGACGCGAGCTGGGGGAGGGCAGGCAGGTACATTTGGACGGCATCGGTTACTTTGTTCCCACGCTGACCTGCACGGAACCGGTGACACTGGAGACAAAGCGGAAAAGTACTAAGGTGAAGTTGAAAAACATCACTTTCAGACCGGACAAGGCGCTGCGCAGTGAGATAGGAGTATTGAAGGTAAAGCCGCTGAAATTGCGGAATCTCACGAAAAAGAGGCTGACGGATGATGAGGTGAAGCAAAAAGTGGTGAACTATCTACGTAAGAATGAGTTCATCACCCGCAGTGTTGTACAGTCGATTTGCGGCATGACCCGCACGACTGCGACGCGGCAGATTCGTCGTCTTTGTGAGGAGAATGTGTTGGTGAACAAAGGGTTGCAGAAACAGCCGATTTATTTTTTGAAGGAAAAAGAGTAGGTTGATGCGTATAGGGCTTGCATGGATTGCGTCATGTAGGCAAAATCTGCCTGCATGCTTGCATGAGGTCTGCTTGCATGGCGCAATCTGTTGTAAATTAGTGCGCTATGTCATTTCATGCAAGCATGTAAGTAAAACATGCGATAAAACTACAGTTGTAGATTAGGAATACCTATAATCGGCAGACGAGAAATTAAAGAATGAAAACAACGCGGCAGAAGGATAGTTTTTATTATTTTTGCAATCAATTCTCAATAGTTATTTAAAAAATATGGCAAAGAAAAATTCAACAGCTAAAGATACGGAGCTGTCACTCTCGTTTTTTGGGAAAGTGGCAGCGTTATTTAGAAGTGAAACTGTTCATTTCGTTATCGGCTTGGTACTGGTAATCTTTTCGGTTTATTTGTTGCTCGCCTTTTCGTCGTTCTTTTTCACGGGAGCGGCAGACCAGAGCATCATTGACGGAGGCAGTGCGCAGGAGCTGATTTCCACCAATAATGGGGTGAAGAACTACGCCGGTAGCCGCGGTGCGCAGTTGGCCAGCTATCTGATAAATGATTGTTTCGGCGTATCGTCTTTCTTGATTCTCGTGTTCCTGGCTGTGGCGGGATTGAAGCTGATGCGGGTGCGTGTGGTGCGCTTGTGGAAGTGGTTCATCGGCTGTTCGTTGATGCTGGTGTGGTTCTCGGTATTTTTCGGTTTTGTGTTTGTAGACCAGTACAAGGACTCTTTCCTCTATCTGGGCGGTATGCACGGATACAATGTCAGCAACTGGCTTGTGTCTCAAGTCGGTGTGCCGGGAGTATGGCTGCTATTGTTGGTAACTGCCATCTGCTTCCTCATCTATCTGAGTGCACGGACTGTCATCTGGTTGCGCAGATTGTTCAGTCTCAGCTTCTTGAAGCGTAAGGAGAAGGCGGAAAGCGTGCAGGGTGAAACGCCGGAAGAGTTCAAGACCTCTTGGGGTGCAAAGGAAAAGACTACTGCTCCGACACCGGAAGCTGCGGAGCCGGAAAAGGTTCTTGAAAAGGAGGAGGAGGTTGCCACAGAGGAAGAAGAGGACGAACCGCTGAATGAAATCACCCTTGACTTGGGTGGAAGTGATGGAAAGGTAAAGCCTGCCAAGTCTGCGGATGAGGACGTTACCATGACTTTTGAGACTCCTGCACCGGAGCCGGTACCCCCTTTTCGGGAACAGCCGGTAGAGAAGGAGCCGGCATTCCAGGTTGAGAAGGCTGAAGAGGAGGAGTATGTGGGAACGGAGAAGGAGCCGTACAATCCCCGTCTGGATTTGGAAAACTATCATTACCCCACAATAGACTTGATGAAGCATTACGATGACAATGGTCCGACCATTGACATGGTAGAGCAGAACGCGAACAAGGATAAGATTATCAATACTCTGCGTAGTTTCGGTATAGAAATCAGTACCATTAAGGCGACGGTAGGTCCTACGGTGACGCTGTATGAAATCACTCCCGAGCAGGGCGTCCGCATTTCGAAGATACGCGGTCTGGAAGATGATATTGCCCTCAGCCTTTCGGCGCTCGGCATCCGTATCATCGCTCCCATTCCGGGAAAGGGTACGATTGGTATCGAAGTGCCCAACTCCAATCCGAAGATTGTATCCGGTCAGAGCATTATCGGCAGCAAGAAGTTCCAGGAGTCTACTTACGACTTGCCCATCGCACTGGGTAAGACGATTACGAATGAAGTGTTTATGGTGGATTTGTGCAAGATGCCGCACGTGCTCGTTGCCGGTGCTACCGGTCAGGGTAAGTCCGTGGGGTTGAATGCCATCATCACCTCCTTATTATATAAGAAGCATCCGGCAGAGCTGAAGTTTGTGCTGGTAGACCCCAAAAAAGTAGAATTCAGCATCTACTCCGTAATTGAGCATCACTTCCTCGCGAAATTACCCGATGGGGAAGATGCCATCATTACGGACGTCACGAAGGTGGTGCAGACTTTGAACTCCATCTGTGTGGAGATGGATACTCGCTATGACTTGCTGAAAGCTGCCCATGTGCGCAATATCAAGGAGTATAACGAGAAGTTCATCAACCGTCGTCTGAATCCGGAAAAGGGGCATAAGTTCATGCCTTATATCGTAGTCGTTATCGACGAGTTCGGTGACTTGATTATGACAGCCGGTAAGGATGTGGAACTGCCCATCGCACGTATCGCCCAGTTGGCGCGTGCCGTGGGTATACATATGATTATCGCTACACAGCGACCGACAACAAACATCATTACGGGTACGATTAAGGCCAACTTCCCGGCGCGTATCGCCTTCCGTGTATCGGCAATGGTCGATTCGCGTACCATCCTCGACCGTCCGGGAGCCAACCAGCTGATAGGCCGCGGTGATATGTTATTCCTGCAGGGAGCTGACCCGGTGCGTGTGCAGTGTGCCTTTATCGATACGCCCGAAGTGGCGGAGATTACGAAGTTTATCGCCCGCCAGCAGAGTTACCCCACTGCTTTCTATCTGCCCGAATATGTGGATGAAAATGCAGGAGGTGATTTGGGGGATGTGGATATGGGACGTCTCGATCCTTTGTTCGAGGATGCAGCCCGTCTCGTTGTTATTCACCAGCAGGGTTCCACATCGCTCATTCAGCGTAAGTTTGCCATCGGTTATAATCGTGCCGGCCGCATCATGGACCAGTTGGAGAAAGCGGGGATTGTGGGACCGGCGCAAGGTAGTAAGGCGCGTGAGGTGTTCTGTATAGATGAGAGCGACCTGGAAATGCGGTTAAACAATTTGCAATAAGGAATGGTTATTTATAGAATGATGAAACTTGATAAGCTTTTACTTGGTGTGCTATTGCTGTTGTTTGCTGTGCCGATGTCGGCACAACAACCGGATGCCAAGAATATATTGGAGCGTACAGCCGAAGCCTTTCGGAAAGCGGGAGGGGTGAAGCTGGCGTTTACCGTGAACGAACAACAAGGCTCTTATGCGGGAGTTCTCTATCTGGAAGGTGAGAAGTTTGTGGTTGAGACCGAGGGAATGAAGACTTGGTTTGACGGACATACGCAGTGGAGCTATGTGGCTTCGGCAGATGAGGTGAATGTATCGGAACCTACGCAGGAGGAATTGCAGACTCTCAATCCGTATGCCTGGTTGTCCCTCTACAAGCAGGGATACAGATTGAAGTTGAGCAGTGTCGGTGGTAAGCAAGACAAGTCTGTTTATTACATCACCATGACTGCTGCCGACAAGAGGAAAGACCCTGAAAGTGTCTATCTGTTTGTGACAAAGGATACGTATCGTCTGCATCAAGTGGACTTGGCACCACGGGGGAGTAAGTATATGACTACTATCCTTATTGATAGCTACCAGACAGGACAATCCTATCCGGATAGTTTCTTTGTCTTTGACAAAAAAGCCTATCCCACGGCTGAAGTCATCGACATGCGCTAAATAGTAAATTGTAAATAGTCAAATAGTAAATAATATAATGATGGAAACAGAAAAAGTAAAATGTCTGATTATCGGTTCGGGTCCTGCCGGCTATACTGCCGCTATTTATGCAGGTCGTGCCAATCTTTCACCGGTACTTTATGCAGGATTGCAGCCCGGTGGCCAGTTGACAACCACTACTGATGTGGAGAATTTCCCCGGTTATCCCCAAGGTATCGGAGGTCCGGAATTAATGGAAGACCTGCGGAAGCAAGCCGAACGTTTTGGCGCAGATTTGCGTTATGGAGTTGCTACCGCAGCCAATCTTGCTGAAGCACCTTACAAGATTACGATTGATGACGAAAAGATGATTGAGGCTGAAACGCTGATTATTGCTACAGGTGCCGCTGCGAAGTATCTGGGGCTGGAGGATGAAAAGAAATATGCGGGAATGGGTGTCAGCGCTTGTGCCACTTGTGACGGTTTCTTCTACCGCAAGAAAACGGTAGCTGTTGTAGGGGGTGGAGATACTGCCTGCGAGGAAGCTGTTTACCTTGCCGGACTGGCTGCCAAGGTTTATCTGATTGTCCGCAAACCTTATCTCCGCGCTTCCAAGATTATGCAGGAGCGTGTGATGAAGCATGACAAGATTGAAGTACTGTTCGAACATAATGCCGTAGGCTTGTTTGGAGAGAACGGTGTGGAAGGTGTACATTTGGTACAGCGTATGGGTGAACCTGATGAGAAGCGCTATGATGTGGCTATTGACGGTTTCTTCCTGGCTATCGGCCATAAACCCAACTCAGATATTTTCAAACCTTATGTAGATACGGACGAAGTAGGTTATATCGTCACCGAGCCGGGAACACCGCGTACGAAAGTGCCGGGCGTATTCGCCGCCGGAGACGTTGCTGATCCTCACTATCGTCAAGCCATCACCGCTGCCGGAACTGGTTGCCAGGCAGCCATTGAAGCGGAAAGATATTTGTCTGCGAAAGGACTGATTTAGTGATTAGTGATTAGGGGTTAGGATGGTAACAATGTGTTTTTATTATGCTAACCCCTAATCGCTTATCCCTTGTCACTTATTCCTTATCCTATCTTGCTGATTTTCTTCAGCTTTTCTTCGTCTATGATTTTGATTTTACGTCCGTCGATGGTGATTAACCGTTCTGTGGCAAACTGTGACAACGTACGTATGGCGTTGGAAGTGGTCATGTTTGACAAATTGGCCAGATCTTCACGCGAGAGATAGATACTCAAGGTGGAGCCGTCTTCCTCCAAACCATAACTTTCTTTGAGGAACAGCAGGGATTCTGCGAGTCTTCCGCGGATATGTTTCTGCGTCAGGTTTACGGTACGTTCATCGGCAATGCCCAAGTCAACGGACAATTGCTTGATGAAGAACATGGCAAGGTCGTTGTTTTGTGTGAGCAGAGTCATCAAGGCAGTCATGGGGATTTGGCAAACAAGAGACGGCTCGAATGCAGATGCTGCCGTGACATAGTCTGTTTTTGCAAAGTAAGGGCGGTAACCGAAATATTCGACAGGTTTAATCATACGGATAATCTGGCTTCTACCACCGACTCCGTCTTTATAGATTTTGACCTTTCCACTCAGCAGACACATCAAATGCGTAGGTGTCTCGCCTTCGCAATGGATGACTTCGTTTTTTTTGTAGTTCTGGAGTGTGAAGTGGTTGGCGAGGAATTCCCGTTGTTCGTCATTCAAGGGAGACCATATATCTGCAATCAACTCCGGAACATTAATATCAGACAAGTTTACTTTTACCATAACTGCTGCAAAACTGTGTTATACAGCACAAATGTAAAAAGAAAAAATTAAATATTGCACAAATATGACAAAAAGATGTCGTAGGGGGGAGATAAAGGAAAATCTATATATTTACGATTAGACGATTTACGATTGAAGTTTGTATTGTTAAACAACTGCTCATTAGCAGGTGGGTTTATGATTGTATGAGTAACTCCAACCGTAAACCGTCAAATCGTAAATCGTAGTAACTTAATTGTTTATCGTAGTATCTCTATCCCCCTCCCTGCGGGGGAGGGGCTAGGGAGAGGCCTACTTTGTAAACAGCAGCTCCCTATATTTCGGAAGCGGCCAGATTTCATCATCAATTTCCATCTCAAGGTGGTCGATGTGGTCACGGATACTTTCCAGATAAGGGCGTACGGTTTCTTCGTAAGCGAAAGCCTTGTCTTTGTAGTTATCCATGTGGTTGGCTACTTTGCGGGCTTCGGTCATTTCGCGTACTTGTACCTTGATGGCTGTTACGCGCTTGGAAATTTCGCGTACAAGCTCTTTCCGGTCGGCACTGAGGACTTCGTATTCTTCGGGAGAGAAGGTCTCGCGCAGGCCACGGAGATTTTCCAGCAGACGGTTTTGGTAGATAACGGCAGTCGGTACGATGTGGTTGATGGCAAGGTCGCCCAGCACACGGCTTTCTATCTGTACCTTCATGGTGTATTTCTCCAGTTCTACTTCCAGGCGGCAGGCAAGCTCCGTTTCGTTGAAGATACGTTCGCCGATGAGTACGGAACGGGACTGGTTATCCATGTAGTGCATCAGGGCTTCGGGAACGTGGCAGATGTTGGTCAGCCCACGGCGGGCGGCTTCCTGCTTCCATTGTTCGGAGTAGCCGTCACCCTCAAAGCGGATAGGCTCGGAGGCGATGATGGTCTCTTTCATAATGCGGAAGATGGCTTCATCCTTGCCGACTCCTTCTTCCATCAGTTTGTCGATGGAGACTTTGAATTCGTTCAACTGGTTTGCCATAGCTGCATTGATGGCAATCATGGCGGCGGCACAGTTGGCGGACGAACCTGCGGCACGGAACTCAAAGCGGTTGCCGGTAAAGGCGAATGGAGAAGTACGGTTACGGTCGGTGGTATCCAGTAATATTTCGGGAATACGTCCGATGCCTAATTTCAGTGTTGTCTTTTCTTCCGATGTCATCTTGCTGCTGCTTATCTGGCGAGCTATCTCGTCGAGGATGGAAGACAGCTGTTTGCCCAGGAAGATGGACAGAATGGCGGGAGGTGCTTCATTGGCTCCCAGACGGTGGCTGTTTCCGGCACTCATGATGGAGGCGCGCAGCAAGTTCTGGTTTTTGTATACCATCATCAGTACGTTTACCAGGAAGGTAAGGAACAGCATGTTTCCTTTCGGATTCTTGCCCGGTGCAAACAAATTGATACCCGTATCGGTGCAAAGCGACCAGTTGTTGTGCTTGCCGGAGCCGTTCACGCCGTTGTAGGGTTTTTCGTGAAGCAGTACGGCGAAGTGATGCTTGCGTGCGATGCGTTTCATCAGATCCATCACAAGCTGGTTGTGGTCGTTGGCAAGGTTGGCATTCTCAAAGATAGGCGCCAGCTCAAACTGGTTGGGAGCTACTTCGTTATGGCGGGTCTTGACCGGGATACCCAGTTTGTGACATTCGATTTCCAGTTCTTTCATAAAAGCTGTGACACGTGGGGGGATGGAGCCGAAATAGTGGTCCTCCAGCTGCTGGTCTTTGGCCGAGGAGTGTCCCATCAGGGTACGTCCGGTCAGACAAAGGTCCGGGCGGGCATTGTACAGTGCCGAGTCGACGAGGAAATATTCTTGTTCCCAGCCTAAATTGGTATAAACGCGTGTGATATTCTTGTCGAACAACTGGCATACGTCTGTCGCTGCTTTGTCTACGGCTGCCAAGGCTTTGAGCAATGGAGTCTTGTAGTCGAGCGCTTCGCCGGTATAAGAGATGAAGATAGTGGGGATGCAAAGTGTGGTATCTACCACAAAGGCAGGTGAGGAAACATCCCAAGCAGTATATCCTCGTGCTTCGAATGTGTTTCTGATACCTCCGTTGGGGAAAGAGGATGCATCCGGTTCCTGCTGGATGAGCAGTTTGCCGGAAAAACGTTCGATCACTTCTGTTCCTTCGCCGAATTCGATGAAGCCGTCATGCTTTTCAGCAGTTCCATCCGTTAGGGGTTGGAACCAGTGCGTGTAGTGGGTGACGTTGAGGGACTTTGCCCAACTTTTCATGCCGTTGGCAATCAGGTCTGCCATTTCGCGGTTGATGGGAGTGCCTTTTTCAATGGCGTCGGTCACGGCTTTGTAGGCTTCACGAGGCAGGTATTCCTGCATTTTCTTACGGTCGAAGACATGGCTGCCGTAGTAGTCGGACAGTTTGTTTGAAGGGGTGGTCACTTCAAGAGGTTGCCGATTGGCAAGTTCTTGCAAAGCAAAAAATCGCATTTTTGACATATAAGTCTCTCCTTTTATTGGTTGTTGGGCGCAAAAATACATGTTTTTTCTGAACTACCCCCTCTTTTTTAGGGGGTATTCTCGAAAATATTAGTGTTTTTTGAGAATAGACCCCCTGAAAAAGCCTGCTTGTTATGGAAAAACGACCCAAAGCTTGCGTTTGTTACATGCCATGATTAGTAATCTTTCCGCATCACGATTAGTAATCTTAGTGCGTCGTGATTAGTAATTTTCATGTGTCACAATTACGAATCATTCTGTACATGACACTTGTGGCACCCTTTTTATAACAATTAATATAGGTTCGTATTTATCTCGCACAAACTATGTGTGCTTGTGTATTATTGTCTCTCGCGCGTAACATATGTTTTATAATAAAGGGTGTCACAAGTGTCATTCCCGCTTCTTTATGGAACATGTTTTTGCATTACACAAATTCTTCCGTATATTTGTCCCGATTCTATAAGGAGAAATTGCGGTTGAAACGTTTGTTGTTTATATGGATTTGGATTTGCTTCTTGTTTTCTTTTGTACAGAAGGCAGGGGCGGAGCGTGTATCTTATCCGGTTGACAAACATGTGAGTTCGGCAGACTCCATCATGGAGAAAGTCATCTTCTTTGCCCCCCTTTATGAACGTATTATTGAAAGTTACAAGGCTGAGCTTTACATAAAGGGCTGGGTGAATATCCGTAAGAAGAATCATATTCTCCGCTACATCCCTTCCATGTTCCGGCCCAAGAAAGGGGTGCGGGAATATATGATGGAAACTTATAGCGATTTGCATTTTACTGCTCCCGACATCTATGACCAGAAGGTAAAGGCAAGTGTCGGTACTGCTTCCGAGTTTTGGGAAATGGACGGACGGCTGCCGGAATATTTTCACATCAACATCTATTCTTCTACCTTATTATATGACAAACTACTCTCTCCTTTAGCACCCAATGCCAAAAAATATTATACCTATCGGATTGATACGGTGATGGGGGAACGGCATGCCCTTCAGTATAAAATCCGTTTTATGCCAAAAAGCAAAAGCTTTCAGCTGGTGGGCGGTTATCTGATTGTGAGTGATAACGTGTGGAGTGTACGCGAGATGCGTTTTTCCGGACGTAATGAGATGGTGCGGTTCAATAATCTGGTGAAGATGGGTAATGTGGGCGATTCGGACGAATTTCTTCCGTTGCAGTATGATGTGGATGCAACGTTTCGCTTTTTGGGAAATGTGGTAGATGGCACTTATGAAGCTGTACTCGATTATAAGAACATCATTCAGAAAACTTCTGGCAGTGATATACGGAGGTCGGTGAAGAAAAGTAAATATGACTTGTCCGATTCATACACGTTGCGTACTGATACGAATGCTTATCTACGTGATACTGCTTACTTTAAAACTTTGCGTCCCATTCCTTTGACTCCGCATGAGGAGACACTGTATCAGGATTTCTTCTTGCGTCGGGATACGCTCGCCCGGAAAAAGAAACCGGTGAATAAGAACTTGGAGTTTTGGGGGCAGATTGGAGATGCATTGATCAGTCGCTATACGGTAGACCTTGATAAATTGGGGAGTGTGCGCTGTTCACCGCTAATCAATCCTTTTCTTTTGAGCTATAGCGGCAAGCATGGAATTTCGTATCGGCAGGAGTTCAAGTACAACCGTATTTTTACCGGTGATCGCCTGCTGCGCATTGTTCCCCGGATAGGTTATAATTTTAAGGAAAAAGAGTTTTACTGGAGGGTGAGGTCCGATTTTGATTATTGGCCCCGTAAGCGTGCAGCATTGCATCTGGAGTTTGGTAACGGTAACCGGATTTACAGCAGTGATGTGCTGGACGACCTGAAAGCCATCCCCGACAGTATTTTTGACTTCAACCAGATACACTTGGATTATTTCAAGGATTTGTATCTGAATCTGCGTCATAGCTGGGAAATAGTAAACGGTCTGTCGCTGGAAGTGGGTGTATCCATGCACAGACGTACGGAAGTGAACCGCTCCCGGTTTGAACTGAACTACCCGAGCATGCCGCCTACCAAGTCGGCCACCCGTGCCGGTTCCGGAGGTTCATCCTTCTTTCCGAATTTTGACCCGAATATCCTGAACAAGTTCCGCCATACCTATAATAGTTTTGCTCCCCGCGTCCGCCTCACCTGGACTCCGGGACAATACTATTATATGAATGGCGACCGTAAAGTAAATCTTCATTCCAAGTATCCTTCCATCTCAGTAGATTGGGAGCGGGGACTCAGTGGAGTGTTGCAGAGCAGTGGTTCGTACGAGCGTGTAGAGATTGATTTGCAGCATCAGGTTTCTTTGGGCTTGATGCGTGATATTTATTGGCGTTTTGGTTGGGGAGAGTTTACCAATCAGAAGGAACTGTACTTTGTGGACTTTGCCAATTTGCGGCGTTCCAATCTTCCTATGGGTTGGAGTGATGATATTGGCGGGGTGTTCCAGTTGCTGGACGGCCGCTGGTATAACTCTTCCCGTAAATATATCCGCGGACACCTTACCTATGAAGCGCCTTTCCTCCTGCTCCGCCATCTGATGAAATATACCCAATATGTATTGAATGAACGTCTGTATCTGAATGCATTGGTGGTTCCTCACTTGAAACCTTATCTGGAAGTAGGGTATGGCATTGGTACACATATATTTGACTTTGGCTTGTTTGCCAGCTTTGCAAACTGGAAGTATCAGGAAATAGGTTGCAAATTTACCTTCGAACTGTTTAACAGATAGCAATGTGGTAATGTGATTAATGTGCCAATGTGTCAATGACCAGGGCGTGATGGCGTAGCATAAACATAGCGCAGCCAATTAGCATATTGGCACATTATCACATTAATCAATTGTCAATTATTGATTCTTTTGTAACTTTGCTGCAAATTGCTTGGAGCTATGGGTATAGTAATAGGAATAGATGTGGGTGGAAGTACCACGAAAATCGTTGGAATCAATGGAGAACAGATACAGTCTCCAATGTTTATTACGGCTACCGACCCGGTGACTTCCTTATTCGGAGCATTCGGTAAGTATATTTATGACAATGGTATACAGCTGGCCGATGTGGAGCAGGTGATGCTGACGGGAGTGGGAAGCGCATTTGTCAACAGCCCTCTATATGGACTGCCTACTCGCAAAACGGATGAGTTTATTGCCAATGGTTTGGGAGCCAGACATGCAACGGATATAGACCAACTGATTGTAGTCAGCATGGGTACCGGCACTTCTTTTGTGAAAATAGACGGAGACAAGGTGCAGCATATTGGCGGCTTGGGGATTGGTGGAGGTACCTTGCAGGGATTATCGAGGTTGCTGTTGAAAACTCATGATATTCATCAGGTGTCCGAGTTGGCTGAGAAAGGGGATGTAACTCGTGTCAACTTGCAGATAGGTGATATTTGCAACACTGCTTTGCCTGACTTGCCAGTGAGTGCTACCGCCTCTCTTTTCGGAAAAGCGGATAGCAATGCTTCTCAAGAAGATATTGCCTGCGGTATAATTTATACGGTACTTCAAACCATTGGAGGAGCTGCTGTACTGTCAGCTTTGAACAGTCCTATCAAGGATTTCGTTCTGATAGGAAATCTCACCCAACTGCCCCAGTGCCGGGAGGTGTTTTCTAAAATGGAAGCCATCTATCATGTACATTTTCATATACCGCCCTATGCTGAATATAGAACAGCAATAGGAGCGGCATTGGCATATATAAAAGAAAGGCAAGGGTAGTGGTTACTTCTTGCCTGCCTTCTTCATGTAGCTGTTTATCAAGGTGCAGGCGGGAGCAGCCACCGTTCCGTGGTCAAATCCCTCCATCTGGTAGAGGACGGTATTTTGTCCCAATGCTTTGAGGAGGGCATATAGGTGGGCGTTTTCCTCGTAGCGTGCCAGCATCTCCAGCTCTTTGTCACCGGTAATAAGTATCATGGGCGAAGCGTCTTTTCTTACGTTATTGGAAGGGGCATATTTGTCTATAATCGGAGTGTCGGAAGGCAATCCCCGTTCCTTGCGGATGGTGTAGTGGGTGGTGGTCTGTCCGCTGATGGGGAAAGCGCCTGCCAGATTGTTGGCATCGATGTTCCACTTTGCCAGATAGCTTTTATCCAAGTTGAGCATCAGGCTGAGATAACCTCCTGCCGAATGACCGGCTATGTATATTTTGTCTTTATCTCCTCCGAATTCTTCTATATTCTCGAAAGTCCAAGCAACGGCCTCTGCGGCATCTTCCGTGTAGGCAGGATTTTGGGCACGCGGGCTGAGTCGGTAGTTTACGGCTATCACGGCGTAGCCTTGCTCCAGGAACTCCTTCGGAAAATGTTTTTCTCCGGCTTCCAGTCCTCCGCCGTGGAACCAGATAAGGGTGGCAAATCCTTTTTTATCAGTAGGATAATGGAGGTCGAGCTTACAACGCTCCAGCTTATAACTGTCCTTTTCGCCGGGATGAAGATAGGAAATGTTCTTTTGCGTACGGTAGTTGTTGTCCGTTGTCTGATTTTGGCTATAACATAATAATGTATAGCAAATGATGGAAATGCATGCGATTATCTTTTTCATGATAAATTATTGAGATTATGTATAAATGAAACGATGCAAAGGTAACATTTTTTTTATTCTTTAATTGATTATTCCACTGCTGTTTTGAATGCTTTTTGTTTTGTAGTTCAAGAAAATACTTCTATCTTTGCGCCCGATTTACAATGAGTCAACATAAAGTCTCACTTAATTAACGAGTTAAACAATTTATTTATTAATGGAAAATTTAAAGAATGTAGCTCCTATTGAAGACTTCAACTGGGATGCTTATGAGAACGGCGAATCAGTAGCCAGTGCAAGCCACGAAGAACTGGAAAAGGCGTATGACAATACGTTGAACAAGGTTAACGACCGCGAGGTAGTTGATGGAACCGTAATCGCAATGAACAAGCGTGAAGTAGTTGTGAACATCGGTTACAAATCAGACGGTATCATTCCGATGAGTGAATTCCGTTACAATCCTGAGCTGAAGGTTGGTGATACTGTTGAGGTATACATCGAAAATCAGGAAGACAAGAAAGGACAGCTCGTTCTGTCTCACCGTAAAGCTCGTGCTACCCGTTCTTGGGATCGCGTAAACGCAGCTTTGGAAAACGAAGAAATTATCAAGGGTTACATCAAGTGCCGCACAAAGGGTGGTATGATTGTAGACGTATTCGGCATCGAAGCTTTCTTGCCGGGTTCTCAAATCGACGTGAAGCCTATCCGCGACTACGATGTATTCGTTGGCAAAACTATGGAATTCAAGGTTGTTAAGATTAACCAGGAATTCAAGAATGTGGTTGTTTCCCACAAGGCTCTTATCGAAGCCGAACTGGAACAACAGAAGAAGGAAATCATCGGTAAACTCGAAAAAGGACAAGTCCTCGAAGGTACCGTTAAGAATATCACTTCCTATGGTGTATTTATCGACTTGGGTGGCGTAGATGGTTTGATTCACATTACAGACCTTTCTTGGGGCCGTGTTAGCGATCCGAAAGAAGTGGTTGAACTCGACCAGAAACTCAACGTCGTTATCCTTGACTTCGATGATGAGAAGAAGCGTATCGCTCTCGGCTTGAAGCAACTCACTCCGCATCCTTGGGATGCACTGGATGCTAACCTGAAGGTTGGCGACCACGTGAAGGGTAAAGTTGTTGTTATGGCTGATTACGGCGCATTCATCGAAATCGCTCCGGGTGTTGAAGGTTTGATTCATGTATCTGAAATGTCTTGGTCACAACACTTGCGTTCTGCACAAGACTTCATGAAGGTAGGTGACGAAGTAGAGGCAGTAGTCCTGACTTTGGACCGCGAAGAACGTAAGATGTCTTTGGGTATCAAGCAGCTGAAGTCTGACCCGTGGGAAACTATCGAAGAGAAGTATCCTATCGGCAGCAAGCACACTGCAAAGGTTCGTAACTTCACTAACTTCGGTGTATTCGTTGAAATCGAAGAAGGTGTTGACGGCTTGATTCACATCTCTGACCTGTCTTGGACGAAGAAGGTTAAACATCCGTCTGAATTCACTCAGATTGGTGCAGACATCGACGTACAAGTTCTGGAAATCGACAAGGAAAACCGTCGCTTGAGCCTTGGCCACAAGCAACTCGAAGAAAATCCCTGGGATGTATTCGAAACTGTATTTACAGTAGGTTCTGTACACGAAGGTACTATCATCGAAATGCTGGATAAGGGTGCTGTAGTTGCTCTGCCTTATGGTGTAGAAGGCTTCGCTACTCCGAAGCACCTCGTTAAGGAAGACGGATCACAAGCTCAGTTGGACGAGAAGCTTGAATTCAAGGTAATTGAGTTCAACAAGGACGCTAAGCGTATCATCCTTTCTCACAGCCGTATCTTCGAAGATGCTGCAAAGGCAGAAGAAAGAGCTGAAAAGAAGGCTGCTACTAAGAAGTCAACCGGTAAGAGAGAAGACGTTGCTCCTGCTATCCAAAACCAGGCTGCATCTACTACTCTGGGTGACATTGATGCTTTGGCTGCCTTGAAGGAACAGATGGAAGCTGGAAAGAAATAATTACTCCGTTCTATAAATGAAGGAAGGGTACTTGCGCAAACAAGTGCCCTTCTTTTTTATGATTTGTCAATAGAATTTTATGGAATTAAGGATGGTTTTTCCATAAATGTTTATCTTTGCAGGGTGGTTACTTTTGCAATCATAGAAATATTCAATAATTTAATTTTCATTTATTATGAAAAACATGTTCAAAAATGCAGGGAAGATGGTGTTGTTCACTTGCCTGTCGCTGATGTTACTAACCGCATGCGGCCAGAAGTCTAAACTCAAGCTGGCTATCGCAGCTGCCAACAAACAATGTCCCATGGATATGGGAGCTTCCGGCGAAATATCCAGTATTACTTTTGATGGGGCGGATGTGGTATATGTACTGCTTATGAATGAAAGTTTCCTCAATATAGACGCTTTGAAAGAGAATCCTGATGCAATGAAGTCTGCTGTGACTGTTATGTTCGGTAATCCACAAGGGTCCATTAAAGAGATGCTGGATTTGGTTGTCGGTACTGATTCCGGTATAAAGTTCATATATAAAGGAAAGACATCCGGTAACGAAGTGGAATGTTATCTGACTACTCAGGACTTGAAAGATATATTGAATGGCGGTTCAACTGCTGAAAGCAGTGATAAGAAGAAACTGGAAGAGCAAGTGAAGATGACCAACGTATCGTGCCCGATGCAGGTGGATGAAGCCACTATGCTCAATAAACTGACAATCGAGTCGGATAAGGTGCTTTATCATTATACGATTGACGAATCTGTAGTACAGATGTCTGCTTTGAAGGAAAATGCCGAACAGATGAAGGCAAATGTGAAGAACTCTTTGAACTCCTCCGATCCAGCCTTGCACATGTTCTTGGAAGTATGTGTGAAGTGTGATAAAGGGGTGGGCTATCTGTATAAAGGGAATAAATCCGGAGAAACTTTTGAAATATCCTTTGGAGTTTCAGAGATAAAGGCTCTTCTATAAATCAAGGAGTAGAAATCAGTTCGGAAGGTTTGGAATGGAAAAATTTGAGTTACATATTCTTGGTTGTGGTTCCGCTTTACCCACAACGCGTCATTTCCCTACGTCTCAAATTGTGAACGTGCGCGACAAGCTGTTTATGATTGATTGTGGGGAAGGGGCGCAGTTGCAGTTCCGTAAATCACATCTGAAGTTTTCGCGTTTGAATCATATCTTTATCTCTCACTTGCATGGAGACCATTGTTTTGGCTTATTGGGACTGATTTCTACACTTAACCTTTTAGGACGTACAGCCGAGTTGCATATCCATTCTCCAAAAGGGCTGGAAACATTGCTGACACCTATGCTGGATTTTTTTAATAGGCAGATGACGTACAAGGTCCTTTTCCATGAGTTTGATACGAAAGAACCGATGCAGATTTATGAAGACCGTTCGTTGACGGTTACTACTATTCCTTTGCGTCATCGTATGCCGTGTTGTGGCTTTTTGTTTGCAGAAAAGCGGCGTCCTAACCATATTATCCGTGAAATGGTCGATTTCTACCAAGTGCCGGTATACGAATTGAATCGTATAAAGAATGGGGCCGATTACGTGACACCGGAGGGAAAAACGGTTTCCAACAACTTGTTGACCCGTCCTTCTGCTCCGTCCCGCAGTTATGCTTATTGCTCGGATACCATCTATCTTCCTTCTATCGTGGAGCAGATAAAAGGGGTTGATTTACTTTTTCATGAGGCGACATTTGCGAATGAGGATGCGCCACGTGCCAAAGAAACATTTCATACAACTGCTGCACAAGCGGCTGAAATAGCCAGGAAGGCTGAAGTGAAGAAGTTGTTGATAGGACATTTTTCGGCACGATACGAAGATGAAAATATCTTGCTTCAAGAAGCATCCGCTATTTTTCCGGATACTCAGCTTGCCAAAGAAACACTTTGTGTATCGGTATGAATTAAACTTTTCGTATCTTTGGCAGTCTAAAACAACAAATGCGAATAGAAATTTATGACCCCTTCCTATAATGAACGCGAAGTGTTGGCTCTTCTACAAGAAGAAAGCACACAAAAGCGGGGATTTGAGATGATTGTTACCCAATATAGCGAGCAGTTGTATTGGCAGATTCGTCGTATGGTCCTCTCTCATGAAGATGCCAATGATTTACTTCAGAATACTTTCATTAAAGCATGGATTAATATAGATTATTTCAGGGCAGAGGCTAAACTCTCTACCTGGCTCTATCGCATAGCCTTGAATGAATGCCTCACTTTTCTGAACAAACAACGGGCTGCTTCCACAGTCTCTTTGGATGACCCCGAGGCAGATGCACTTCAAAAGCTTGAAAGTGATCCTTACTTCTCCGGTGATAAAGCAGAGATGGCTTTGCAAAAAGCCTTGCTTGCCTTGCCGGAAAAACAACGTATGGTGTTTAATCTGAAGTATTACCAGGAAATGAAATACGAAGAGATGTCCGATATATTTGGTACTTCCGTAGGTGCCTTGAAGGCTTCCTATCACCATGCCGTGAAGAAAATAGAAAAGTTTTTGGGTGAGGAGTATTAAACCTTTGCCACAAAACAATGTCTAATTAAACAGAAAGGAGAAAGCTTATGAAAGAAGAAGATAAAATACAGAAAAAGATAGGGACGGAAAATCCTTTCCGCGTTCCTGAAGGCTACTTTGAGAATCTTACTTCAGAGGTAATGAACCGGCTTCCCGAAAAAGAGAAACTCATTGCTGTGCAGACAGAGCCTACAATGTGGCAGAAGGTAAGGCCTTGGTTGTATATGACCGCCATGTTTATAGGTGCGGCATTGATTATCCGTGTAGCTTCTTCGGAGCATACTCCATCTGTAGAGCGTATGGCTGCTGATGATACGGAAACAGAAATGGAATATATTAATATGGCTGTAGAGAATTCCATGCTGGATGATTATTCATTGTATGTTTATTTGGCAGACTCTGATGCAGAATAAGGTAACAACACTCAACTATTTAAAAATGAAGAAACTAATTGTTTTATTGGTTATGATATGTGGCATTATGCCTCTGCTTTGGGCTAGCGATGGATGTGACCAGCATCTGTCACCTGAAGAGTTTCGTGCCAAACAAAAAGCGTTTATAACGGAGAAAGCCGGACTGACGAGTGAGGAGGCAGCCAAGTTCTTCCCATTGTATTTTGAATTGCAGGACCGGAAAAAGCAGCTAAATGACGAGGCTTGGAAGTTGCTTCGACAAGGGAAAGATGAAAAAACAACCGAAGCCCAGTATGAGGAAATTATGGAAGGTGTATATGATGCCCGTATCGCTTCTGACCGGTTGGACAAGACCTACTTTGATAAGTTCAAGAAAATATTGCCTTGTAAAAAGATTTATCTGGTGCAAAGGGCTGAAATGCGTTTCCACCGTGAGCTGCTGAAAGGTATGCACAAGAATGGAGATAGTCCCCAGCGAAGACCGCAAGGGAAAAGATGAGTAGTGAATGAATACAAATAAGGAAGGTTGCCACAATGATGTGAGCAACCTTCTTTTGTTAATGAGAGATACCTTTAGAAGAATCATCTTGTTTCCCTTCTTTTTCCAGTACTTTCGCTTCGTTCCATAGCTTATCCATCTCCTCCAGCGTCATGTCATGGAGGTTTTTGCCCTCCTTGATGCTGTGCGCTTCTACATAGTTGAAGCGGTTGATGAACTTCTGGTTGGTCCGTTCCAGCGCATTGTCCGGATTGATTTTGTAGAGGCGGGCAGCGTTGATGAGGCTGAACATGACATCGCCGAATTCAGCTTCAGCTTTTTCCTTATCCATGTGGGCGACTTCTGTCTGGAACTCCCGGATTTCTTCTTTTACCTTATCCCACACCTGTTCGCGTTCTTCCCAGTCGAATCCTACATTGCGTGCCTTGTCCTGGATGCGGTAGGCCTTGATGAGCGAGGGTAGGGCGGCGGGCACACCGCTCAGTACGGTTTTATTCCCATCTTTTTCCTTCAGCTTCAACTGTTCCCAGTTTTCTGAGACCTGACCTGCGGTTTCTGCCTTTACATCGCCGAAGACATGGGGATGGCGGAAAATAAGTTTCTCACAAAGACGGTCGCACACGTCTTTCATATCGAAATCACCGGTTTCGGAGCCTATCTTTGCATAAAAAGCCACATGCAGCAGCACATCGCCCAGCTCTTTGCAGATGTCACTCTTGTCATCGCGTATCAGGGCGTCACAAAGTTCATAAGTCTCTTCGATGGTATTGGGGCGCAGGCTTTCGTTGGTCTGCTTGCGGTCCCAGGGACATTTCTCGCGCAGCTCGTCGAGTATGTCGAGGAAGCGGCCGAAGGCTTCCATCTGTTCTTTTCTTGTATGCATGATTTTGAAATTTAGTTTTTCCATTCTTCGTATGAGATAAGCAAGCCTATTACTTCCGAATAGTTCTTGCGTCCGCTTTGAATCTTGTTTCCTTTAAGGTACAAGTCGTAGATAAAGTTCTGGATGTCTCCGATGAGCGGACTGTATTTCTCCATCCAGTATTGCTGGTTCTTTTGGGCCAGTTCTATGATTTCAGGACGTATCCGGTTGAAAAGTTCTGCGTATTCTTCTTCGCTCATCAGTCGGCGGGCATTGCCCAGCACATGTGGGAGTACGGAGAAATACCCACTGAAACGAATCTCTTTCACCTGCGAACGGGTGCAGACCTGGTAAGCGTAGAAGTTGGCTTCTGCCTCGCTGGTGATGCCTAAAAAGTGTGCCAGCTCGTGGGCATAAGTAGCAGGATATTGTGGTGGAAGCAAATCGCCGTTCAGCGTGAATTCGCAGAAGAAAGGTCCCATGCTTCCCGTAACACCGACCATGGAAATGAACGGAGTGAAAAGCATGGTCTTCACGCGCGGAGAGGAGTGGGGAGGGCGATGTATCCCCAGCGTATCGCTGATTTGGTTGTATCCGTGTACGCTTTCCCGGCAGACCAATGGTTCGTCAATGGAGGTGACATCTGTATAGGAAGCATTCAGCTTGTCTATATAGTTGTCTACAAATGACTGAAAGATTTCGGGAGTATAGGCAGTATAAGGAATGTTTGTCCTGCCATAGAAATCTTTCTGTGAGTAGTTCAGTCCCCATGCCAGATAGAACCATGCATATATCCACAGCAAGTATTCCATTTCGTTCAGCAGAATCTGTTTCCACTTTTTCTTTTGGATATAGCGTGCCCTGATTGGATTGAAAAGAAGTCCGAGTACACTGAGGAAAATAAACAAGTCGCCTATGGCAAAAGGCATGAGTTTTGAAAAGGAGGACAAGAAATGGGAAATCACCGGATATACAGACTGTGCATATACTTCTCCCAATATTGGAATGAGCTGCGTTGCCCATACAACAGACAGTAATACGATTAATACGACATACCGGATTTTCAATTTGTCTCTCATTTTTATTTTCAACCTACCATTAAGAGGACTATCGACCTCTAACTCCTAAGCCCGGAGGGCGATAACTCCCTTTAACTCCTACTAACTCCTGACTCATTTTGTAGGGACAAAAATATATATTTAAATTTTAATTCATTAATTTTGCGCCCGTTATTCGCAATAAATTAATTATAGAGATTTAAAAACATGGAATTAGCAAGTAAGTACAATCCCGCTGACGTGGAGGGAAAGTGGTACCAGTATTGGTTGGACCACAAATTATTCAGTTCGAAACCCGATGGTCGTGAGCCTTACACCGTCGTCATCCCGCCCCCCAACGTCACCGGTGTGTTGCACATGGGACACATGCTTAATAATACCATACAAGATATTCTGGTACGCCGTGCCCGCATGGAAGGCAAGAATGCCTGCTGGGTGCCGGGAACCGACCATGCATCCATTGCTACCGAGGCCAAGGTGGTGAACAAACTTGCCGCACAAGGCATCAAGAAGACAGACCTTACCCGCGACGAGTTCTTGAAGCATGCCTGGGAATGGACTGACGAACATGGCGGCATCATCTTGAAGCAGCTCCGCAAGCTGGGTGCTTCTTGCGATTGGGATCGTACAGCTTTTACTATGGATGAGAAACGCAGTGAAAGCGTGCTCAAGGTTTTTGTTGACTTGTATAACAAAGGTCTGATTTATCGTGGTGTCCGCATGGTGAACTGGGACCCTAAGGCACTGACCGCACTTAGTGACGAGGAAGTAATCTACAAAGAAGAGCACAGCAAGCTGTACTATCTGAAGTATATGGTAGAAGGTGACCCCGAAGGACGTTATGCAGTGGTTGCTACCACCCGCCCTGAAACCATCATGGGAGATACAGCCATGTGCATCAATCCGAATGACCCCAAGAATACCTGGTTGAAGGGTAAGAAGGTGATTGTTCCGTTGGTAGGACGTGTTATTCCGGTTATCGAGGACGATTACGTAGATATAGAGTTCGGTACCGGTTGTCTGAAGGTAACTCCTGCCCACGATGTGAACGACTACATGCTGGGTGAGAAGTACAATCTGCCGAGCATTGACATCTTCAATGATAACGGAACGCTTAGTGAAGCTGCCGGCTTGTATATCGGTATGGACCGTTTCGATGTGCGCGAGCAGATTGAGAAGGACCTGGCTGCTGCCGGTCTGTTGGAGAAAGTGGAAGCCTATACCAACAAGGTAGGTTTCTCCGAACGTACCAACGTGCCCATCGAACCGAAACTTTCCATGCAGTGGTTCTTGAAGATGCAGCACTTTGCCGACATGGCTTTGCCGCCGGTGATGAATGATGAGTTGAAGTTCTATCCTGCCAAATATAAGAATACGTACAAGAACTGGTTGGAAAATATCAAGGACTGGTGTATCAGCCGCCAGTTATGGTGGGGGCATCGCATTCCTGCTTATTTTTTGCCGGAAGGTGGTTATGTAGTGGCTGCCACTCCCGAAGAAGCCTTGGCATTGGCAAAAGAGAAAACGGGTAATGCAGACCTTAAACTGGAAGACCTTCGTCAGGATGAGGACTGCCTGGATACTTGGTTCTCCTCCTGGTTGTGGCCCATCTCTTTGTTTGACGGTATCAACAATCCGGGTAACGAGGAGATAAACTACTATTATCCTACCAGCGACTTGGTGACCGGTCCGGACATTATCTTCTTCTGGGTAGCCCGTATGATTATGGCAGGCTATGAATATGAAGGTAAGATGCCGTTCCAGAATGTTTATTTTACGGGTATTGTCCGTGACAAGCTGGGACGTAAGATGTCCAAGTCGTTGGGTAATTCTCCCGACCCGCTGGATTTGATTGAGAAATACGGTGCCGATGGTGTACGTATGGGCATGATGCTTTCAGCTCCTGCTGGCAATGACATCCTCTTTGACGATGCACTGTGTGAGCAAGGACGTAACTTCAATAATAAGATATGGAACGCTTTCCGTCTGATTAAAGGTTGGGAAGTCAGTGCGGAAGTTCCGGTACCGGAAGCTTCAGAACTGGCAATACGCTGGTTTGAGGCCAAGCAGAATGAAGTGGCTGCCGAAGTGGCTGATTTGTTCAGCAAGTACCGTTTGAGTGAAGCGCTGATGGCTGTTTACAAACTGTTCTGGGACGAATTCTCTTCCTGGTATCTGGAAATGATTAAACCGGCATACGGCCAGCCCATCAACCGGAAAGTGTATGAAGCAACTATCGGTTTCTTTGATAACTTGTTGCATCTGCTCCATCCGTTCATGCCATTTATTACAGAGGAGTTGTGGCAGCATCTTTGCGACCGTACAGACGGTGAGAGCTTGATGGTAAGCCCGTTGTCAATGTCGGCATTGGTAGATGAGGATATCATCCGGGAGTTTGAAGTGGTGAAAGAGGTTATCAGCAATATCCGTTCCATCCGTTTGCAGAAGAACATCGCCCAAAAAGAGACACTTGAGTTGCAGGTTATCGGTGAGAATCCGGTTGTGGCATTCAACGCGGTTATCATGAAAATGTGTAACCTTTCCTCCATCAATATAGTGGAGAACAAGGCCGACGGTGCTGCTTCCTTCATGGTAGGTACTACGGAATATGCCGTACCTTTGGGTAATATGATTGACGTGGAAGCCGAGATAGCCCGTATGGAGGCCGAACTGAAGCATAAGGAAGGATTCTTGCAGGGTGTGCTGAAGAAACTGGGTAACGAGAAGTTTGTGAATAATGCTCCTGCCGCCGTTCTTGAGATGGAACGCAAGAAGCAGGCAGATGCTGAAAGTATCATCAAATCTCTCAAGGAAAGTATTGCAGCATTGAAAAAGGCATAACTGTCCATCACATAAAACAGAGAAAAAGCTCCGGAACCTTCAACTCCGGAGCTTTTTTTAGCGGTATAATGAACTGTTTATTTGAACAGTTCTGCTACGCACCACATCAGGCGTGCGGTGGTGTGTGTCCAGATTTCCTTGTAAGTGCAGTTATTTTGCATCGGGAAGTAGGGTTCGTCCTCATTTTCGAATGTTTCGATTCCTACGGGCACGGCTCCCACAACATTTCCGGCGTATGCCCCGTAAAGCGGCGGATAGTCATATCCGTCTCCATAAACGGTACTCATGGCAAACGGGTTGTAGCCTAATATGTATTCTACCTGGCGGGTTGCAATATCCCTTAACGCTTTATCATTGAATAGGCGTGCAAGGATAAAGGCAGCCTTGGCTTTGCCCATGACAACAGCGTGGAATCCCCTGAACTGATAGGCGACGGGGAAACGGCGCAGATAGAAATCCTTCGAGAGAGGGATGCCGTTGCGCACTTGTGCATTGTATTCTTCCAGGCTGGGAAGCCCTACCTGCTCTCCTTCGTGGTACAGATTCTTATAATCGGTATTATCCACCTCGTATACGGCGCTTGGCAGTATGCCGTACGGCTCAATCAGTTGTGAAATCCCGCGTAGATAGTCTGCATAGGCTTCACAGGATGCCTTCCACAACGGGGCGTCCGGATGGGTAGGGGCATCTGTCAGTAGCATCGAGAGTCCTTCAGCCATCAAGTGCTCTTGGCTTTGGTGATAATAGGCCAGAATACGTTTTTTCCGGGAAGATTCATAGAAGAAACCTCGTAGGGGGATTTTCCAGTCGGTACGCTTTTCCAACTGTTGGCCCGCCATGACGGTACGTGCCAGCCGGGTTGCCCAGTCCAGATAGTAAACATCTTGTGTAAGGCGGTACAAACGCATGGCTGTGACGGTGGCAAGGGCATAAAGTTCTGTTTCGTTCTGTTCCGTCCTTTGTGTATCCAGCAGGTCGATGGCGAATTGGAAGTCCTCAATGGCACTGTTCCGGCACCACCGTGCAAACACTGGGTCTTTCTTTTCAAAATGAGGGGCGGCGAGTGCGCAACTGGAAGCGGCTTTCAGATTGTCCGTAGGCGTATTTCGTGCTTCTGTCTGCATGTCGTCTTTGTCACCACGGATATTCTTTGTCCAAATGCCGATAATCAGTCCACCCAGTCGGTAGCCGTCACCGAAGCGGGTACGCAGAATCCAGTTCACTCCCCAGCGTGCCTCTTCCAGCAGGCGTTCGTAGAAGATACTGTCTTTGCTTTGTACGGCACCGGCCATTTCGAGGAGGGCGATGCACGATTCGGCTGTATTTCCCGTTCCTTGAGTCAGGTCGGCTGCATCGTGCCATCCTCCGGCAATGCTCATGCTCCGTCCGTCGGGATGATAGGCGAATACATCCTGATGGCATTCCTGATGAATGCCGGGCTGGTCGAAACCGCAACGTTCGGAAAAGAAGAAGTTCAGCGTGTGCCAGGCGGTAGACAGGTAGGCATCATTTCCGATGGGGAAAGGCTTTGATTGTACATCACCGATGGAGAGGAAGTATTGTCCGGGCGTATTGAAACTGCTGAAGTCCAGTACAAGAAATCCTTTGTCCAGCTTCTTGTCCTGATTCAGAGGACTGGCCGTACCTTGATAAACGGTTTGTCCCGTGGCGGCATCGTGCAGGCTGAAAGTCCTTTCCGGCATGTGCTGCACCAAAGCCTGCTTGCGTGCTCCAGGCTTGTATCCGCTGTGGCAGTAGGCCATTGCATCTTTTCGCAGATCGAATCCCCGGCTGTTTTCCGCTTCTACCTTTTCGATGCGCATGTCGTCTATGTATAGGCTCATGCGTTCGCTGGCTCCTGCAGGAGCACCTGCCAGCATGATGTTTACCGAAAAGCCGGTGACACAGTCACGGTATAGGTCCGGTATCTCCCATATGATGTGCTGCCATTTGTTGGGATAGACAGTCTCGAAGTGTTGTCCTTCAAAGCGTCCGGGAGTCGGCATGATTTTCTCTCCTTCATTGTATAGGGTGAATCCGGCAAAGGTCAGATAAACGCCCGGTGCATCCACATATACCCAAACGGCAAAGCGGTTGTATTCCCGCAAGTCTTCCCGGTCGAGGGGACGGATAATCTCCGGGGTGGCGTAATTCCGGTTTGTTGGATTCTTCTTGCCCAGGGAGGCAGGAGTGTCCAGACGGACACTTCCTTTGCCTGAGACAGTGACTTTACGGTCCACATGTATGGTTCCGGGTCCGGTGTGGCGCAGAGCGCCGAAATCTTCGGCCAGGGGGAGTACCCTGCTTTTCAATACCTTTTTCTTTTCCCACCGCGTCAGTCCGGCGTGTGCGGGATTAGCTTTCATTATGCGGTGCACATGATTGCTTTGCTGTAATTGTTTCTCCAGTTCCGTATCGGGTTTCCACGGAGCTTGTGCTTGTGCCTGCATGCAGCAGCATGCCAGCAGCAGTGTTCGGATGATGTATTTCATGGTATTCAGTGTTTGGTTTCAGGGTAAGCATGAAAAGGAGCCTTGAACTCCGGACGTAATGTATAAGTATCCTTCAGTGGGAAATCTGTGGGAACTTCTTGGGTGACGGCGCCGGTGGCAGCCCATTCGCATCCCCGGAGTAAAGTCACCTGGAAACCGGTGCAGCGCATGGAGTAAGTCATGTTCGGGTCGTTGCCGCAGTGCCCCAGGAGGTCGACGAATATGCGCCCTTTCCCGTAGCTTACTGTCCACATCAACGGTTCATGCCGTCCGCGTTCGTAGGCGGTTGCCAATATTTCCATGTTTCTTACCGGACCGCGTAGGCGGGTATATATCTCGTCCTTGAAGTGTTTCCATTGAGGAGGCAATCCTTGCAGGATAGGATGATGGGGGGCGCGGTGTTCTATGACGGTTTCGTGCTGCAAGCCGTGGTAGCCGGCATACCCCGGAGAGTAGTCGTAGACGTATTGTCCGTCTTTCCAGTACAGATACGGACCGTCCTTTTCGTTTCGTCCGTCCCATGCCCCCATGCCTATTATCTCGTTGTATTCTTTCCAGTCGGCCATCGGGACGACGGAAGAATGTATCACTACCACACCGCCTCCATCGGCAACGTATTTCTCGAAATTCTTGCGTACGGGCTCTGTCCATGTAGCTCCGCCGTAGTTGATGACGATTAAATCATATTGGTGGAAATCGGGTTTGAAGGTAGCGATGTCTCCACCAAAGTCGGGTGTAAAGGCGAAGTCCACTTTGAACATTCCGCTGTTTTCCAATATCTGCTTCATGGCTTCGCAGGCGCCTTGCCAGTAATGGCTGCCGTCCTGCCCGGCTATCATCATGGTTTTGATTACTTTCTTTTGCTGTGCGTGTGTGTGCGAGGCAGCTCCTATATAAATAAGGAGTACCAGGATAAGTGTCAGTCTTGTTTTCATTTTCCGGAAGATTTAAAGTTTTTGCCAGTAGGGTTCCATTCTATACGGTCGTAGCAGCGTGTGGTGCGCAGATTGTAACCTTGTTCGTCTACGCTGAACTTTCCGTCTTTGAAGTAGGATATGTAGAGCTCGGAGATGCCGTCCTTGTTGCGGTCTTCTACAAGGAGATTGTACTTGTCGGTGACATAAATCTCGTCGGAAATGTATTGTATTTCTTTGGTATAGTTGTCTACGATTGCATAGTAGGCCTTGAAAAGGTCGAAAGTGGGGTAGTGCCCGTTGTCACGTCCGAAAAGCATTACTTCTTCAAGGGCATCGTCCCCATCCATATTGGCAAATACGGATTGCTGAAAGGAAAATCCCGGTTTTTGTACTTGTGGAGGGATATTGTCCCATCCTTCCTGATGGGCTGTCACTGAAAATTGCGCTTGTGCATGGATGACGTACACCAGCGCCGACAATAGGATAATCAGTTTTCTCATTGCGTGCATTTTGAGGTTATGATAATAATAGGGTTACTTCTTGCTTATATGACCGGTGGCCCGGAGTTTTCCCTAACTTTTTTTAGAATAATTAATGAACACGGGATGTATAGGGACTTAGTGCCTCTCCCATCAGGACTGAACCGGTCTGACCCGTATACTGAGAGGTCATAACATCCGCATCCTTTCCATTAAAACACCCGGATGTTTTTGGGTAATACACCCAGATGTTTTTGGGTAATACATCCGGGTGTTTTGGGTGAAAACATCCCCATGTATTGGGGTAAAACATCCGGATGTTTTGACCTCTCAGTTCTATACTCTTTAGGGCTAAGTCCCGGTGTGTAGCCGACAAGGTATAGGGGACGTTCCGCTTATGTATGGTCTTAATGCGAGGTGAGCAGGTGCATCAATATCAGTGGCAGATAATCTTTCAGCTTGACCCTTAAAATCTTCAAAGCCTGCTGGATGCGGTAGTCTACCGTTTTTGGGGAAACGTTGAGTAGTTCGGCAGCTTCCTTGTAACTCAGATTCTGGAAACGATGCATGATGAAAGCTTCCCTATAAGTAGGCGGCAGTTCGTTGATGGCCCTTTGTATATGCTTGCTTAATTCGTTGATTTGATAGATATCCACCTCCTGCAGCATGGCGAACATTCGTTCATAGTAAGCGGTGTCTGCCCGTTGCTTCACTTCATTTTGGGCAATCCGGGTCATGCAACGATGGTAGACAGCCTTGAACAGATATTGCTTGAGCGAATATTCGATAACGGGTCTTTCTCGGTTTTCCCAAAGCCATAGCATGACGTCCTGAACAATCTCTTCTGCATCTTCCAACCGGACAAAACGATAGCAGTAGGTGCAGAGCACTGAATAGTACTTTTGAAATAACACATCAAAAGCACTTCTATCTCCTTTTTGTATGGCGGATAATAAAGATGTATCTTCTAATGGTATGTTTCTCATAGGGTGGGGGTTCATTATTGTTGGGCAAAAATAGCTTTTTTTCCTATTATAATCTAAGTATATAAAATATTTTTAGTTTTTTGTTTAGGAGTTCTTTTCACCCGTTTGTCTTTAGATTAAAGCTAGCAATAAAAATTATGGTAAAAAGAGAGGGAATGGAGAACCTGCTTCTCAGGTATTATGAAGGAGAGACAACGGAGGATGAAACTGCTCTGATAAAGGAGTGGCTGGAAGCATCGGAAGAGAACCGCAGGACAGCCCGCCAGATTCAGACACTCGGTCTGGCGGCGGACATGGCGCAGATTTCATCCAGGCTGGATGTAAAGAAGGCCTTGGAGGATGTACATCGTAAGATGAAACAGAAAAAGGTCAATAGGTATCAGGTATTATTTAGAGGGATGCAACGGGCGGCCGCCATTTTATTCATCCCTTTGATGGTATCGTGGTCTATCCTTTATTGGGACAAGGATAAAGAAGAGATACATATGATGGAAGTCAGGACAAATCCGGGAATGACTACTTCTGTCGAATTGCCGGATGGAACGGAAGTCGTTCTGAACTCGTCGTCGTCGTTGCGCTATCCTTCCCGGTTTGCCGATGATAAAAGGGAAGTGAAGTTGGTGGGTGAAGCATTCTTTTCTGTCGCAAAAGATGAAAAGAAGTTCATTGTCGGCACGCTGAACAATTCCAAGATAGTGGTACATGGAACGGAGTTCAACGTAGAGGCTTACAAAGGGAGCAGGACGGTACAGACCACTTTGGTTTCGGGTAAAGTCAGTTTCTCCTATGTGAATAACGGCAGGAGGAATAATGTAATGATGATGCCGGGGCAAAAGGTTATTTATGATATAGTGCGGGAAAAGGTCGTTGTGAAAGAAGTCAATGTAGACGTGGAAACATGTTGGAAGGACGGACGTTTGATTTTCAGGAACACTCCGTTTGAAGATATATTGAAGAGTTTGAGCAAAAGATATAATGTGGAATTCATTCTGAAAAAGGCTTCATTGAAGCAGAATTCCTTTACGGCTACATTTACCAAACAACGTTTGGAGCGAATATTGGAGCACTTCCGAATATCCTCGAATATTCATTTCAAGTTTGTTGAAGATGGTGATGTGGATGCCGAGAGACAGGTAATAGAAGTTTATTAACCCTTTAAAAAGTAGTATGATGAAACACAAGTCCGTTTAGAAAAACATGCAGGAAAATGTTGGCGCATTTTCCTGCATGAAACACAGTAACTTTTAAATATCTGTTTGGCGACAGATAAAGTAACTTTATTTTTTCACTAGAAATCAATACAAAATTATGAAAAAACACTATTGTATCCAATCATTTAGGGCAAAAAGTGTCCTGATGAGATGCATGAAAAAAATTCCTCTTGCTATGAGATGCACATTATTTATGTTGTTTTGTTTGGTTGGTATGACTTTTGCCAATGAAGGTTATGCTCAAAAGACAATGGTAAACATTGCTCTTGAAGACAAGACCGTTGATGAAGTACTGACAGAATTGGAACAGGGTACTGAATTCGTTTTCTTCTACAACAACAAGCAGATTGACGTTAAGCGCCGTGTATCGGTCCGGGCAAATAACAAAACCATATTCAAGGTTCTGAACGATGTATTCAAAGGAACCAATATAGGCTATAAGGTATTGGACCGTAATATAATCCTTTATGATAAAGCTGTAGGAGCTGATGGGGTACAGATGGCTTTGCAGGCTGCGACGGTGAAAGGTTCTGTGGTCGATGCAACCGGTGAACCGGTGATTGGTGCCAGTATCTTGGTGCAGGGAACTACCAACGGTGTCATAACAGACATTGACGGTAATTTCATTCTGACCAATGTGGGCTCTGATGCTACTCTTATAATAAGCTATGTAGGTTATAAGACACAAAACATAAAGGTTGCAGGCCGAAATTCGTTCAAGATAGTTTTGGTAGAAGATGCTGAGATATTGGATGAAGTGGTTGTTGTAGGATATGGTGTACAGAAGAAAGAATCACTGACCGGTGCCATTGCAGCCATTGGTGCTGATGAAATAGCTACGACCAAGACCGAGAATCTGATTAGCAATATTCAAGGTAAGATGCCGGGACTATTGATTCGCCAGAAAACCGGAGAGCCGGGAACTTTCGACAATATGGTGAGCATTCGCGGTTATGGTGACCCGTTGGTGGTAATTGATGGTATCACGCGTGAAGGTACTGAAGAACTTGCACAGCTGAATTCTGAGGATATAGAAAGTATCTCTATTTTGAAAGATGCTTCTGCCGCTATTTATGGTATGAATGCGGCTAATGGCGTAATCATTGTTACTACCAAAAAAGGTGTGGCCGAAAAGACCAGAGTATCTTACTCGGCATTGTTCGGTATGAAGAATGCCACGGGTATGGAAGAAACGGTAGATGCTTATACTTATCGCATGTTGGCCAATGAAAGGGCACGTAATGACCAGGCTGCCCCTGAATACACTGACGATATTCTGGAACTGTATAGAACCGGGGCTAAGGGTTATACAGACAATAACTGGATTGACATGTTTATGAATAAACTGGCGTTCCAGCAATCGCATACTGTTTCTGTGAGAGGCGGAACGGATAAGGTGAAATATTATGTGAGCTTCGGCTATAATGGCGATAATGGTTTGCTGAAGAGTGGTATCCAATACTATCATAGATATAATCTGAGAAGTAACCTGACTGCAGAGCTTACGAAAGGGCTGAAACTGAATGTGAATCTGTCCGGGCGTTGGGATGAAACCCAAAGGCCGAGAGAGGATTTTATGTGGACTTTTAAGACTTTGATGGTTAATGACCGTGGTATCGGTACTCATACGATTAATAATCCCAATCATTTGTCTGCAATCGGTCCTGAAAACAAGAATCCTTTTGCGTTGGTTGATCCGGATATAGACGGTTATCGCAAGAACAGAGGCCTGACGTATTCTGCCGATGTGGAATTGAATTGGCAAGTTCCTTTTGTAAAAGGGTTGGCATTGAGTCTTTTGGGGTCATTTGACGGTAACAATCGTAACAACTCTTCTTTAAATCGTTCTTATCCGTTGTATGATTATTATACAGATGCGCCTGCCGGTACGGGAGGTAGTACTGATGCTTATTCCAATACGATGAGAATATATCAGAAGATTTATGGTAGGTTGCAGGCTAATTATATGCGTTCTTTCAATCAGCACAATTTGAATGTGACAGCTGTGGCAGAGTTGAGCAGTACACGACGCGATGAATTATCCGGTTCCCGGCAATATTCAGAGTTATTTACTAATGATATTTTGAATCAGGCAAGTCCGGGTACAGCTACCAATTCAGGGTATCGTAGTTTTGGCCGTTTAGCAGCCTATCTGATGCGTGCGAACTATGATTATGCCGGTAAATACTTGTTGGAAGTAGTAGGGCGTTATGATGGTTCTTATCGTTATGCTCCTTCTAAGCGTTGGACGTTCTTCCCGTCGGTAAGTGCCGGATGGCGACTTTCGGAAGAAAGTTTCATCAAGGACAATTTGCCGTTTATTACTAATTTGAAAATCAGGGGTTCTTTTGGGCAAAGTGGATATGATGCCGGTGATCCTTTCCAATATGTATCTGCTTATAATTCAGCTTCTAATGGTTATGTTTTTGATGGTGCCAGCCAGATTATGGGTATGGTAGCTCCTGGTGTAGTGACTGACCGGCTTTCTTGGGTTACATCTTCTATTTCCAATGTAGGTCTGGATTTTGACTTATGGAACGGTAAGTTGAGTGGTACTATCGAGTGGTTCAATCGTAAGAATGAAGGCATTTTGGCCGACCGTGCACAATCTGCTCCTGATACATTTGGTGCAAGTTTCCCGAAGGAAAATCTGAATTCTAACCGGAACCGGGGTTTTGAGATTGAATTGGGACACAGAGGACAAATCGGTAAGGACTTCTCATATTCAGTAAGTGCTAATTTTACGTATGCCCGTGAAAGAAGTCTGCATGTGGAACATGCAGAATATACCAGTTCTATGGATAGATGGCTGAATGGAAAGGAAAACCGTAACAGTAATGTGATGTGGTTGTATAAATACGATGGCCAATATACTTCTTTGGAACAGTATGAAACGGCTCCTTTGATTGGTGGGAACTTGGGTAACTCTAAGATGCTTCCGGGTAGTTACAGATTGCTTGACCTGAATGGTGATGGTAGAATTAACAGCAGTGACCGTGTTCCGGAGTTTTGGGCAACCGGTGCAAATCCTCCTATCCAGTATGGGTTGACTTTGGCGGCTTCTTATAAGAATTTTGATCTCAATATGCTGTTTCAAGGAGCTTCCGGTTACTCCATCGGATATGCCAATGATGATGTTTGGGGATATGGTGGCAAGACAAATAAATCTTATTTAATTGCGAAATATGTAGATCGTTGGCATCCTGCAAATATAACAGATGATCCGTATAATCCTGCCACACAATGGGTAGCCGGCTATTATCCGGCATTACGCCACAATTTCTCTAATACTTCGGATAATGGTAGTAGATGGAATTATGGTATTTCCGTTTGGCTTCCGCAAGCTACTTATCTCCGTTTGAAGAGTATGGAGATCGGTTACAATCTGCCAAAATCATTTATGAAAAGAATCGGGTTGAACAGTGCCCGTATCTTTGTCAATGGTTCAAATCTGCTTACGTTCTGTAACAAGGCTTTGAAGGATGCTGACCCCGAACGTGAGGAAAGGGATTGGGGAGCCAACTTGGCATATCCGTTGATGAGAACTTATAACTTTGGGTTAAACATAAACTTTTAATTCTGAAATACCATGAAAAAAAATATTTTATCGATATTCTCATTATGTGCATTGATGGGATTGTCCGGTTGTAATGCCTTCTTGGAACTTGAACCGCTGGATAAAGTGTCTCCCGATCAGTTATTGGAGACAGAAGGTGGTGTAAAGGCACTATTGGCAAACATATATACCATGATTCCTATGGAAGATTTTAATTATCGTCCGAACGCTGGTTTTAATCAACGCGGTTATGATGGTGTGAATGAAACTACTAATTTGGCATTTCTTACCGACGAAGCTACCCGTAGTGACGGAGGAGTGGATATAGGTTACGAAGGATTCAATTATTGGCCCTATGGAGATATTCGTCAGGTGAATATTTTTATGCAGAATGTAGAAAAAGCCAAAGAAGCAGGAACAATTTCTGTTGCAGATGCGGATCGTATGACTGGTGAAGCCCATTTTGCACGTGCTTATATGTATTATGGGCTTGTAAAAAGATATGGAGGCGTTCCTCTGATTGACAAAGTGCAGGACGATGATTATGCCGATGGTGGACCGGGCGCTGTGGCAGTTCCCCGCAGTACAGAGTTGGATACTTGGAAATTTGTATTGAATGAGTGCACCCTTGCTGCTGCTACTTTGCCCGATGCGACTTCTGGTTCGGATTTGTATCGCGTAACCAAGTGGGCAGCTTATGCGTTGAAGTCAAGAGTTGCACTTCATGCAGCTTCTGTAGCCAAGTATTGGAATCTGGCACCTTTGGCTGGTGAAGCTGTCACTCAGAAACTGGTGGGTGGAATGACTTCTGCCGATGCCGATGCATTCTATAAAGAATGTATTGAAGCATCTAAGTCCCTTATAGAGAATTCCGGTAAATCTCTTTATAAGCCTGCTCCGGCTACTGTTAAGGAGGCTGCATCAAACTTCCAGGCCTTGTTCCTGAATGACCAGAATGAAGAGGTCATTTTCAGTAAAGCGTATCTTAATGGAACAACCAATACTAATCAAGGACATAGCTATGCTCAGTTTAATATCCTTCCTCAAGTCAATCCGGGCGCTCTGAAATATGGACGTTTCAATCCGATGTTGGAAATCGTTGATTTGTTTGAAGATTATACGGATGACGGCACGGGAAAAAGTGCAAAGATTGTAACTCGTACGGATGGGAATGAAGATGCTTATATCCCTAATTTCCATAATATGAATAATGCTTCTGTAGTGAACACCTTGATGTCGGTACCTTTTGTTAAATATAACGATTTGTATGAACCGTTTGCCAACAAGGATGCACGTCTGTTGGCAAGTGTGGTTGTGCCGGGTTCATCTTATGCCGGCACTGAGATTATTATCCAGGGCGGATTTATTAAGGACAATAATAGCTATGTGGCTTATTCAAACGAGTCTACTCAGAAAAATGGAACAACATATTATGCTTTAGGAGCCGAAGGTGAAACCATGTTCTCTGGATTTAATAATGTGAACAGTGGTGAGGATGCTAATTGGACTGCTACAGGTTTTGGAGTTCGTAAGTATATGCCCGAGGGCGAGAGCATGTCTCCCGACCGTCTTTCGTCCACTACCTCTTATATTGATATGCGTTTGGCAGAAGTCTACCTGAATTATGCTGAGGCTGTTGTGGAAAATGGTAGTGGATTTGGCGATAAGGAATTGGCTGAGAACTATTTGAATGCTTTGCGACGTAGAGCCGGACATACCGACCGGATATCTTTGACATTAGAGAGTGTTTTGAAGGAACGTCGTGTGGAGATGGCGTTTGAAGGAAAGCGTTTTTGGGATATGAATCGTCGTAGGGAATTCCATACTGAGTTCAGCAATAATAGAATTCGTAAAGCTTTGGTGCCGATGCTTGACTTGCGTGGTGCAGAGCCTAAATATGTCTTTGCAAGGGTGAACTACTTTGGTGACGAAACAAGAGGAGGGCGTACTTTCCAGAACATCAACTACTATAGGGGCATACCTAATATTGCCACGAATGGTTTAGTTCAGAATCCAGGTCATTAATTTGAATAATATTAAGTAGAAAGTTATGAAAAAGATATTGTTATTTGTGTCATGCTTCTTATTTGCATTGACATCTTGTGAAATTGATAATTATGAGGGACCGGATGCTTCCATACATGGTTCTATCCTTGACGAACAGACAGGTGAACTTGTAGGTTCCGATATGGAAAACGGTAATGCAATTAAAGTGAGGGAGCATGGATTTACTAATGCTACGGATCAAACCTGGTATATCACAAATACCGGAGAATATCGTAACAATATGGTTTTTGCTGCCACTTATGATGTTCGTTTTGAAAATGGGAATTTTTATCCATTTGAAGTGAAGGATTTTGTTGTTAAGTCAGGGGATAATGTGTATGATTTCAAGGTTATTCCTTATATTCGCGTCAAAAGTCCAAAAGTAGAAAAGAATGGCAATGTAATTACTGCTACATTCTCGTTGGAAGCTGGTAAACAAGAAGTGAAATTGAAAGAGATTCAGTTGTTTGCTTTTTCAGATATGTGGGTAGGTAACAATGTGAAATTGACGTTGAATGGAGGGACTGATAAGCAAGTGTTTAGTCCGAGTACTGCTATAAATAGCGCTGATATTTATACATTGTCCATCGATCTGGGACAAAATGCTGATGTCTTGAAATACAGCAAGAATTATTATTTCCGTATTGGCGCTCTGGCTGATGTTTCGGGTGTGGGCACTGTACGGCATAATTATGCGCCGGTAGTAGTTATAAAATTGTAATTTATAGCAGAGGGAGACGTTCTGCTTGACGGCAGAACGTCTTTTTTTATCCATACATTAAAAATAAGACCATGAAGAAATTGAACACGATTATTTTAATTTTGCTGGGGATGATATGTACTCAGTTGTATGCTGTACAATTGAATTCGATTTATCCTCTAAAACCCAATGACTCCGAAGCTTTTTATTTCACTCCCGAGAACTATCCTATAAAGGCGGATGGAAAGATGGATGTATCGGATGCTTTGCAGGCAGCGATTAATCAAGTGAAGAAAGAAAAGAATTTCGGAATCCTTTTTATCCCTGAAGGTAAATATAAAATCAGCAAGACCATTTATATTCCTACGGCTATTCGTTTGATTGGCTATGGAAAGAATCGCCCGGAATTTATTCTGGCTAAGAATTCTCCGGGTTTTCAGGAGGAAGTAGCTGATGATAAAGGAAAAGCTAAATACATGTTCTGGTTTACGGGAGCCGTTGTCAAGGAAGGTGAGAAACCCCGTGATGCCGGTGCCAGTACGTTCTACAGTGCCATGTCGAATATCAACTTGCGCATAGAAGATGGTAATCCGCATGCAGTGGCGCTACGCACACACTTTGCCCAACACAGTTTTATCAGTTATGTGGCCGTATACATAGGTAAAGGCAAGGCTGGTCTGTTCGATGTGGGCAATGAGTTGGAAAACGTTGCTTTTTACGGGGGAGATTATGGCATTTATACGACAAAAGCTTCTCCCGGATGGCCGGTAATGATGGTCGACTCTTATTTTGAGGGACAACGTGTAGCTGCTCTTCGTTGTCAGGAGTCCGGTTTGGCAATGGTGAATCTGTATGCCAAGAATGTTCCGGCTGTATTTGATATTGACCCTAATTATTGCGACAAGTTATTTTTGGAAAACAGCTATTTTGAAAATGTAAGTGGTCCGGCAGTGGTGATTACCAACGAGAACAACAGCAACAATCAGATAACCTTTCGCAATGTATATTGTAAGAATGTACCGACCTTGGCGAAATATACCCGTAGCAATACGGCCACCCATGTTTCTCATAAAATCTATAAGGTAAAGTCATACGACCACGGCTTGCAGATGGATGACATGGTGGATATGCCGGAATATGAAACGTTGGTTGATATTGAACCGATACAGAAGATGCCGGTTGCCCAACTGATGGACATCCCTGCACTGCCTGCAATGGCAACATGGGTAAATCTGCGCGAATTCGGTGCAAAGGGAGATGGGGAAACGGATGATACGAAGGCCATCCAGGAGGCTATTGACAAGTACGATAATATCTATGTGCCCCAGGGCTGGTATCGCATTACCGAAACTTTGAAGATGAAGCCCGATACCAAGTTGATAGGCCTGCATCCTTTTGGCACTCAGTTCCGGCTGGACGAAAGTACTGCTGCATTCAGTGGTTTTGGCGGTCCGAAAGCGATGGTGGAATCTTCGGAAGGCGGTGCAAATATGCTGATGGGCATTGGTATCAATACCGGCGGTTATAACTATCGTGCTGTAGGTGTGAAGTGGATGGCAAATGCAGATTCTTATATGAATGACGTGAAGTTTGTAGGCGGGCATGGCGGTTTATGGAAACCTAAACCGGGTGTTGAGGAACCACGTGGCCGGTGGAACAGACCGGCTCGTATCAGTTCTCCCGATAATCCGGTAGCGGCTTCGGGCATGGATCTTGCTTGGGACAACCAGTATTGGAGTCTGTGGGTGACCAACAACGGTGGTGGCACCTTTAAAGATATCTGGACAGCAAGCACATATGCCACCAATGGTTTCTATGCCAACAATACTTCTACTCCGGGGCGTATCTATGCCATGTCCATCGAGCATCATGTAAGAAATGAAGTACGTTTCAGCAAGGTGTCCAACTGGAAGGTGTATTGCATGCAAACCGAGGAAGAGAGCCGCGAAAGTACCGATTGCCAACCGATAGAGATGGACGACTGCAAAGATGTGACCTTTGCAAACTTGTATATGTTCCGCGTTATCCGTGTCAATGAACCGTATCACAGTTCTGTACGTATCCGCAATTGCGAGAACATCGCATTTCTGAACCTGCATAACTATTCTCAGATTAAATATACGAATAACATTGCAGTGTTCGATGTCAACAAAGACATTGACATCCGCCCGTGGGAACTTTCTCGCTTGATTGTAACCGGAAAAGAACCTCATCAGCAATCGTTAGGCAATGAAATAGGTAAGGTGAACCAATTGGCTTCCGATTTGGAATTTGCCGAAGGCATTGCGCGCGACAGTAAAGGTAACATTTACTTCTGCGACCATCGGATGCGTCGTATCTTTAAGTGGTCGGTAGAGACAAACAGCTTGTCGCTGCTGGCAGATTTCCCGTGGAAACCCTCCAACCTGGCTTTTGATTCAGAAGATAATCTATTGGTATTGTTCAGATATGATGCGCAGCCGGGATATCTGATTAATGGTAAGCCGGAGGAAATGCCGGTAATGCCTGATACAAAAGGTACTTCTTTCAGCGGATATGGTAATTCCGCATATACAATGAGAGTCTACTCCATTGACCCGGAAAATCCGGAAGAGACCATCAAACTGTTGCCGCGTGTTCCGATGGGTCAAGTGAAGAACGTGTATAAGGCTCTTTATCCTTCTAACCGTTGGAGAGACTTCCACGATTTCAATGCGGTGTCGGTCTATGTTCCTGAAATGTGCTTCCTGGCACCGGATGGAAAAACTATCATTCCTCATTATTTCGACTTGTCACGTAGTTCTTCCCTGCTGGAAGCCTATCCGGGAAAGCCTTTCTATACATCTGATGAATATGACCGCAGAATGGTGAAGATGGATGTGGCCAATGACGGCACGCTCTCCAACTTGAGCTATTTTGTGGAGCAGGGCGAATTTGGTTCTGCTGTAGATAAGGAAGGGAACTTGTATGTGGCTGACGGAGAAATATATGTATTTGATAAGGATGGCAAGAAGAAAGGGATGATTCGTGTTCCCGAACGTCCGTCCACATTACAGTTTGGCGGTAAGGATGGCAATACATTGTTTGTCACAGGCCGTTCCAAGTTCTTTGGTGTACGTATTAAATAAGGAAAATCCATATTAAAACAATCTGTGTAATGAGAAATTATCAAATAATGAGATACCTGCTGATAGTCTGTTGGATTATCTGTAATATGTCGTCCGGGTGGGCGGTAGGGGGTGGTTCCGCCTATACGCAAAGACCGGACGATCCGGAAGCATTCTACTTTACCCCGGAGAATTACGGCTTCAAGGCTGATGGAAAGTCCGACGTGACCGATGCGCTTCAAGAGGCAATCAATCAGGTGAAGCGCGAAAAGAATTTTGGGATACTGTTTCTGCCGGAAGGAAATTATCGCATTAGCAAGACGATTCAAATTCCCTCATCCATTCGGCTGATTGGTTATGGGAAGAAACGGCCGGTGATTTATTTGGGAGCCGATACACCCGGTTTCCAGACTACTCAAAATTATATGATATGGTTTACGGGAGGGCTGGCACAAGAGGGCAGGAAGCCTTCGGATGCTGGTGCAGGTACTTTCTATAGTGCGGTGTCCAATGTGGATTTCCGTATAGACAAAGGTAATCCTCAAGCCGTCGCCATTCGTGCGCATTTTGCCCAGCATGGATTTATCAATCATTGCGACATTCGGATTGGTTCGGGAAAAGCCGGCATGTATGATGTTGGCAATGAACTGGAAGACGTCAGGTTTTATGGCGGTGAATATGGGATAATTTCCTCCAGGACTTCTCCGGGATGGCCTATGATGATGGTCGATACTTACTTTGAGGGGCAGAGAAAGGCGGCTGTCTATTCAAAAGAGGTGGGGTTTGCCATCGTCAATATGCATGTGAAGAATACGCCCGTTGCCTTTGAAATGGCAGAGAATCTGGCAGACCGCCTTCATGTGGAGAATTCGTTGTGGGAGAATATTTCGGAAGCCGGTGTCAGGGTAAGCGTGGAGGGAAATACTTTTTCGCAATTGAATCTGGTGAATGTGGATTGTAGGAATGTTCCCGTACTGGTGGACTATGCTCAAAGTGGAAAGAAAGTTGCCGGAAAAGCAAAAATGTACAGAGTCAAGGAGTTTACTTACGGTCTGGTGTATCAGGATTTGAATGATGCTTCTTCTTTCAGGGAAATATGTGAAATAGAGCCGGTGGCAAAACAGCCGGTTACACTTGGCAAGGACCTTCCGGTTCTTCCGGCAATGGAGACATGGGTCAATATCCGCGACTTAGGGGCAAAAGGTGATGGCGAGACTGATGATACGGAAGTTTTTGAGAAAGCTGTCTCTTTGCATAAAAACATCTATGTGCCCCAGGGGTGGTATCGTCTGACGAGAACGTTGAAGCTGTCTCCCGGTACTAAGCTGATTGGGCTGCATCCTTTTGGGACTCAATTTCTGTTGAAGGAAAGCGAGCCTGCATTCAGTGGTTTCGGTATGCCTGTGCCTTTGGTTGAATCTTCCGAAGGCGGCGACGACGTGCTGAATGGCATAGGTATTAATACCGGTGCGTATAATTACCGTGCTGTCGGCTGTAAATGGATGGCGGGTGAGCGTTCGTACTTGAATGATGTGAAGTTTGTAGGCGGGCACGGTACCTTGCGCAAACCGGCTCCGAATGCTTCCGGACAGTCGTCTTACCGCAGGGGCGAGCGTCGAATTAGTTCCCCGTCTTCTCCGGTCATGGAGACTGGTAAGGATATGGCTTGGGACAACCAGTATTGGAGTTTGTGGATTACAAACAATGGTGGCGGGACAATTAAGGATGTTTGGACAGCCAGTACGTATGCTGCCAGTGGGCTTTATATTAGCGAAACGAAGACTCCGGGACGTATTTATGCCATGTCTTTGGAGCATCATGTCCGTACTGAAGCCCGTTTCCATAATGTGGCCAACTGGAAAATTTATGCTTTCCAGTTTGAGGAAGAAGGTCGTGAAGGGCCTGATTGTTATATGGCAGAAATGTCCAACTGTCAAAATATCGAAATGGTAAATGTGTGGATGTATCGCGTAATCCGTGCCTTTATGCCGAAGAGGATAGGTTTCCGCATATGGGATTGCAAGAATATCACTTTCCGTAATATGCACAATTATACGCAGATATTACCAGTCATAGAGTTTCCTATATATGATATGAATAAGAAGTTGCCCGTTTATTCGTGGGACTTTGCCCGTCTCACTGTTTCGGGTAGCGAGAAGAGCCTTCGCCCTTCCTGCACGGTCATGGACAAGCCTGTGAAGCTGGCTACCGGTTTTGAACTGGCCTCCGGAGCTACTACCGACAGTAAAGGAAATATCTACTTCTGTGAAAACCGTCTGAAGAAAATCTATAGATGGTCGGCAGACACGGAGCAGATTACTTTGATAGCTGATTATCCCTGGAAGCCTTTTACATTGGCCACTGATACGCAAGACAATCTGCTGGTTATTTTCCGCTATGACCCTCAGCCGGGTTATCTGGTGAACGGCAAGCAGGAAACGGTAGTGCGCTTGCCGGATGATAATCCGATGTACAGTGGTTGGGGTAACAGTGGCTGGAGTGCTTGGGGGTATTCTTTTAATCCGGATAGCGTGGATGCTACGATGAAGCCTATGCCACGTGTTGTTACAGCCGGTATGAAGAATATACAGAAGGTCATTCACCCTTCCAGTCGCTGGAGAGGTGACTTTGACAAGGTGGTTGCCAGTATGCCTGAGTATAGTTTTGTCGCTCCGGATGGCGTGACAATTATTCCGGATACCTATGATTTGGGACGTTCTTGTGCTTTGACTGTTACAGTGCCCGGTCAGTCAGAACCGGTTTATATTGTAAATGAGATGAATAAAACGACAGTACAACTTTCCGTTGGTGTGGATGGCCGTTTGACAGAACAAGGAATAATATGTCCTTATGGCCAATACAGTAATGTGACCGATGCTGATGGGAATGTCTATGTTGCTGATGGTGAAATATTTGTCTATGACAAATATGGTAAAGAGCAGAGACGTATTCAGATAGAAGAACGCCCGATTTCCTTGGCAATTGGTGGAAGGCAGAAGGATATACTTTTTGTTACCACCTCAAGTTCTTTCTATGGAATTAAGATACGTTAGGTATTGGTGTAGGTAAAAAAAGAATTAGCCCCTGCGGTTGTTTTATATCGCAGGGGCTAATTTATTATAAGAAGGTCTCTTTTCCTTATAGGCTGATTGTTTGGAATATTATTTTTCCAGCAGCTCTTTCAGAAAAGAATCCAGTTCCTCATCCAATCCTTTCAGTAGCTCTTCATTGACCAATAGAGTATCATCATCCATCAGCAACAGTTCTGCTATTGTTTCTCTATCATCATCCACCAGTACAAAAGAGAATGGTTTCAGAATAGTCAGCTTGTCGAACTTTCCTTCATTTTTCATGTTGCAGAGCAGTGAGGACAAGATACGCTCTACATTTTCGTAGAAATCATCTCCCTCGTATGTCATCCATTCTTCAATGGTGGTATTGGCTAGCTCCTTGTCTTCATCATCAAAGATAGACAGTTCGCCCGAATTCTGATTCGGTTGCAGATGAATGTCTGTAACGATAGTCTGTTCGCAACCGCAGGTGTATTTGCCGATTGCTTTTTTAAGAGTGTCCTCCAAGAGTGCTAATGACGATTGACTGAGCTTCATAATAACTTTCTTTTCTTAATGGTTGTTCAAAGGTATAAAAAAAACGGTTATCTCTGCATCATTTGACTAAAAATCATCATCAAATCTGTTCATTTGCATGTTCAGGCGTGCCATTCCCTCTTTTCGTTTCTCCAATTCGTCTACATACATGCTGATAAAGATGTAATAGGAGATGGTTCCATCATGTATTTCGCCTGTCTCTTTTTTGTCTGTCTTGCTTTTCTCACGGGCAAGGGTTTGCGCTTTTAATGCCCATTCCAAGGCAGTATCTATGCTGTCTTGCATTTCGTAGCCCAAAGCGGTGTTATAGGCTGCATACATTTTCTGTTTTCCTTTTTTTGTTTCGTAGGTCTGCTTCCAGAGTTCTACTGCTTTACTCCAATTTTCTTCTTTGGCATATACGGCTGCATCACGCATATTTACAGAACCACCACTGAAGAGATAGCGGTTACCGGTTTTCCAATAGGGGAGTAGATGTCTTACCGGAACTGTTCCTGCAAATTCAGATGCTTGCTTCACCATGTCTTCTTCGCTGATGAGGCGGGAACGTACTGACGCTTCACCATTTCCTGCCTCTTCCCAGAAAATACTGTCATTGCTGTTGACGGTTACCATAGGACCTTTGCGGTTAGGCAAATATATTCTGACGGTAGGATATACCTTTACATCCACTGTGCCGAGGAACACACCCCAGTTGGGCATATAACTTATCTTGCGATTGGAACGCATTTGTATGTTTTCCAGGGCTATCAGGAAATCTACGTCCAAATTCTGTGTAAGTTCCAGTACTTCATCCCTCGATAATGTGCTTTCGCGGGGATTGATGTCTTTACTCCGGAGGGCAGAGTCGCATATCACAACCTCTTCAAAGTAGTTTTCGTTGGCAAGGGCCTCTGCAAGGGATTCGGTTGTTATTGCGGCGTCTCCATTGTAGTAGTTGGTGAGGCGTGCCACCTCATTCTCACTTTTTTTCTGTTCTTCCTCACTGATGATGAGTTTGTTGTCCGGTACGTTTGGCATGTTGTTGACAACAGCCACACGTTTCAGTGTTGCCGGGAAACTGACTTCTGCCGGAAGCATATAATCAATGGACAGTTGTTCTACACTCTGGCAGCTGCCTAACAGCAGAGACCCCATCAATAACAGACAATAGTGATATTTGGTCATAGTCTTTGGTTTTGTTCTTTGGAGCAAAAGTACTCTTTTAGCTGAATATTCAAAAGCTGGAACGAATAAAAAATGTGATAATGTGGCAGGAGAAAAAGTGATAGGGTGATAAAAGATACCTGACGGTATCATCTTATCACCCTATCGCCTTATCATTTTATAGCTTTGATTTATGCATTCCTTCCGTGGCAGTTTTTGTATTTCTTACCGCTTCCGCAAGGACAAGGATCATTGCGTCCTACGGTCTTCTCGGCACGGATAGGTTCGCGTCTTGGTTGTTCACGTGTATCTTGTGCCGCAGCGGCCTGCTGGTTCGGGTCATTCAAATCAACCTTCTGTTCGCGATACTTGCTCATATCCTGGCGTTGTTCCGGAGCAGCCTGGCGCACCTCTACTTGGTGGGGAGTCTGGGGAGCCTCAGGGGCTTCAGCCGGAGCCTCTTGTACCGGGATTTGTCCACGCATCAGGATAGAGATGGTCTGGTTATTGATTTTGTTGACCATTGCATCAAACAAGTTCACAGATTCCAGTTTGTAAATCAGTAGCGGGTCTTTCTGCTCGTAACTTGCATTCTGCACGGAGTGTTTCAGCTCGTCCAGCTCGCGCAGGTTTTCTTTCCATGCTTCGTCGATAACATGCAGCAAGATGGATTTCTCGAATGACTTCACCACCTCCTTACATTCTGTCTCGTAAGCTTTCTTCAGGTTGCAGGAGATGTTGTACATACGTTTTCCGTCTGTGATGGGGATAAGTATGTTTTCGTACATGTGTCCCTGCATTTCGTATACTTGCTTGATGACCGGATAGGCTATCTGTGCCATACGTTCTGTCTTGCGCTTGAAGAGTTCCATGGCAGCGTCAAAAGTTCTGTCTGCCAGTTTTTCTTTCTTCTCATTACGGAATTCCTCTTCGGTGAAAGGTACTTCCATGGCAAGCGTCTGGAGCACATCCATCTTGCAGTTTTCATAGTCGGGTGCTTCGACGGCGTTGGCACAACGGTCCCAAATCATGTTCACGATATCCATACCGATACGTTCGCCCATCAAAGCGTGGCGGCGTTTGGTGTAGACTACTGTACGTTGCTTGTTCATCACGTCGTCATATTCCAACAGACGCTTACGGATGCCGAAGTTGTTTTCCTCAACTTTCTTTTGCGCACGTTCAATGGATTTGGAAATCATGCCGTGTTCAATCATTTCACCTTCTTTGAAACCCAGTTTGTCCATTACACTGGCAATGCGGTCACTGGAGAACAAACGCATCAGGTCATCTTCCAAAGATACGAAGAATACAGAAGAACCCGGGTCGCCTTGACGTCCTGCACGACCACGTAACTGACGGTCCACACGGCGTGATTCGTGGCGTTCTGTACCGATGATGGCAAGACCGCCTGCAGCTTTCACTTCCGGACTCAGCTTGATGTCGGTACCACGACCGGCCATATTGGTAGCAATGGTTACAGCACATTTCAAACCGGCAGTAGCCACAATATCCGCTTCTTTCTGATGCAGTTTGGCATTCAATACACTATGTTCAATCTTACGCATGGTGAGCATTTTGCTCAACATTTCAGAGATTTCAACAGAAGTGGTACCCACCAGTACGGGGCGTCCTGCTGCCACCATTTTTTCTATCTCTTCGATGACTGCTTTATATTTTTCACGTTTTGTCTTGTAAACGCGGTCATTCATGTCGTTACGGGCAATGGGGCGGTTGGTCGGAATAACCACTACATCCAGTTTGTAGATGTCCCACAACTCGCCGGCTTCTGTTTCTGCCGTACCGGTCATACCGGATAGTTTGTGGTACATACGGAAATAGTTCTGTAATGTAATGGTGGCAAAAGTCTGGGTGGCAGCTTCTACTTTCACGCCTTCTTTGGCTTCGATGGCTTGGTGCAAACCGTCAGAATAACGACGTCCTTCCATGATACGTCCCGTCTGCTCATCCACAATCTTCACTTGGCCGTCGATTACCACATATTCGTCATCTTTCTCGAACATGGTGTATGCCTTCAACAGTTGGTTGATGGTATGCACACGTTCGCTTTTGATGGCATAGTTGGTCATCAGGGCATCCTTCTTTTCAAGGCGCTGTTCGTCTGTTAGCTCTGTTTCGTTTTCCAGGGCAGAGAGTTGCGCGGTGATATCAGGGAGTACGAAGAAAGTGGGGTCCTCTACATTGCCACTAATCAAGTCTACGCCCTTGTCTGTCAGATCCACACTGTTCATTTTCTCTTCGATAACGAAGTACAGCGGGTCAGTCACCTCGTGCATGCGCTTGTTGTTTTGCTCCATGTAGATTTCTTCGGTCTTCAGCATACCGGCCTTGATGCCTTGTTCGCTGAGGAACTTGATGAGCGCCTTGTTCTTGGGCAAACACTTGTGGCTGCGGTACAAAGCGAGGAAGCCTTCTTCCTGGTCTTTCTTATCGTTTGATGCAATCAGGCGCTTGGCATCGGCCAGATATTGGGTAGCCAGTTTTTTCTGAGCTTCTACCAAGCGTTCCACTTGCGGGCGGAGCTGTTCGAAGAGTTGGTCGTCGCCTTTGGGAACCGGTCCGGAGATAATCAGCGGAGTACGGGCATCATCAATCAATACTGAGTCTACCTCATCGACAATGGCATAATTATGCTGGCGCTGTACCAGGTCTTTGGGGCTGATAGCCATGTTGTCACGCAGGTAGTCGAAACCGAATTCATTGTTTGTACCGAACGTGATGTCTGCCAGATAAGCTTTGCGACGGGCGTCAGAGTTGGGCTGGTGCTTGTCGATGCAATCTACACTCAAACCGTGGAACATGTAAAGAGGGCCCATCCATTCGGAGTCACGTTTTGCCAGATAGTCGTTCACTGTTACCACGTGCACGCCATTACCGGTCAGGGCATTGAGGAATACCGGTAGGGTAGCTACCAATGTCTTACCTTCACCGGTTGCCATTTCGGCAATCTTACCTTTATGCAGAACCACACCACCGAATAGCTGTACATCATAATGTACCATGTTCCATACGGTATCGTTACCACCTGCTATCCAATGGTTCTGGTAGATGGCTTTATCTCCTTCGATGCGTACAAAATCTTTAGTGGCAGCCAGTTGACGGTCAAAATCGGTAGCTGTAACCACTACTTCTTCATTTTCAGAGAACCGTTTGGCTGTTTCCTTTACGATAGAGAAAGCGGTGGGTAATACTTCGTCCAGTGCTTTTTCATAAATCTCCAATATCTCTTTCTCGATTTTGTCGATTTGGTTGAAGAGGTCTTCGCGTTTTTCCAGTTCGGTATCTTCAACGCTGGCTTTCAGTTCTTCCACTTTGGCGCGTTGTTCGGCTGCCGAATCGTGGATGTAGGCTTTCAGTTCTTCTGTCTTGGCGCGTAGGGCGTCATTGTCGAGTTTGGCTACTTCCGGGTAAGCGGCTTTGATTTTCTCCACCCACGGTTGTATTTCTTTCATGTCGCGTGTGGATTTGTTGCCGAAAATCGAGCTTAAAAATTCATTAAATCCCATTATATATTTGTTTTTATTATTATTGCTGAGTTAGTTGAGCGTGCAAAGTTACTGATTTCTATACAGATTATCCAGATTTGCACAGATTATTTTAGAATCAAAAGTCAAGGGGAGATGCTGTACTTGCATTAGGGGCGCGGATGCGCATTACACTTGCCAAGGTAGGGGCAATGCGGTCAATACTGATGGGTATACGGATGGTTTCAGCCTTCATTCCACCTCCCAATAAAATGAGGGGAGCAGGAATATCGGCCGTACGTACTACACGGTTATCAGTACTATTTTCCTGCATGATAGTCCAGCCCGGGAGTATTTCCATGAGCAAATCGCCAGAGCGCTTGCGATGAAAACTATTGCGTATACGTTCTATTTGCGGTGACCAGGGGCCCAAAAGCAGGCGATGAGCTGAATATACTTCGCTCACGCCACTGAACTGAACCAGAAATTCGGCAGATTTTTCTTGAATTTCAGTCAGGCTCAGCTGCTTGTTCTCAATAAGTTTATGGTTGAGATAGATTTGTTGGTCATAATAAGCTTCCACATATTGTCCCTCGCCATAGGATGCCATGAGGTACATGTTTAGCAGGGCGGCACAGCGGTTCAGGTAGAATTCACCACCCGGTATACGGTATACGCCCGGGTCGGCAGCTTCCGGGTCGGCATAGCCGGTGGAGGTGATGCAGAAAAGTACGTTGTGGAGCCCAACTTTACGTTCTATGAGCTCTAATAAGGAAGCTATACTACGGTCCAGTCGTACGTAGGTGTCTTGCATTTCCATGGCACATTCCTGCGTACTTCGGTGGTTATAATTTCCTGCGTAGTAAGTCAGCGATAATAGGTCGGGCACGTCATCTTGTCCGATAGTGCTCTTATTCAGCAGCTCTTCGGTCAGCAGGTTGACTTCCTCATTGATGAAAGGGCTGGTTATCAAGCGGCGGAACTTGTTTGTCCGTTCACCATCCAGCTTGTATTTGAATGGCTCGTTGCGCCATTCGGGCAGAAATGTATAGTTGGTAAAAGGAAGTGCAGGTGTCCATACCATATCCTTGATACGGTAGTCAGGAGATTTCCGGTCGTTGTATTGGCTCAGCCACCACGGAAATTCATTATAATAAGTCGTACTGCACCATTTCCCGGTATTGTTATTAAGCCAGAAAGCACCGTTCCCCGCGTGTCCGGCACCCAATATGGCGGCATCACGGAAAGGTGCGATGGCATAGACCAGACCTTTGTTGCGGGTAGCTATTTTCAGCTCGTCGGCAATAGTAGAGGTCAGTAATTGGGAGGGGGAAGTGCTTTCGTCGGTATAGTTGCCCATGAAGTTGGGGTCTTCTACACAGTTTATGGGGCGTAGTGTACCTGCATCCAGCCACTGCTCTGCAATGATACCGTTCATGGACGGTGTTGTTCCGGTATAGATGGCGGCAATGGCCGAGGCTCGGTCCGTTCCGCAAAAAGGGAATTCTGCTTGACGGAATACTTTACCTTCACGCAGTAAGCGCTTAAATCCCTTTTCTCCGTATAAGGATGAAAATGCTTCCATATAGTCTGTACGCAATTGGTCAATGGTCAATGTTACCACCAGCTTTGGGGAGGCAGGCAGCGGTTGGGCTTGCAGACCACTGAATGTAAGTGCGAGTATGGAAGTTATCAGTCCTTTTTTCATTACCTTCGTTTGTATGTTAGAATGAGGTTGCTTGCAGAACGTATTAGCAAACACAGTGCCAAAGGTAATACTGCTGGCGGAATTCTCTGCGGAATTATTGTCCAAAGCCCTATAAAAAGTGTTAAAACTACAAAATCAACCAGCATATAGCGGCTTATTTCCCTTTTTCGTACCCTGGATAGCATGAATGGAAGGCAGAAAAGGTGAAATGGATGGAATACAAATAATATATAATTGGGACTTACTGCCGGATGCTGTGAGAATAGTGCTAAAAATGCCAGTATACATCCAGCCATTCCGGCAACCAAGAAGAGTATGAGGTCTATGCCCCAAAGAGTTTTCCCTCTTCGTATGCCGTAAATGCTGATGCCTGCTACAAGTATCAGTAATAGCGAAGCCGACTGCATCGGTGTGATGCCTCTGCTGACGAAGTCGGCTGGTGTTTTACCCGTTACTACGATTTTTTCTTCTTTGGCAACCAGTGGCCGTGCTTGTCCTTCTTTGTCCACAATCTGCGCTTTATTGAAATACTCCTGCATGTAGAAGGGGACGAACATTGCCAGCCGCCGGTTGATGGGTTCGTCTGCTTTGCTGCCCATGCATAGGTCCATGCCGAAACGTGACCACAAATGGCCTTCACTGTATTTATGTAGCAAATCCCTGAAAGAGATTCCCGTACTGTTAGCAGTCATATTGTCAGCGTATTGCAGAGTGCCGTTGATGGCACGCTCTATCTGGTCCCGCGGGCGGGTGGCACAATTGTCGTAGAAAAAATTGTAGCGGTATACTCGGTTTTCAGGGCGGTAGTTCTCTGTCAATAGTGCTATCAGGCGTTCTTTTTCCTCTTCTGTTAGATTTAACGTTTGTTGCCAGACATCGCGTCCCAGATAGTTGTATTCGGCGGCGAAATGCTCATAATCGGTTACTCCAAGTTGATAATCCGTTTCTCCCAAGGCAAAACGGAAGATGAAGTTAGGGGCGTTGAAGTTGAACATGCCGTAATTGAAGACGGCGTCAATGCCACGTGTATAGTTCTCGTACCGTATGGCAGTGTGTCCGAATAGGGAATAAATCTCTCCTCCTGCAGCGCAAGTCAGTAGGCTGACGCGTACGGAGTCTGTTGCAGCAGTCTTTTGCTGTTGTGTCACCTGGGCATTTGCTGAAGGCAAACAGAAGAAAAAGATTACTATATATATATGTATAAGTAGGCTTCGTTTCATGCTGCAAACTTACGGAAAAAACTAATATTATCCCAATTTGTGATTAGGAACTAAAGCGGTTATTCGCGTTATTCCGGTCATCTGTGTCCGAAGAATCTTTTTTAATTATGAACTTGATACAATTCTTAATTCGCATTATTGGTTGTTTTGAATCAACTGTCGAGTATGAGTGGTAGGTATTTTCTATTTACAAACGATACGGGTGCAAGAAATAGTGGTATATTGAACCTGATTCAGTCGTATACTGAATGCCATTCAATCGTATACTGAATAGGGCTCAGTCGTATACTGAATGTAGCGCATTTAGCTGTATTGATAATCAGGTGGTTGTGGTATGATGTTGCGGCTTTAATAAATCTCAACAGAATGTAGAAGTGGCATTGTGGTTGTTTGGTGTGGATGTGAATAAGAATTCTTGTGCAGTTGTTCTTCTAATAAAGAGATGGTTTCTGCTGAATTTCAATATTAATGTTATATCTTTGCGCCGCTAAATTTATGCAATACGGTGAATCTCATTATTGATATAGGAAATACAATCGCCAAGATGGCGGTGTTTGATGGTGGACGTATCGTGGAGGTGGTGTATGACTCCAATCTGACGTTGGAACGGTTGCCTGAAGTATGCCGTACATATACGATTGAAAAAGCGATAGTGGCTACTGTCATTGATTTGAGTAGAGAGGTGTTGTCGCAACTGGAAGATATGGCTGTCCCCATTCTGTGGCTCAATGAAAAGACTTCTCTTCCGGTAGAAAACCTCTATGAAACTCCCCGGACGCTGGGGTATGATCGTATGGCGGCGGTGGTAGGAGCCAATGAGCAATTTCCTGGCAGGGATATACTGGTGATTGATGCCGGTACCTGTATCACTTATGAGTTTGTCGATGCTGCTGCCCGCTATCATGGCGGGAATATCTCTCCCGGCCTGCAGATGCGTTTCAAGGCGCTTCATCAGTTTACCGGACGGCTTCCAATGGTGGCTCTTGAGGGGCGGATGGTGCCCATGGGGAAGGATACCGATACGGCTATCCGTGCCGGAGTACTGAAGGGTATTGAATATGAAATTTCAGGTTACATTACGGTTATGAAGCATAAATATCCTGAACTTTTGGTTTTTTTAACGGGCGGGGATGATTTTTCTTTTGATACAAACTTAAAAAGTATCATCTTTGCAGACAGATTTTTAGTGTTGAAAGGATTAAATAGAATTTTAAACTATAATAATGACAGGCTATAGACAAACACTGTTAGTGCTCTTGCTCACGATATTATCAGGAGCGGCAGTCGCTCAAAATAATACAAATTCTCCCTATACACGATATGGATATGGACAGTTATCTGAACAAGGCTCGAGCAACAGTAGGGCGATGGGTGGTATTGCCTATGGTTTACGGGACAAGTATCAGACTAACTTTGCTAATCCTGCATCCTATACGGCGGTAGATTCGCTGACTTTTATCTTCGATGGAGCAGTCTCTCTACAGAATACAAATCTCAGTAACGGTACTCTGAAACGAAATGCCAAGAATTCCAGTTTTGACTATATCACGATGCAGTTTCGTGCAAGTAAATGGGCTGCCATAAGCTTGGGGTTGCTGCCTTATTCAAACGTTGGATACAGTATGGGAGAATATCGGGAAGATACGGAATTCCCAGACAAATCTACGACGGTAAGCTATTCGGGAGAAGGAGGTCTGCATCAGCTTTATTTAGGTGCGGGCTTTAAAATAATTAAAAATCTTTCTGTTGGTGCGAATTTTTCGTATCTTTGGGGAGATATAACAAGAACCGCTGCGGAAACCTTTCCGTCCAGTTCAAGTGTATTTCCTATTACAATACAGTCTAATGTGGCTGTAAAGAGTTATAAGTTGGATTTTGGAGCGCAGTACACCCATCAGTTTGGGAAAAAGCATGTTGCAACGTTGGGAGTCGTCTTTTCTCCGGGGCATGATTTGAGTAACGATGCGTACGAAGTTACGCAGACTGGTGATAGCAATACGGGAGCTACTTCGGCAACGAGGGATACTATTGTTACTTGCGGCATTCCGACAACATTTGGCGCAGGTGTGACGTACGTGTACGACAATCGTCTGACGGTAGGAGCGGATGTGATGTTCCAGAATTGGAGTAAAGTGAGTTATATGAACAATGACGAGGCGTTTTGCGACCGTGGAAGAATATCCGTTGGTGCAGAGTATCTGCCGAATCCTATGGGACGAAGTTATTTGTCTCATGTGAAGTATCGTTTGGGAGCTTATTATTCCAAACCTTATTATAAGATAGACGGTGTACGTGCCGCTGATGAATATGGCGTTACTGCCGGTTTTGGATTGCCCATACCGAGAACCCGTTCCGTATTGAGTCTTTCTGCACAATACGTGCGGACTAAAGGAACCCAAGCAGCGTTCTTGAACGAAAATACATTGCGTATTTGTATCGGAGTAACCTTTAACGAACGCTGGTTCTTCAAGCGTAAAGTGGATTAATGGAAATTGAATAGACAAAAAATATAACAACTAAAATTTAAATACAATGAAAATTAAGACGCTTGTGGCTGTCTTGCTCCTTTCGGGTGGAGTGACCAGCACTTTCGCACAGACTGAAAATTGTAATTCGAACAGTAGTATCTCTCATGAAGCAGTGAGAGCTGGTAACTTTAAGGATGCATACGCTCCTTGTATGGCTGTGCTGAAGGATTGCCCTACGCTGCGGTATTACACATTTACAGATGCTCAGAAGATTTTAGTGGGTTTCTTGAGTCAGATTAAGGATAGAAATTCTGCTGATTACAAGAAGTATTTTGATGAATTGATGGATGTGTATGACTTGAGAATGAAGTACATTCCTGAATTCATTAATAAAGGAATGAAGGGCGTGCCGAGTGTGGCTGATGCCTTGGGCGCTAAAGCTGTGGATTATCTTCAGTTTGCTCCTACTCCGGACCTTAATACAGCTTACAATTGGCTGAAAGAATCTGTTCAAGCTGAAAAGGGTGGTTCCAAAGGTGCGGTTTTGCACTATTTTCTGGATGTCTCTATGCAGAAGGTAAAGGCAGATGACAATCATACTGGCCAGTTCTTCCAAGACTATATCGATGCTTCCAAGTATGCGGATGATGCTATCGCAGCTGAGACCAAAGAGGCAAAGAAGGCAAACCTGCAAGCTATCAAGGATAATCTGGTAGCTATGTTCATCCAGAGTGGTGTGGCTGATTGTGAATCTTTGCAGAATATTTATGGTCCTAAGGTAGAAGAAAATAAGACAGACTCTACTTTCTTGAAGAAAGCATTGAATATTTTGAAGTTGATGAAGTGTAACGAAAGTGAAGTTTATTTCAAGGCTTCTGAATATATGTATCAAATAGACCCGACTGCCGATGCTGCTGTAGGTGTAGCATACATGTACTATAAGAAAGGCGACTATGAAAATGCCGTGAAATACTTTGACGAAGCATTGGCTAAGGAAACCGATAATGACAAGAAAGCTGAAATGGCATATGCTACTGCTGCAGCCTTGATGCAGGCTAAAAAACTCTCTCAGGCAAGAGCATATTGCCAGAAGGCTATTAGCTTTAAGGAAAACTATGGTGATCCTTATATCTTGCTGGCACAGCTTTACGGCTCCAATCCTAACTGGACTGATGAGCCTGCTCTGAATAAGTGTACTTACTTTGTAGTAATTGATAAGTTGCAGAGAGCTAAAGCGGTGGATCCTTCAGTTACAGAACGTGCTAACGAATTGATTGGTACTTATTCCCGCCACACTCCCCAGGCTAAAGACCTCTTTATGTTGGGTTACAAAGCCGGTGACCGTATCACTATCGGCGGATGGATAGGTGAATCTACAACTATCAGATAAAACTATGTTGCTACAACCCATCAACGTTGTTTATCATAAAAATGCAAGCATAACCATTGTCCTTGGGGCAATGGTTATGCTTCTTTTATTTTCTTCGTGTTCCGGGAAGAAGAAGGAACTGGGCGATGCCATTACCGAACGTGACTCTATGGCGGTGATGGACACCCGTGGGGTGACTACGCTGGTGTCTGATTCCGGTGTAACACGTTATCGCATCAATACGGAAGAGTGGCTGGTCTTTGACCGGAAGAATCCTCCTTACTGGGCTTTTGAAAAGGGGGTCTATTTGGAGAAGTTCGACTCTATCTTCCAAGTGGAGGCGAGTATCAAGGCTGATACAGCCTACTTCTTTAATAAGGAAGAGTTATGGAAACTGATGGGGAATGTGCATATACAGAATTTGAAAGGTGAGCAGTTTGATACAGAGCTGCTGTATTGGGACCAGCGGACACAAAGAATTTATTCGGATGAGTTTATCCGTATCGAACAGCCTGACCGTATCATTACGGGACATGGCTTTGAATCCAATCAGCAGATGACTGTTTACACGATTCGCAAGCCGGAGGGTATCTTCTATGTTGACGAGGAGACTGCCGCAGCAGACAGCTTGCAGACTGATACCATAAATTGATAAAATGGATACCGTTATTTTTTTATTGATAACCATGGCTTTCTCTGCTTTCTTTTCAGGAATGGAGATTGCCTTTGTTTCCGTAGATAAACTGCGCTTTGAGATGGAAAGGAAGTCAGGCGTCACTTCCGGTATCATTTCCTATTTCCTTCGCAACCCGAATAACTTCATCTCGACCATGCTGGTGGGTAATAACATCGCGCTTGTCATTTATGGTATCTTGATGGCACAAATCATAGAGGTGAATCTTCTTGCCGGAATTATTTCCAATCATTTTGTAATGGTGTTGGTGCAGACTGTAATTTCCACTCTTATTATTTTGGTAACCGGTGAGTTCTTGCCGAAGACTTTGTTTAAAATCAATCCCAATCTGATGCTGAGGGTATGTGCCATTCCTTTATTCATATGTTATGTCATTCTGTTTCCTGTTTCAAAGTTTGCATCGGGATTGTCGTATCTGTTCCTTCGGATATTTGGGATGAAAGTAAACAAGGAGGCGTCGGCCAAGGCTTTTGGCAAAGTGGATTTGGATTACTTCATCCAGTCGAGCATAGAGAATGCGGAAAGTGAAGAAGAACTGGATGCAGAGGTAAAGATATTCCAAAATGCGCTTGACTTTTCGAATATAAAGATACGCGACTGTATTGTACCGCGTACAGAGGTGGTAGCTGTAGATCTGACCACTACATTGGAAGAATTGAAATGTCTTTTTGTGGAGTCGGGTATTTCCAAAATCATAGTATATGATGGAAATATAGATAATGTGGTGGGATATATTCACTCGTCGGAGATGTTCAGGAATCCGGTGGACTGGAGGAATAACGTGAAGGAAGTGCCTATTGTACCCGAAACGATGTCGGCCCACAAACTGATGAAACTGTTCATGCAGCAGAAAAAAACGATTGCTGTAGTGGTGGACGAATTCGGTGGTACGGCGGGTATCGTCTCTTTAGAGGATTTGGTGGAAGAAATTTTTGGCGATATTGAGGATGAGCATGATAACACATCCTATGTGTGTAAGCAGTTGGGTGAACGTGAATATGTGCTTTCGGCCCGTCTGGAAATAGAAAAGGTAAATGAGACTTTCGGGCTCGACCTGCCGGAATCGGATGATTATCTGACAGTGGGCGGTCTGATTTTGAACCGTTATCAAAGTTTCCCGAAACTGCATGAAGTGATTGAAGTGGATAATTATCAGTTTAAAATAATCAAGGTAACAGCCACTAAAATTGAGTTGGTAAGACTGAAAGTCATTGAATAATTTCATTTAGGCGTAATTTTTTAAAGAATAAATGGATGCGTATTAGCATTTTTTGTATCTTCGTGCGCTAAAATGAACATGTTAGGAAAATAATAATAAACAAATAAATCATATTAACTAAAATGGCAACATTACAAAACATTCGGTCTAAAGGACCTTTATTGGTGATTGTTATTGGTTTGGCGCTGTTTGCTTTCATCGCAGGTGACGCGTGGAAAGTGCTTCAGCCACACCAGTCACAAGACGTAGGTGAAGTGAACGGGGAATCAATTTCCGCTCAGGATTTTCAAGCATTGGTAGAAGAATATACAGAAGTCATCAAGTTCTCCAGTGGCAACAGTGCATTGAGCGATGAGCAGACAAACCAAATCAAAGATGAAGTATGGAGAACATACGTCAATAATAAGCTGATTGAAAAGGAAGCAAAGAAACTCGGTCTGGTTGTATCGAAGGCTGAGATTCAGGCTATCATTAATGCCGGTGTGCATCCGATGCTGCAACAGACTCCGTTCCGTAATCCTCAGACCGGTGCGTTTGATAAGGATATGTTGAAGAAGTTCTTGGTGGACTATTCAAAAATGAATAAGGCACAGATGCCTTCACAATATGCAGAATACTATGAATCCATGTACAAGTTCTGGTCTTTCCTCGAAAAGTCCCTTATCCAGGCACGTCTTCAGGAAAAGTATCAGGCTTTGATTACAAAATCTCTTTTCTCCAACCCGGTAGAAGCTCAGGACGCTTTTGATGCAAGAGTAGAGCAGTCAGACCTGCTGCTTGCTGCAGTTCCCTATTCTTCTATCGTTGACTCTACCATCGTTATCAAGGATTCTGATTTGAAGGCTGCATACGACAAGAAGAAAGAACAGTTCAAGCAATATGTGGAAACTCGCAATATCAAGTTCATTGATGTGCAAGTTACTGCAAGTGCAGAAGACAGAGCTGCTCTCCAGAAGGAAATGGAAGAATACACTGAACAACTTACTGCCAATCCTTCTGACTATACTACCTTTATCCGTTCTACCGGTTCCGAAGCTCCTTATACAGACTTGTTCTACACTACTAAGTCTCTGCCTGCTGATGTGACAGCCCGTTTGGACTCTGTTGCGGTGGGTGGTGTATTCGGACCTTATTATAACGTATCGGACAATACTCTTAACTCTTTCAAGAAATTGGCTACTGCTGCTATGCCGGACTCTATCGAGTTCCGTCAGATTCAGGTAGTTGCCGAAGATGCTGAAAAGACGAAGACTTTAGCCGACAGCATCTACAATGCTATTAAGGGTGGTGCCAGCTTTGCTGAAATTGCGAAGAAGTACGGTCAGACCGGTGAGCCTACCTGGATCTCTTCAGCTAACTACGAAGGCGCACAGATTGACGGTGACAACTTGAAATATATTACTGCTGTCACTACTTTGGGACAGAACGAACTGACCAATCTGGCGTTGGGACAAGCAAATGTCATTTTGCAAGTAACCAACAAGAAGGCTGTCCAGGATAAATATAAGGTAGCCGTTATCAAGCGTCCGGTAGAATTCAGCAAGGAAACTTACAGCAAGGCATACAATGAGTTCAGCCAGTTCATCGCTGCAAACAATACTTTAGAGAAAATGATTGCCAATGCGGAAGATGCTGGTTACAAGTTGCTGGATAGAGCCGATTTGTACAGCTCTGAACATGGTATCGGTGGTATCAGAGGTACCAAAGATGCTTTGAAATGGGCGTTTGAGGCAAAAGCCGGTGAAGTTTCCGGTTTGTACGAATGTGGCGAGAGCGACCGTATGCTGGTAGTAGGTGTTGCAAGTATTGTTCCTGAAGGTTATCGCCCACTGGCTTTGGTAAAGGACCAGTTGAGAGCTGAAATTCTCCGTGACAAGAAAGCAGAGAAGATTATGGCTGATATGAAGGCTGCCAATGCAACTTCGTTCGAGCAGTACAAGAATATGGCAAATGCTGTCAGTGATTCTGTAAAGCACGTTACTTTCTCTGCTCCTGCCTATATCCCGGCATTGCGTAGTAGCGAACCTCTGGTAGGCGCGTACGCTTCTATTGCTGAAGTGAACAAGCTGAGTGCTCCTATCAAGGGTAACGGTGGTGTATTCGTTCTGCAACCATATGCAAAAGAGAAGCTGAACGAAACATTCAACAAGGAAACTGAAGAGGCTAACTTGGCTAACATGCATGCACGTATGGCAAGCCAGTTCATCAGTGACTTGTATCTGAAAGCCAACGTAAAAGACCAACGTTATTTATTCTTCTAAGAATAGAAAACCCATATTGAAAAGCCGTCCGGTACTTCCGGGCGGCTTTTTCATTGTCTGTACATTTCATTTTCTACACTCTCCGTTGTCTTTGTGCAACTTTATTCCTACCTTTGCATTTTTGAAAGAGTTTTGTTTTAATGAAAAACGATATGCAGAAACGACCTCTATTGGGCTTGACGCTCGCTGAATTGCAGAATGTGGTGAAGAATTTGGGAATGCCCGGTTTCTCTGCCAAGCAGATAGCTTCCTGGCTGTATGACAAGAAGGTGGCTTCTATAGACGAAATGAGCAATCTTTCGTTGAAGCATCGGGAATTGCTGAAAGAAATCTATGAGGTAGGTGCCGAAGCGCCGGTAGATGCCATGCGCTCTGTAGACGGTACGGTGAAATACTTATACCGGGCAGGCGAGGGACATTTCGTGGAAGCTGTCTATATACCCGACGAAGACCGGGCTACGCTTTGTGTCTCCTCTCAGGTGGGCTGTAAGATGAACTGCAAATTCTGTATGACCGGCAAGCAGGGCTTTACCGCCAATCTGACATCCAACCAGATTATCAACCAAATCAGTTCGTTGCCCGAAAGGGACAAGCTGACCAATGTGGTAATGATGGGCATGGGCGAACCACTTGATAATCTGGACGAGGTATTGAAAGCGCTGGAAATAATGACCGCCTCTTATGGATATGCGTGGAGTCCCAAGCGTGTCACCCTTTCTTCAGTGGGATTGAAGAAGGGCTTGCAGCGTTTTATTGGGGAATCGGACTGCCATCTGGCTATCAGCCTTCATTCGCCGATACCTTTGCAACGTCGCGAGCTGATGCCGGCAGAGAAGGCCTTCTCCATCACGGAGATTGTTGAATTGTTAAGAAACTATGATTTTAGCAAACAGCGCAGACTATCTTTTGAATATATTGTTTTCAAAGGAGTGAATGACTCGTTACCGTATGCAAAGGAACTTCTGAAGTTGCTACGTGGGCTGGACTGCCGGATTAACCTGATTCGTTTTCATGCCATACCTGGAGTGAATCTTGAAGGGGCTGATATGGAAACCATGACTGCGTTCCGTGATTATCTGACTTCGCACGGTCTGTTTACCACTATACGGTCATCGCGTGGAGAGGATATATTTGCCGCTTGTGGCATGTTGTCCACTGCCAAGCAGGAGGAGAATAAAGAAGAATTAATATAAATTATTAACTTAGGTAGGGAGGATATTACGCATTCTTCGTAGCTTTGTGAAAAACTAAAATGATAGAGATATGAGAAAGCACTTGTTTTATTTGAGTATGGTTCTCGTACTGACGCTTTTTTCCGCTTGCGGTGGTGGTAAAAAGGGTGTGTTTACTCCGACCTCCAGCGGTCGTGCGTATGAAGTTCTGGTAGTGGTGGAGCCCGGCTTGTGGGAACGTCCTGCCGGTAGGGCGCTTTTCGATGTGCTTGATTCTGATGTTCCGGGGCTTCCCCAGTCAGAACGTTCATTCCGAATCATGTATACTGCCCCTTCCAATTATGATGCCACTTTAAAACTGATTCGCAATATCATTATTGTCGATGTGAACAAGGACCTCTATACCCAGCCTAAATTCAAGTATGCAAGGAATGTATATGCTGCTCCTCAGTCTATTCTCACTATTCAGGCACCGGACGAGGCTTCGTTCGAGAAATTTGTGGAGGAGAACAGGCAGGTAATCATCGATTTCTTTACCCATGCGGAAATGAATCGTCAGATTTCAGTATTGAAGGACAAGCATAGCGACTATATAGCAACGAAGGTGAAGAGCCAGTTTGATTGCGATGTATGGGTGCCGGGCGAACTGACATCTACCAAGGAGGGTGAGAACTTCTTCTGGGCAGGTACGAATGCAGCTACCGGCGACCAGAACTTTGTAATCTACTCTTATCCTTATACGGATAAGGATACGTTTACTAAAGAATATTTTGTTCATAAACGCGATTCCGTGATGAAGGTTAATATCCCTGGTGCCCGTGAAGGTATGTATATGTCGACGGATTCTCTGATGACCGATGTACGCCCCATCAGTGTGCAGGGAGACTATGCACTGGAGGCTCGCGGCTTGTGGCGCATAAAGGGTGACTTCATGGGCGGTCCGTTCGTATCGCATGTACGTTTGGACAAGGCCAATCAGCGTATTATCGTATCTGAAATATTTATTTATTCACCTGATAAAATGAAACGTAATCTGGTACGTCAGATGGAGGCTTCGCTCTATACCTTGAAACTGCCTGGCTGTAAGCAGGAAGGTGCGGAAATTCCGGTAGGCGTAACCTCAAAAGATACTACTAATAATAAGTAATAAAAATGGAAGACAACAAAATAAGAGTCGGCATTACACAAGGCGACATTAATGGTGTAGGGTATGAAGTGATTTTAAAGACGTTTGTAGACCCGGTGATGCTGGAATTGTGTACGCCGATTATCTACGGTTCGCCTAAAGTGGCAGCTTATCATCGTAAATCATTGGACTTGCCTACCAACTTCAGTATCGTCAACTCCGCCTCCGAAGCGGTTCCCAATCGCTTGAGTGTAGTGAACTGTACGGATGATGAAGTAAAGGTTGAGTTCTCTAAACCTGACGTTGAAGCTGGTAAAGCTGCACTTGGTGCACTGGAAAAAGCCATTGAGGAATATAAGGAGGGAATGATAGACGTGATTGTCACAGCTCCCATCAACAAGCATACCATCCAGTCGGAGGAGTTTGCCTTCCCCGGACATACGGAGTATATAGAGCAAAAATTGGGAGATGGCGAGAAGGCCCTTATGATTCTGATGAAAGATGACTTCCGGGTAGCATTGGTGACCGGACATATTCCCGTTAAAGAGATAGCCGGAAGCATCACCAAAGAACTGATACAAGAAAAACTGAAGATATTCAACCGCTCCTTGAAGCAGGATTTTGCTATCAGCGCACCGCGTATTGCAGTGCTTTCGCTGAATCCGCATGCAGGAGACGGCGGATTGCTGGGAACTGAAGAGCAGGAGATTATCATTCCGGCCATCAACGAAATGGCTGCTAAGGGTATGCTTTGCTATGGTCCTTATCCGGCAGACGGGTTTATGGGCTCAGATAACTTTACCCATTTTGATGGTATCCTGGCCATGTATCACGACCAGGGGCTGGCACCGTTCAAGGCATTGGCTATGGACGAGGGCGTGAACTATACTGCCGGCTTGCCGGTGATACGCACTTCGCCTGCTCATGGCACGGCCTACGATATTGCCGGGAAAGGAATCGCCTCTGAAGATTCATTTCGGCAGGCTATCTATGTGGCAATAGATGTGTTCCGTAACCGCCAGCGTGAGAAAGAGGCACATGCAAATCCGCTGCGCAAGCAATATTACGAGAAACGTGACGATAGCGACAAACTGAAACTCGATAGTGTAGAAGAAGATTTGTAGAATGACAAAAGCGGAAATACAACAAGTAAAATTACGTTTCGGCATTATCGGCAACAATGAAGCGCTGATGCGTGCCATTGATATCGCTATCCAGGTAGCGCCCACCGACTTGTCTGTACTGATTACCGGAGAGAGTGGTGTGGGAAAGGAGAGCTTTCCGCAGATAATACACCAGTACAGCCGGCGCAAGCATGGACAGTACATTGCCGTGAACTGTGGAGCCATTCCCGAAGGGACGATTGACTCGGAACTGTTCGGTCATGAGAAGGGCGCATTTACCGGGGCTATCGGCGAACGGAAGGGGTATTTCGGTGAGGCCAACGGCGGAACAATCTTCCTTGATGAAGTCGGCGAATTGCCTTTGCCTACCCAGGCACGCTTGTTGCGTGTGCTCGAGAGCGGTGAATTCATCAAAGTAGGTTCTTCTAAGGTGGAAAAGACCGATGTGCGTATTGTTGCCGCTACCAATGTAAACTTGACACAAGCCATTGCTGACGGACGTTTTCGTGAAGACTTGTATTACCGTTTGAACACAGTTCCTATTCAGGTCCCTCCATTGCGCGAACGCGGTGGAGACGTGGTGCTGCTGTTCCGAAAGTTTGCTTCGGACTTTGCAGAAAAGTACCGTATGCCTGCCATTCAGCTGACGGAAGACGGCAAGCAAGTGTTGCTGGGCTACTCATGGCCGGGTAATGTGCGCCAGTTGAAGAATATCACCGAGCAGATATCCATCATTGAGACCAATCGTGAAATCAATGCATCCATACTGAAGGGCTATCTGCCTGAGCAGAACAATATGCAGCGCCTGCCTGCCTTGTTTGGAGTGAAGGAGGACAAGAGCTTTGGGAGTGAACGGGAAATTCTCTACCAGGTTCTGTTTGATATGCGCCAGGATGTAACGGACTTGAAAAAGTTGGTGCATGAGATTATGGCTGAAAGGGGAACGGTAGCCAATCCGGCGGTTGCCACATCGGCCTACTATACGCCGGCTACTCCGGCGGTGGTACCTCCGGTAACATCCAGTGTCCCCACCATTATACATCCTTCGGTAAAGCCGGTTACTCCGGTGGACGATGATTTCCAGGATACGGAAGAATATGTGGAGGAGTCACTCTCCCTGGATGAAGTGGAGAAAGAAATGATACGTAAGGCGCTTGAAAAACATCACGGCAAGCGTAAGAGTGCGGCTCAGGATTTGAATATCTCTGAGCGTACGTTATACAGAAAGATAAAAGAATATGGATTGGATTAAAAAAGCGGCATTTGCTTCCTTGTTGGTAAGCTTGTTATTTCTGGTGAATTCATGTAGTATGAAGTTGGGACTTGCTCCGATAAGCTCTATCGACTATACAAAGGTAAAAACGATTTCCATTGCCGATTTCCAGAACCGGGCAGAGTATGTATATGCACCGCTGGCAACAGAATTTAACCAGAAAATGAAGGATATGTTCATTCAGCAGACTCGCCTGCAACTGGTGAATTCCGGAGGAGACCTGGAAATAGACGGAGAAATAACCGGCTACAATCAATATAATGAATCGGTGGATGCCAGCGGCTACTCTTCGAAGGTGAAGGTGACGCTGACTGTCAACGTGCGCTACACCAATAACACGAACCATGAGGAGGACTTTGAACAGCAGTTCTCGGCTTTCCAGACCTATGATTCCTCAAAATTGCTGACCGAAGTGCAGGACCAGCTGATAACCTTGATGGTGAAAGACATTGCCGAACAGATTTTCAATGCAACTGTAGCTAACTGGTAAACTCATGACGCCTACCCATTTGCAACAATGGATTCAGCATCCCGAGACGCTGAATAGGGATACTTTGTACGAGCTTCGCACATTGGTGGCACGCTATCCTTATTTCCAGTCGCTCCGTTTGCTCTATCTGAAAAACCTCTATCTGCTGCACGACATCAACTTTGGCGCGGAGTTGCGCAAGGCTGTGTTGTATGTGGCAGACCGTCGTGTGCTGTTTTACTTTATAGAGGGTGACCGCTATACTTTGAAATCCCGGAAGGTCTCGTCGCTGTTTTCCGGCGATTTGGAGAAAGAGCCGAGTGTGGACCGTACCCTTTCCTTGATTGACGCATTTCTGGCTACTGTTCCCGAAGAGCATTCACAGCATACGGAGCTGGATTATGCGGTGGATTATACGGCCTATTTAATGCAGGAAGAACCCGGTGTGGATGCAGAAGATGAGTCGGAAGTGCCTAAACTGCGCGGGCATGAATTGATAGATGACTTTATCCAAAAGAGTGAGTCTTCGGATGCCTCGGATACGAGAAGGGAGTTTCTTGTAGAGAAGGAGGAAGAGACTGAAGAAGAGGAAGAACCCTCCGTATCGCCGGTAACGGAAGAGTTGGACGATAGCTGTTTTACGGAAACTTTAGCCAAAATCTATATAAAACAGCACCGATATGACAAGGCGCTTGAAATTATTAAAAAATTAAGTTTGAATTATCCAAAAAAAAATGCTTACTTTGCAGACCAAATCAGATTTTTGGAGAAATTGATTATTAACGCTAAATCAAAATAACAAAATGTATTTATTATTAGTTATCTTAATGCTGATTGCATCTGTGCTGATGTGCTTCATTGTATTGATTCAAAATTCTAAAGGAGGTGGTCTGGCATCAGGCTTTTCATCATCCAACCAAATTATGGGTGTGCGCAAGACTACGGACTTTTTGGAAAAAGCAACCTGGACTCTGGCAGCTGTCATGGTAGTCTTCAGTATTGTTTCTGCTTACACTATTCCTTCTTCCACAGGCAAGGGCGGTGATGTGATTCTGGAACAGGCGCAACAAGAAGAAAAAACTAATCCTTATAACATGCCCGTAGGTACAGAAGCTCCGCAATCGGAGGCCCCTGCAGCTACAACTCCGGCTGAAGCTCCTGCTCCTGCAGCAGAAGCCCCTGCAGCAGAATAAGATAAGGATATTGCGGATGACTCCCGCTTGGAAAAATAAGAGAAAGGTTGATACTGAAAAGGTGTCAGCCTTTTTTCGTTTTGATGAAGTATTTATTTACCTTTGTCAGCAATTTATGCAATCTGATTAATAAATTGAAATCCAAATAGTACAATGACAGAACAACTCAAACTTAAATTGAATGATTCCAAGGCTACCCGTTGGGGGGCATTGGTGATTGTTGCCTTTACGATGATGGCAGCTTATTATGTAAACGACGTGGTAGCACCGTTGAAGACAATGTTGGAAACGGACTTGGCTTGGTCGAGTACCGATTTCGGATTCTTTACCGGTGGTTATAGTTTTCTGAATGTTTTTTTCCTGATGTTGATTTGGGGAGGATTAATCCTCGACCGCTTTGGTATCCGTTTCACCGGAAAGCTGGCAACTATCCTGATGGTAGGTGGTACAGCACTTGAATACTATGCAATGACGGGACTTGCCGGTGCCGACGCGACTTTATTCGGAATCAATGAAATATTTGGCTATAAAACGGGTGTGTTTGTTGCTTTTGCCGGTTATTCCATTTTTGGAGTAGGAGCGGAGGTCGCCGGTATTACAGTTTCCAAAATCATAGCCAAGTGGTTTAAGGGGAAAGAGCTTGCCACGGCTATGGGGGTACAAGTCGCTTTAGCACGTATCGGTTCGCAAGCCGGTTATGCCGTAGCCATTCCTTTGGCCCGTGCTTTCGGTATTTCCACACCGGTGTTGTTGGGTTTGGTTCTGTTGTTGGGCGGTATGATTGCTTTCTTCGTCTTTGCAGTGATGGACAAGAAGCTGGACAAACAGATGGAAGCTGCTGCCATTGCTGCCGGTACGGAAGATGAGGAAGAGAAGTTCTCTTTTAAGGATGTGAAGAATATTCTGGTCAATCCCGGTTTCTGGCTGATAGCATTGCTGTGTGTATTGTTCTACTCTTGTGTATTCCCATTCCAGAAGTTTGCTTCCGAGTTGATGATTATCAAATACGGTATCAATGAGAATGTGGCCGGTACATTTGCCGGACTTCCGGCATTGGGAGCGCTGATTCTGACTCCGGTCTTTGGTGGTTTCATTGACAAGCGGGGCAAGTCCGCATCTATCATGCTGCTGGGCTCGGCCATGCTGATATGTGTGCATTTCATTTATGCTATTCCCGATATAAACTATTGGCTGGTAGCTATTGTGCTGATGATAATTTTGGGTATCGCTTTCTCGCTGGTACCTTCTGCCATGTGGCCGGCTGTGGCCAAGATATTCCCGGTAAGCCAGTTGGGTACGGCATACGCATTGATTTTCTTTATCCAGAATATCGGTCTTTGGGGTATTCCTACATTGATAGGGTGGGTGCTTGATGCCTATTGTATATCCGGCAAGAAACCAGATGGAACGAATATGTATGACTATACGGTGCCTATGTGCATTTTTACCGGTATTGCCTGCTTGTCCCTTATAGTGGCTCTACTGCTGAAGAAGGCAGACAAGAAGTATGGTTATAAGCTGGAAGAGCCTAATATTCAGAAATAATAGGAAAAGCGGATACCGTATGATGGAAATACCCGAAGGAAAAGTAAGTCTGTTGGACGCTGTTCCGGTCCGCTGTGGACATATAACAACCGAATGGGAAGGTGAGTGCGCCGTACTCGCCTACCCACGGTTTAAATACGAATGGATGCGTCGTTTTTTATTGCCGAAGGGGATGTCTCCTGACATCCATGTGAGGCTGGAAGAACACGGTACAGCTGTCTGGAATCTGATAGATGGACATCGTACCGTGCGCGAAATCATCTCTCTACTTGCCAGGCACTTTGGGGAGGAAGAGAATTATATTCCCCGGGTCACCGCCTACGTAATGCAGTTGCGTAAGGATGGATTTATCCAGTTGACAATCCGGAATTAGAATTCCTTTATTCCCTATCCACTTTTATCAATCCTCCCGTTGCCGTATCAAACAGCACTTTGATGGTAGAATTCTTGTTGAACAGTACCGGTGCGAGGTATTCTACGGTGCCGAATTGGGTAATGGGAAGTTGGTCGTCAAACAATTTCTTATTGTTATACACCAATGTCACTTGTGCCTTGCCCGGAAGGTTATAGGCTACACCGTCCACTTTCTTTTTGCCTTCCTCGGTGGCAGATACATCGGGACTTTTGAGGTCGGTGACGCTGATATAATACGGTTCACCGGCAAGGTCATTATTGGCCACCACTCCCAGCTTTCGGGAAAAACGGAAAGCCACTTCATCTTTCATCTCTTTAGGCGTCAGCCGGATGGTGAATGTCTTGGGTTCTTTCTTTATTTTGCCCGAGAACATTTCCGTCATAGCCGTTTCCTGCTGGTTCAGATTGTCAAGCATCAGCTTGAGTTGGGCGCCGTCCTTGGGCATATTGTCTGCTTCGCCGCGCAGGAGGGCATTCTTGCTTTCGCGGATGCTGTATATTTCCTTGGCCACCAGCTCGGCCATCTTGGCACTGGAGTTGGACATCAGTATTTCTTCCGTCAGAAAACTGCGTGGGTCAATGCTGCTTTCGGTGGCTTTGGCTTCGGGCGTCTTGGCAGCAGGCTTACCGCTGAACGGAATGTTGATGGAGCGGACAATTCCGTCTTCGGTAAGCTCCATAAGGGGTGCTACGGTCTTGTCTTTCATCTTCACGAAATAGACGTTGTCCTTATCCGGTACACCGGCTATGCGGGTTTCTATCTTATCCAGTGTCCAGAACTCCTCGGGTTCGGCAGACACGTTGTTGAGACGCAGATAGCGGTCGGCATATCTGCAAAATTCTCCGGGAGTGTAGGTATGCTTGGTGGCTTGCAATACGATTTCTATTTCTGTTTTGGGCAACATATAAGTCACTCCGTAGTCTTTGCCACGCATCACACCGGTGGTTACGTCTGTTTGCGCCATGGCAGTGATAGACAAGAACAGAGCTGAGAGCATCAATATATTCTTCTTCATAATGTACATTCGTTTAGACTGATTTAGCTAAGGGACAAAGTTAATGAAGTTATCTTTGCTAAATATTGCTTTATAAATTATTAACAGAGCTGACGAACTGTACGCAAACCGGCATGTCGACTACAATGTCCTGATGAGTATCTTCCAAGAGTCCGGTAACTTCGTTTCGTTTGTATACCTGAATGACATTGCTGTCGCGGCAGGCGGCAAGCAAGTATTTACCGTTGGGCGTGATGTTGAAGTTGCGGGGATGGATGCCGGTGGGCTGATAACCTACCTTTGCCAAGGTCCCATTTTCGGGATTCACGGCAAAGATGGCGATGCCGTCTTCTTTCAGACGGTTGCTGGCGTAGAGGTATTTCCCATCCGGACTGAGGTGGATGTCTGCACTTCCACGGGCGGCTACGGTGTCGGCTGTGATAGTCTGTATCTGTTCCAGGCGGCCGTCGTCGTAACTGAAGGCAATGACCTTACCGGACAGTTCGGTGATGAGATAGGCAAACTTCCCGTTAGGGCTGAATGTCAGATGGCGCGGGCCGGAATCCGCTTCAATGCCAACGGCTTCCAGAGAAGCATGAGGAATAGGGTTGTCGGGGTGCATCACAAAGCGCAGGATGCGGTCGGCACTGAAGTCGGTGGCGAAGATATACTTTCCGTCCGGTGAAAAGACCGTGCAATGGATGTGGGGAGTGGCTTGCCGTATGGCGTCGGGACCGGTGGCAGAGCCTTGAAAGAGCGTGTCTGCAGGAGCCAAAGTGCCGTCTTTCTGTAAAGGAAAGACGGACATGGTTCCACCGCTGTAGTTGGCAGTCAACACTTCCCGGCCATTGGTGGCCACGTAGCAGGGGTCGGCGCCGAAGGTGGGAACGGTGTTCAGCAGGCGCAGTTCTCCCGTTTCCCGGTCGAAGGCAAGGGAGCTGAGGGCTGCTGTGCTGTCGTTCATTTCACTGACGGCATAGACAAATTCGCCATCTTCCGAGGGGACGAGGTAGGAGGGATTGGGCAATGCCGCTGAACTGAGCGGAACGGCTGTTCCCGTCTCCTGATTAAAGCGGAAGGTATAGATACCCTTGCTTGAGCCATTCGTGTAAGTACCTATTAGCATGGCGAGTTCGTCCTGGTCACCGTTAGTGCCCTTTGGAGAAGAGCCACATGCTGTCAAACCTAATCCGAGCATACAGAAAAGAAGTGTTTTCATTAATTTAATGTGTTAATGTGCCAATATGCTAATGTGCTAATTGGCTGCGCTGTATATGCTGCATGGTCATTGGTACATTAGCATATTGGCACATTAGCACATTAAAATTTAACTTCGGCAATACTGACGCGGTCATCGTTCAGCACGATGCGGAGGTCGCTGGCGGTAGTGCCTTTGAACGGATAGGAAATCAGTTTGCCGTATTCGCTGACGGTGCCCGAATATACGGTGAGGAACTGTCCGCCACCGCCCGAGAGCTGGATTTCGAAGGTTGCCGGCAGGTTGTTGTCACGTGTAAAGGCAATGGCAACTTTATCTACCTTGGCTCCGTTCTTTAAGGCAAAGGTAATATAATCTCCCTTATTTCCTTGCCATGCGGTATTGATTTTTTCGTCGAGCACGTTTTCGGCATCCTCTGGGTTGGTGCTGGCACTCACACGCTTTGCTGGTTTTTGGGCTTCAATGGCTTTGGCACGGGTCTGGTAGTCTTCTACGGTCAGCGTTCCGTTCAGGCGGATGTCTTCGGAAGAGGCGCCGGCCATGAGCACGAAGTCGCCGGGTTCCACCACCCATTTCATGTCAGCGTCCAGAAGCTCCAGGTGCTTGCGGTCGATGGTGAAGGACAGCTCCTGGGCTTCGCCCGGTTCGAGGTGGATGCGCTGGAAGCCTGCAAGATTCTTTTCGTAGGTGGTGATGCTGCTCAGTACGTCGCGGATATAGAGCTGCACTACTTCATCTCCGGCACGTTTGCCGGTGTTGGTCACCTTCAGGTGGACGGTGGCAGACTCGTTCGGGGTGATGACTCGGGGGGTGATGTCGAGGTCGGAGTACTCGAAGGTGGTGTAGCTCAAGCCGTAACCGAAGGGGTAGAGTGCTCCGTTGATGCGTGACATGTTGCCCGTAGGTCCCGGATTCTTACCGCCGTCTATCTGTGAAGAAGGTTTGCAGGGGAAGTTGAAGGGGATTTGCCCTACGGTCTTGGGGAAGGTCACCGTCAGCTTTCCACCGGGGTTGTAGTCGCCGAAGAGGATGTCGGCCAGGGCTGTTCCGCCTTTGGAGCTGGGATACCAGGCTTCGAGGATAGCGGGGACGAACTTGTCTGCCCAGTTGATGGAGAGCGGGCGTCCGTTGATGAGTATCAGTACGACGGGCTTGCCCGTGGCTTGTATGGCTTGAAGCAGTTGCAACTGCCGACCGGGCAGGTCGAGGCTAGTGCGCGATTTGTTTTCGCCGCAGGTGCGTTGTCCGCCGCCCAATACTACGACGGCAACATCAGCTTGACGGGCATTTTCTACGGCTTTGTCTATCTCGGCTTGTTCGTCGTCGGTCAGCGGATAGTCTATGATTTCACTTTCGGGCCAGTGGGCGTCCACCAGGTCGCAGCCTTTGGTGTAGAGCACCTCTGCCTTGCCTTTTGTCTTTTCTTGAATGCCTTCCAGCACAGTGGTCACTTCTACGGCAAGTGGGCCGTAATGGGTCAGCGCGTAGCCTTCTTCGTTGGCATTGGGACCACAGACGGCAATCTTCTTGGTGGAGTTGATGTCTAAGGGCAATAGTTCACCGGCATTCTTCAGCAGAACGATGGACTCGCGGGATGCCTGCAAGGCAATGGCTTCGTTCTCTTCTTTTTCCACTTCACGGTCGGCATCGGCAAGGTCTGTCTGATAGGGGGCATCGAACAGACCGATGAGGAACTTTACCCGAAGGATGTCGCGCACGCGGTCGTTGATGACTTCTTCGCTCAGTCCGCCTTCCTTCACCAGTTCGCGGAGGGGAAGGACGAAGGAGTCGGGCGAGCGGAAGGTGCAGCGTACGTTCAGTCCGGCTTCCACGCTTTGGCGGACGGCTTCTTTCATGTCTTTGGCGGTGCCGTGCTTGGTGTAGAGGTATTCTACGGCGTCACTGTCGGATACGACGTAGCCACGGAATCCCATTTCGCCACGCAGGCGGGTGGTGAGCCAGTAGTAGCTGCCCTGCACGGGGATGCCGTCGTAATCGTTGTACGAACTCATTACGCCCAGCATGCCAGCTTCCCGGATGACGCGTTTGAAGGGGTAGATGTGTATGTTTTCCACTTCGCGCGGCGACATTTGCGGGTCCACGCGTGCCATGCCTTCGCGGGCGCCTTTGTTGTTACTGTAAGCGGCAAAGTGCTTGCCGGTGGCGGCCACTTGGTGGTTGTGCTGCAAGCCGCGCACCATTTCGATGCCCAGTTCGGCTACGAGGTAGGGAGATTCGCCGTAAACTTCTTCGTAGCGTCCCCAGCGCTGGTCGCGTCCTACGTCGAGGATGGGGGCGTAGACGTTGGTGTAGCCCAGCATGCGGGCTTCGCGTCCGGTGATGAGTCCTACTTGGCGAATCAGTTCACGGTTCCAGGTATGTCCCAGTCCCAGTTGGGTGGGGAAGTTGGTGGCGCGGTAGCTTTCCACGCCGCGTATGCCTTCGTTGGTAAAGTCTACGGGGATGCCGAGACGGGTATCTTCCACAAAGAACCGTTGCACCTCGTTCAGTGCCCAGGCGTGGCGCGAGGCGGGCCAGACGTAGGCATTGTCCGAGGGAGGCAGCCCCCATTGCTGGAAGCCGTTCAGGTGTTCGTCGATGGCGCCGATACCGTCTTTCCAGAGCAGCTCTTTCCATTCGGGGGTGGGGAGGTCGTCTTTCAGTACGCGTTTGTAGCCGTAGAGGGTGACCATTTGGCAGGTCTTTTCGTCCAGCGTCATCTGTTGCAGCAGGTTTTCGATGCGTGCTTCGAGCGGGGCGGAGGGGTCTTCGTACACGTCTTTCACTCCGTTTTTGTTGAAGTCTATCCAACCTTTGCGGTACATTTCACTTTTCACCGGCTTGTAGGTTGCCGGTGTTTTGGCAGGCTTTTGTGCGCAGAGCAGTGTGCTTCCTCCAAGCAGCAGGGTTAGGGCTATAAGGTTCTTCATGATATGTTCTAAAAATCTCTTGGTTATTATAGTTTCTTTTGTTGACAAAAATACGGCTAATGTGTGAAATAAAGGGATAAAATAGTCCGAAGTATCGGCTTTTATTGTCCGAAGGGTCTTCCTCTTACTAAAAATATCCTCCAAGACGCTACCGGGGAATTCAAATCATTATTAGACGAAACATATCATTCACTTTTAAAAAGAAAGAGAGAACACTATAATAACCTGAAAAGTAGATGCAATCGCGGTGTATACAAGTATTACGGCTACATCTGTTAAACGAGGGTGTATTTATATAATAGGAATCTGTTGGCGGAATTGTTGCTTGTACGGAAGAACTTTCTTTTCAACCTTGGGATGTCTAAACCCAACCTTGGTTTAGACATCCCAAGGTTGGGTATGGAAAAACCAAAGTTTGGGATAGATTGCTTCCTTAATTCTTTCCGGTTTTTCAGTTAACTTCAGAGACTTTTTCCGTTAACTTCCCATCTCTTTTGTGCAAATATCCATTACAGAAGATAGATATTCCCTCTTGCAGGGGGTAATTCCGTCAACGGATACTGGCTTTGGTAGCTGTTTGAACATTGATGACAATGGGGTGCACATATTCTATGTATGGAAGATTATTGTTTTTATCACGAAAAGTCAGTATTAGCTAATATTTGTAAATATATGGTGATTGCTAATAAAAGAATATGTATCTTTGGGCCAAAGAAAGCGGTAGAGGATGAAAAATAAAGTAGCATTTATCCCTTTTTCACCCTCCCTACTTAGCAATGAGTTACGCAATCTTTTAAATTTCAGACCGTTACAAAGTCATGGGGTTGACTGGATTTGACAGCGGGCAGAAATGGTAAGTAAGCATGCAGTGCGTCGTTGATTTGCACTTTAATCTCAGTCCTCAAAATTTTATCTGGCGAAACTCGTTACGCTCTCGCTGCTTAATCGAAGTATAGTAGATTGAAGCTTAATCCCGGCACCAGGTGCTGGGACGTGACATCACTCGGAAGCTGTTGCTCCGAAGCATTCCGATAAAGTGGTGCAGTCAAATCGGGGATAGTTCGTGTCAGCCTCGTGGCGCGGGTGAAAATTTAGAGGATAAGGCAACGGTTGATGGCTTTGGTTCTGCCGCTGCACGAAAATTTAGGCAAAGATAAGCATGTAGAAAGCTTATGATTTCCTCGTTTGGACGAGGGTTCGATTCCCTCCAGCTCCACGGATATAGTAAAAAGAAGTTTGTAAGTCCTTGAATTCCAGTAATTCAGGGGCTTTTTCTTTTCTTCTACTCCCCCTACCTTTTATATTCATTTAGAAAATAGTTGTAGTAAATGTGCTACAATTCAAAATTAATATCTACTTTTGTCTGTTCAAAAACCAATAACTATTAGAAGTGGGGGCAACACTTTAAATTCTGCAACAGATTTATGAAAATTCACGAAGGAAAATGTACAGAGAAGATTTTGAAAGAACGTGAACGGATTGGTAGTCGGTTAGCCATTCTTCGCAAGAAGAGAAATATGACCCAAGAGGAATTGGCTAATCTTTGTGGTGTTAATCGTGTTAATATAGCCAAGATAGAGAAAGGGGCTTATAATGTGAGCATTGATATACTATCTAAGGTAACATCCGCTCTTGGTTTTGTGATAGATATAAAAGTGGATAGCTCTGTTTGTCCGACTCATTTCTCTCAACGTAAACCTGTAAAGCTGGTAATAGGGAAAGACTATTATGTCAGTTTTGGCAATAACGAAGCCCATAGATGTAAGCTGGTTGATATTCCGGAGATGTACCAAGGTCAAAGAATTAAAATCGAAACTCCGACCCCGAGAGGGTCTATCACCCACATATTATTTGCCGATGAAATAGGAACGACACCTGACGAGGCTGTAATGAACCAAGTAACGATGTAAAAACATTAAAAGGGAGGAAGTGCAAGTTCCTCTTTTATTGAAATCCCCCTCGCTACAACCATCTGCAGCGAGGGGGATTTTTTAGTTTATGAGGGTTTCTACACCCACTCTTTCATCAGAGCTATTCAAAAAATTAATGATTTCTTCTGAATATATAATCTTAAATTGATGGTTCGGAATCAATTCTAAAGCTGGGAAATCAGTAGTGATTAACAGTTTTAGTCCCTTTCTTTAATATGTAAAAGCAACTTGTACAAAAGAAGTTTCTTATATACGGGATAGCAGCAATAACTCCGTTGAGCCTTCGTGGGGACAAGCCGAATTTGATTTTATAATGTGGGTTTATAAGGTACAGTCTCCGGTCAATGATTTGATAGTTGGCTTGCCGGACGATGCGATTGAACAGTTCGATGGTGCATCCGGTGCTCTTTATATCCAGTAGCTCCGTGATTACGCGTTCCTGCTCACCGCATAGTCTTAATATCCATCTGTATAAAGTGCGGGGAAGGAGGTGGAGAAAAGGGAAGTGTGAAACAATGCGGCTGTGTGCTATCTGCTGGTGGCCTCCGAATGGCATTTGCCAGGCGGGAAACCCTACAAATATAGCTCCATCGGCAGACAAATGTTTTTGTAGGCCGGAGAGGAACCGTTCTTTGTCTCTGATATGCTCTATCACATCGTGTAGAAGAATCAGGGGAAAATTCGTAGCCTTGTCCTCAAGCTGGAAAATGTCGGTGGCAATGAACTGTCCCTGCTGATGCCTTTGGGCGAAGAAGGTCCTGGCTTGCTCTATTCGCATGGCATCAATGTCTACGCCCATCACTCGGCAACCGGCTTTGGCAAAGGGGAGCAGATTGCCTCCCTCTCCACAGCCCACTTCCAGCACTTTATCGGGGATGTGTCCGATGACTTCCTTTATGTAGGGGATATAATAGTTCTTGCTGGTCTGTGACTGTTCACCAAAGTAGCTTTCCCGGTCGGTATGTCGTTTCTGCATGTTCTTTGTTCCTTCTTGAGTTTGATTATCCATATAAATAGATAATCAGTCGGGTAAAAGACTGCGTGGCGCATCGTTTTTTTACCAGGAAATGCGGAGGCCTACCGGGAGGGTGAATGTGAACGGGTGTTCCTTTCGGATGGTGCGCAGTTGGCTGCCGTCGGGGATATAATAGTTTACAGTCGGCTCCAGATAGATGCCTGCCTGGGGTGTGAGGCGATATTGTATGCCTATACTTGTGTTGACCGACCACTGCCAGGGAGCACTTACCGGCTGGCTGTCGAGCTTGTGTGGAATACTGTCCGTGACATGGAAGCTTTGGAGTGTCCCTTTTATGGGGATATCCACCTGCATGCCTGCCGTGGCATAACTGGAGAAACGTTTGTAATGCCAGAAACGGTAGGAAAGCCGGAGAGGAATGCCGATATAATGCAACTTCTGGTTGTCTTGAATGCGGAATGCTTCGCCGGTAGTGAACTCCGACCTGAGAAGCGTATATTGCAATCCGGTTTCCAGACTCCAACGCTCATTCAATTTCTTGCTGAGAGAGAGTCCCACGACGATGGGGGCATGATGTTGCTGGTTCTCAACAATCCTGCCGCTGTTATTCTGGGCAATCTGCATGAGTCCGATGGAATCTTTTCCCAGAGTACCCTGCTGATAGCGGGTGTGCAGATAAGAATAATACTCTTCCCACGTGCTGACTTGTTGAGGGAAGTCACTTGAAATGCCGTCGGTATGTGGAGTGGCAATCAGCTTATATAAGTTCTGTGCCAGTTGCGGTCCGAGTGAACCTGCCAGCATCAACTTCCATTTTCCGGATTTCTTCTTGCGGGTTGGCGGCATCAGGGAAGGGGAGGAGGCGAAAGCCATCTGCCGGTTGGTGATGGTCTGTCCGGTGAATGGAGAAGGTATGGGATATTTGTGGATACTATCTTTCATTGTGGGTATGGCAAGGGGCCATTCTGTGGAAACTGGAACGGGAGGGATGATTCGTTCCCTTTTGTTCAGATTTTCTTTGGTATAGCATTGTTCGTCGGTTCGGGGAGTATCGGTTTTCTTTGTTTGTTGCGTACTCCCGGCTTGCCTGGAAGAAACTTTGGACAAACGGTTTTCCCTGATACTCTTTTTCTCTCTGTACAGATAGTCATACAGCGTTGGAAAGAGAAGCAATACTGTCAAAACAATGAATACACGGTATCCTGCCAGCATCTTTTTAAGTAAAATTTTCGCCCGGAACAATTGGGAGGAAGAGGAGTGTGGCGCTATACCCAGTAAATCTCCGATTTCTTTGTGGGACAATCCTTCCAGTACTGCCAGTTTAAATACCTTGCAGTAGCCCTCCGGAAGGCTCTCCACTATATCCAGCATCTTATCGTACGAAATGAAATCCGGACAAAAAGGATTTTCAGCAGGCTCTTCCTCTTCCGGAATATCTGTCAATGGGATGGTGGGGTTGGCATTGGCATGGTTGAGGTATTGCAGTGCCAGGTTTCTCATAATCTTTTTCATCCAGTATTCCAGTTTCTCCGGGTTGCGCAGCGAATGAATGGAAGTGAATATGATGACAAAACCGTCGTGAAGAAGATCTTGGGCTATCGTTGGGTCGGGAATATAGCGTAGGCATACTTTCAGCATTTTCTCTGAATAGTTTTCGTAGAGCAGGCTCAAGGCCTGCCCGTTTCCCTTCTGGCATAAAGTGACAAGAGCTTTTGTATCCATGTGTTTGTCTCAATGTTATTTCTTAAGGATAGAGAAGAACATGAATGACTGCATGGATTTTTATTTTTTAACTAAGCCTCCCGGTTGACTTCTGCTGCACAGTCCGGACAAATGCCTTTCAGTACATAGTTGATGCTGTTCAGTGTAAATCCTTGAGGCAGCTTCACCACCGGAGTGGGAATGTTGGTGAAGCAGAAGGTTTTGTTGCATTTCTCGCAATGGAAATGGGTGTGCAGGTCGCTTACGTCGCAAGAGCAACTGTCGCTGCACACGGCATACTTGAAGGAACCCGTCCCGTCATCTATACTGTGTATCAGATGATGGGAGAGGAATAGGGTAAGGGTACGGAAGATGGTGGATTTGTCCACCGTATCCAGCATGGTTTCAAGGTCGAGCAATGAGACGGAACGGCCTGCCTGCATCATGGTGCGCAATACCAGGATGCGGATGGCAGTGGGCTGTATGTCCCTTTTGGCCAATAGGTCCAAATATTTCTTTTCTTCCATTTTTTCTATTTAATAAGTTTTTGTATGCATATGGCGTTCACTATCGCAATGAGGGCGACGCCTACGTCGGCAAAGACAGCTTCCCAAAGTGTAGCGATTCCACCGGCACCGAGGATGAGGACAAGCAGCTTCACTCCGAAAGCCAGCGAGATGTTCTGCCAGACAATCCGGCGGGTTTGCCTGCCCGCATGAATGGCGGTGGCCACTCTCGAAGGCTGGTCTGTCTGTATCACTACATCGGCGGTTTCGATGGCGGCATCGCTGCCAAGTCCGCCCATGGCGATGCCCACATGGCTAAGGGCAAGAACCGGGGCATCATTGATGCCGTCGCCCACAAAGGCTATTCGGTTGGCAGGGTTGCTGCGGAGTGCCTCGATGTGCTTCACCTTTCCGTCCGGCAGCAGGTCTCCGTATGCCTGGGTGATGCCTAGCTTTTCTGCAAAGTTAGTAACAATGGCTTGTTTGTCTCCCGATAATATCTGAATATTATTGATATTTAAAGCTTTTAATTCTTTGACGGCGTTGACGGCATCTTCCTTTAATGTGTCTGATAGCAACAGATAACCGGCATATTTTGTTCCGATGGCGCAGGCCACAATCGTATCGACAATTGATGACAATTCATCGGGATATTCTATCCCGAACTTAGTCAGCAGGCGGGTGTTGCCCACCAGGACACGCGTTCCATCCATAGTGGCTTGCAGTCCGTGGCCGGCAATCTCCGTAACGTCCGTTGTGGCAATCAACTCTATATCCCTTTGTTTGGCATAGCTTACGATGGCTTTGGCTATGGGGTGCGTACTGTTTCGCTCTGCCGAGGCGGCAAGCTGTATCAACTTCTCTTCCGTAACTCCCGGTTGTGCCTGGCAGGATTGTACATCGAAGGTGCCTTTGGTCAGCGTACCCGTCTTGTCGAATACCACCGTGTTGACTTGGGTGATGGCATCGAGGTAGTTGCCACCTTTGAAGAGGACACCCAGGCGGGAGGCGGCGCCGATTCCTCCGAAGTAGCCTAACGGAATGCTTACGACGAGGGCGCACGGGCAGGAGATAACCAGAAAGACCAATGCCCTGTATAGCCAGTCATTGAAGATGAACGAGAATTGTGCATCTGCCAGCGAATAGAGGAAGGGGAGCAGTACAATCAATGCCGCCAGTCCGGTGACGGCGGGTGTATAGATACGGGCAAACTTACGGATGAAAAGTTCTGCCGGCGCTTTGCGCTCGGAGGCATTCTGCACCAGTTCCAATATACGGGAAAGAGCACTTTTCTCGAAGGGTTTGGTGACTTGGATGCGTACGACTTTGTCGGTCGCAATCATTCCGGCAAGCACTTCCCCGCCCTGGCGGATGTTGCGGGGAACACTTTCTCCCGTCAGTGCAGAGGTGTTGAAGGCGGCAACTTCGTCCAGCATCGTTCCGTCCAGGGGGACGCGCTCTCCGGCTTTTACTTCGATGGTTTCGCCTACCTGCACATGTTGGGGAGCTTCGACAAGCGTACTGCCGTTTCTGATGACCGTTGCCGTTTCGGGACGTACGTCGAGCAGGGCGCTGATGTTACGCTTGGCTTTGTCTACGGCTTTGTCCTGAAAGAGCTCTCCCAAGGAGTAGAAGAGCATGACGGCAACGCCTTCGGGATATTCGCCTATATAGAAGGCGCCGAGGGTGGCGATGGACATAAGGGTGAATTCGCTGAACACGTCCTTTTGCAGGATGCTTTCCCAGGCTTCCCTCATCACCGGGAGGCCTACGGGGAGATAGGCAAGCAAGTACCATATAAAAGGTACATACTCTCCCTTGAAGAGGGTGGCGTCAGTAGCATTTAGGATGAGCCCTCCGAAGAGCAATAGGGCGGAGAGGATGATTCTCCAATAATCTTTCAGCAGACTGTTTCTTTTTTTTTGTATCGCTGTATGTCCGTGTGTGCAGCAGCATTTGCAACTCATATTGTTTCCTCCTATTTTCTATTTTCTGCTGCAAAGGTAGCGGAAAGGAGATGCAACTTGGTTGCAAAGTGAAAATTCCCGGACTGTCCGGGCTGTCTTAGATTTCCAGCATCCGCTTCTCCCGTTCCAGGTCTTTCTCGTTCAGCAGGGGAGAGGGGACGGAGCAGGTTTTGATGAAGTCGCCCGGCTGGCAGGTGTAGTTGTAGTAGGGGCGTTGCTCGTCGGTCAGCTGGTCTTGGGGGATGAGTTGGCCTTTCAGTTCCAGGAAGTCGTCCATGGAGGTGCTGTCCGAGTGTTTGATGAAGAGGATGCGGCGGGCTATGGGATTGCGGTTGTAGTCCAGACAGAGGTAGAACCCTTTGAGCAGGTGGGGAAAGTCGTACATGGGTAGTTGCAGGTAGATGGTGAACAAGGCTAGTTGGGGTGCCTCGCGTTCGTTGAAGAAGATATAGGCATTCTGGTGGTTGTTGAAGACAGCAGTGCCGAAGTGTGTGGTGTTGTAGGCGCTCATGTGCACCACTTTGACGTGGTCGTTGCTGTCGGCAGGGGTTATCAGGTAAGGCTCCACTTTTAAGGCATTGGAGGAGGAAGAGAGGCTGTAACTGATGTAGATGCCGCTGTAATTGTACACTTCCTGCGCCGAGTGGAGCATCTCATGAAGTTTATTAATAATGGAAATTCATTTTTGCTGTCAGCACCCGCCTCTATCTTTGCCGCCGAAATCAAGAACGAACTTAAACGACACACTATGTTCAACGGTGAGAAAAAACAGATAATACAGAGCAAGAGACTGGCTGATGCCTTGTTCATCCTTTGGGCGGGTGGAGCGGCTTTGCTCTCCTATTCACTGGTCTATGCGCTGCGCAAGCCGTTTACGGCTGCGGGCTTCGACGGGCTCGACTTCTTCGGGATGGATTACAAGACGGCAACCAGCATCGTGCAGATTTCCGGCTATTTTATTTCCAAGCTGATTGGCATCAAGGTAATTTCGGAACTGAAGAAGGAGAACCGTCTGAAGTTCATCATCCTCTCGGTGGCGGTGGCCGAGCTTTCGCTGGTGCTGTTCGGAGCGTTGCCCCGGCCGCTGAATGTCTTTGCGCTGTTCTTCAACGGGCTTTCGTTGGGATGCATGTGGGGAGTGATTTTCAGTTTCCTCAAGGGGCGGCGGGTGACGGACCTGCTGGCGAGCCTAATGGGGCTGAGCATTGCCATCAGTTCGGGCACGGCAAAGTCCGTCGGGCTGTTTGTGATGGAACATCTCCACATCAGTGAGTTCTGGATGCCTGCCTTTATCGGTGCCTTTGCCTTCCCGCTGCTGTCGTTGCTGGGCTGGCTGATGACGAGAATGCCGCAACCTACCGCGGCAGACCGGGCACTGCGCTCGGAACGGGTGACGCTGGACGGCAGGGCGCGTGCGGACCTCTTCAAGAGCTTCATGCCGGTATTGCTGATGCTGTTTGCGGCAAACTTGTTCATCACCGTCTTGCAGGACATCAAGGAGGACTTCCTGGTGAAGATTCTGGATGTGGAGGCGGCGGGGCTGTCGTCGTGGGCATTTGCCAAGGTAGATGCGGTGGTGACACTGATTATCTTGTTGCTTTTCGGGCTGATGTCCGCGGTGAGGAGTAATATAAAGGTGCTGTGCCTGCTGCTGGTGCTTGTGACGTGCGGCACAGCGACCTTGGGATTCGTGGCCTTCAATTACGATGGGTTGCAACTGCCACCCATGACGTGGCTGTTCCTCCAGAGTTTGTCGCTCTATACTGTTTACCTCAGCTTCCAGACGTTGTTCTTCGAGCGTTTCATCGCCTGCTTCCGCATCAAGGGGAATGTGGGGTTCTTTATTGTCACACTCGATTTTATCGGGTATACCGGTACGGTGGTGGTATTGGTATTCAAGGAATTCTTCAATCCGGACATCAACTGGCTGGATTTCTATAACCTGATGTCGGGCTATGTCGGCATTGTGTGCAGCGTGGCTTTCCTATGCTCGGCTGTCTACCTGGTGCAGCGCTATCGCAAGGAGAATGCTTCGGGACCGTTGGGCTCTTCCCTTTTCCGTTTGCGCCGTTGGTCCCGGCCGGGCAATTCCTTGCTTCTTGAGACTGAATAATAATAATATATCGTATGAAAAGAATTGAATGTATCATTATGGACTGGGCAGGAACTGCCGTCGATTACGGTTGCTTTGCTCCCGTCGCCGCCTTTGTCGAGAGCTTTCGGGCCATCGGCGTTCCCGTCACTGCTGCCGAAACACGTGCGCACATGGGGCTGACCAAAGTAGAAGAAATCCGTGCGCTGTTCGATATAGAGCGTGTCCGTGCGGAATTTGAACGGAAATTCGGCCGTCCCGCCGGTGAGGAAGACGTGCAGGCACGTTATGCCGAATTCCAACGGGTGTTGTTTGCCTCGCTCGAAGATTATACCGACCCTATTCCCGGTGTGGTGGAAACGATTTCCGCACTGCGTGCGCAAGGCATCCGCATTGGCTCCACCACCGGCTATACCCGTTCTATGATGGATGTTGTGCTGCCTGCCGCCACAGCCAAAGGCTATGCGGTAGATAATTGCGTCACTCCCGACGGGTTGCCTGCAGGCCGTCCTGCTCCCTACATGATATATAAGAATATGGCAGACCTCGCCATCCCCTCCGTAGATTGTGTGTTGAAGTATGGCGATACCATCGCCGACATCAAGGAGGGTATCAATGCCAAAGCATGGACCGTCGGCGTAGTCCTCGGCAGTAACGAACTGGGACTGACACAAGAGGAAGTCTCCTCCTTGCCTGCCGATGAGCTCGAAGCCCGTAAGGCCGATGTCCGCCGCCGCATGCTTGCCGCCGGTGCCCACTATGTGGTCGATACCATTGCCGAGCTCCCCGCAGTCATCGCCGAGATAAACCGTAAACTTGAGATTTTGTAACCCTTATAAACGTATAAACTTAAAAGCTCAATGCATATGAAACCCTACATTCTCCTTACCCCCGGCCCCCTTACCACCTCACAAACCGTCAAGGAAGCCATGCTGACCGACTGGTGTACCTGGGACGAAGACTACAACCTCCACATTGTGGAAGAAATCCGCAAGTCCCTCGTCTCCCTCGCCACCCAGCATACCGGCGACTATACTTCCATCCTCCTGCAAGGTAGCGGCACGTACTGTGTGGAAGCCGTCATCGGTAGCGTCATCAAGCCTGGCGACAAACTTCTCATACTGAGCAACGGCGCCTACGGCGACCGCATGGGCAACATCGCCGAGTATCACGGCATCTCGTACGACATGCTTGCTTTTGACGAAACAGAGCAAGTCTCCGTCAGCTACGTCGACGACTATCTTTCGCACAATGCCGAAATCACCCACGTTGCCGTGGTGCATTGCGAAACCACTACCGGCGTGCTCAATCCCCTCAAGGAGATAGCCCACCTCGTCAAGATGTACGGCAAGAAACTGATTGTAGACGCCATGAGCAGCTTCGGCGGTGTTCCCCTCGATGTACACGAACTGGGCATAGACTTCCTCATCAGCAGTGCCAACAAGTGCATCCAGGGCGTTCCGGGATTTGGCTTCATCATCGCTCGCCGTTCCGAGCTGTTGCACTGCAAGGGCGTCTCCAAGTCACTCTCTCTCAACATTTACGACCAATGGGAAGCCATGGAGAAAGGACATGGCAAATGGCGTTTTACTTCTCCTACACACGTGGTCCGCGCCTTCAAGCAAGCCATGGACGAACTGGCAGAGGAGGGCGGTGTGGAGGCCCGTCACAACAGATATTGCGAGAACCACCGCGTGCTGGTGGACGGCATGCGTTCCCTCGGTTTCCAAACGTTGCTGCCGGACGAGATTCAATCGCCCGTTATTACTTCTTTCCTCTATCCTCATGCCGATTTCAACTTCAAAACTTTCTACACACAACTGAAAGAACGTGGATTTGTCATCTATCCGGGAAAGATTTCGCAAGCCGACACTTTCCGTATCGGCAATATCGGAGATGTTCATCCCGAAGATTTCCGGCAGCTGATAGAGATAATTCGCGAGTGTAAATACTAAGCTCCGAATCTGCATAGATTTAATCGTTCCATCGTGGAGGAAAAATCGTTCCACCATGGTGGAACGATTTTTTCCTAGTGGTGGAATAATATTTTCCCCATGATGGAATGATTTGTCCTTCGCCTTCCTTCTTCTTAAGCTTCCCTATTAAATTTGACCTTCGTCAAGTCTGTAAACGCTATCTTTTCGTATTTTTGCACCCAATTTCGGAGGTATCAGATTTATGGCAACATCCAGAGAAATGACGGAAGGACGGGCTCTTCCGTTGATTTTCAACTTTACTTTGCCTTTACTGCTCGGCAATCTGCTGCAACAGACCTATTCATTGGTAGATGCAGCTATCGTGGGGCGCTTTCTGGGTATCAACGCCTTGGCTTCAGTCGGGGCAAGCACTTCGGTCGTTTTTCTTATTCTGGGATTCTGCAATGGCTGTTGCGGAGGTTTCGGCATTCCCGTGGCGCAAAAGTTCGGTGCGCGGGATTATGTCACGATGCGCCGTTATGTGGCTGTCAGCCTGCAGCTGGCTGCGGTGATGTCTGTTGTCATTGCCGTGGTTACCAGCATTTACTGTGCAGATATTCTGCACATGATGAGTACGCCGGAGAACATATTCACGGGAGCCTATTATTACCTGCTTGTCACGTTTATCGGGGTTCCCTTTACTTTCTTCTATAATCTGCTGTCCAGTATTATCCGTGCATTGGGTGACAGCAAGACGCCGTTTTGGTTTCTACTTCTCTCTACGGTACTGAATATCCTGCTCGATTTGTTCTGCATTCTGGTACTGGGTTGGGGAGTGGCAGGAGCTGCCATCGCTACCGTATTTTCACAAGGCGTCTCGGCCATATTGTGCTACATCTATATGATGCGTCGTTTCGACATTCTGAAGACAACGCCAGCCGAGCGGAAATTCGACGGTGCTTTGGCACGCACACTGATGTACATCGGCGTACCCATGGGACTGCAATTTTCCATTACTGCCATTGGCAGCATTATGCTGCAAAGCGCCAATAATGCTTTGGGTACGGCTTGTGTGGCTGCATTCACGGCAGCCATGCGTATCAAGATGTTTTTCATGTGTCCTTTCGAGAGTCTGGGCATGGCAATGGCCACCTATAGCGGGCAAAACTACGGTGCGGGCAAGCCGGAACGTATCTGGATGGGAGTCAAGGCGAGCGCCTTGATGATGATTGTTTATTGGGCGTTCACTTTCTGTGTACTGATGTTCGGTGCCAGGACTTTTGCCCTGCTCTTTGTAGATGCCTCTGAGTTGGAGATTTTAAAGAATACGGAGTTGTTCCTGCACATTTCCGTTTCCTTTTTCCCGGTTTTGGGACTGCTCTGCATCCTGCAATACACTATCCAGGGGGTGGGATATACCAATCTTGCCATGCTTTCCGGTGTCTCGGAGATGATTGCCCGGATACTGGTCAGCCTGCTGGCTGTTCCGGCTTTCGGCTATCTGGCCGTGTGTTTTGGTGACCCTACTGCATGGATTTTTGCAGATGCCTTTTTAATACCAGCCTTCATTTATGTCTATCGGCGGATACTTCGGATGAAGAAAAATTAGTGTATCTTTGTATCGGGGAGTTGAAAGAAGAATGACCGGACGAAAAATTATACACATCGATATGGACGCATTCTACGCCTCCGTAGAACAGCGTGATAACCCTGCATTGCGGGGTAAGCCCATTGCCGTGGGCCATGCGGAGGAGCGGGGAGTGGTGGCGGCAGCCAGTTACGAGGCACGGCGTTTCGGGGTGCGTTCTGCCATGTCGTCACTGAAGGCAAAGCGGCTGTGCCCCCAACTTATCTTTATCCCGGGACGGATGGAAGTCTACAAATCCGTTTCCCGCCAGATACACGAAATCTTTCATGAATATACGGATGTCATCGAGCCCATTTCGCTGGACGAGGCTTTTCTGGATGTGACGGAGAATAAACCGGGCATTCCATTGGCTGTAGACATCGCGAAGGAGATAAAGCGGAAGGTGCGGGAGAGGTTGAATCTGGTGGCTTCCGCCGGCATATCCTATAATAAGTTTCTTGCCAAGATAGCCTCGGACTACCGCAAGCCGGACGGGCTTTGCACCATACATCCTGCCCAGGCACTGGACTTTGTTGCCCGGCTGCCCATTGAAAGTTTCTGGGGAGTGGGACCGGTAACGGCGAAGAAGATGCACACTTTGGGGATTCACAACGGGGAACAGCTGCGTATGCAGTCTTTGGAGATGCTGACCCGCGAATTTGGCAAAGTGGGGACAATTTATTATGATTTTGCCCGTGGCATCGATACCCGTCCGGTAGAGGCTGTCCGCATCCGCAAGTCTGTGGGTTGCGAACATACGTTGGAGAAGGACATCAGCAAGCGTTCATCCGTCATTATAGAGCTGTACCATGCGGCAGTGGAGCTGGTGGGGCGACTGGAGCACGCCAATTTCCGCGGGAATACGCTGACGCTGAAAATCAAGTTTCATGATTTTAGCCAGATTACCCGCAGTATGACCCAAGCAAAGGAGCTGGTTGCCCTTGACGTGATTCTGCCTTTGGCAAAGCAATTGCTGCAGGAAGTGGATTATGAACATCATCCTATCCGTTTGATTGGGCTTTCCGTTTCCAACCCCCGTGAAGAGGGGGAGGAGAAAGGAGTCTGGGAACAGCTGAGTTTTGAATTTAGTGACTGGGAGACGGAACATTCAAATAAATAATGCTATATTTGTGTTCAGTATCAAAAAAAGGAAAGTTATGGGCTGTTTTATGAATATCTTGTGGTTGATGTTTGGAGGTATCATCACTGCTGTGGAGTATCTTATTGCAAGTTTATTGATGATGTTCACCATTATTGGCATCCCTTTCGGCATGCAGACCTTGAAAATGGCAAGCCTTGCCTTGTGGCCTTTCGGCAAAGAGGTTCGTAGCGGGGAACGTTCCAACGGTTGCCTCTATGTGCTGATGAATATTCTTTGGATATTCTTGGGCGGCATTTGGATTTGCCTTTCGCACTTGGGATTCGGGTTATTGCTGTGCATCACCATTATAGGCATTCCGTTCGGTATCCAACATTTTAAGCTGGCAGGGCTGGCATTGACTCCTTTCGGGAAGGATATTGTTGCGGCTTGAGCGATTGTGCTGTATCGTTTTTTTATAAATATATGTAAGTATAATTGATGGCGGAGGATGAATGGTGCTTTAATCTTATTGTAATGTGCTTCTGCTTGCATGCTAAATATTTAGCTTTGTGTTTAGCATCCGATTATGGTTCTATTTTTTGTTTTTATTTGAATTATATATAATAATAATTTTATTTTTAAAAGTGAAATGTTATATTTGTCCCATCCTCATTTATAACACTTCACATATATGCGAAAAACACACCTTTACACGCTACTATGCGTCCTATGTTTTCCATCTTTGGTTTGTGCACAACAAGCCGTTTTTGATGAATTCAGAAAAGCGGCAGGAGATTATGCTGCTCTTTACTCCGGTAAGGCAGAGGAAAATTATAACCAGCAGAAGTATCTTAACCATCCCTATTGGAATACGGATGAATTTCGCGAGGGGGCTGTCTGTTATGGCAGATGGCTTTACTCGGATTTGCAGCTCCGTTATGATACCTATAAAAAGAGTCTGATTGTGGTTACTCCGGAGAAACGGATAACCTTGCAGGTAGATATGCGGAAAGTGGATTATTTTGTCATAGAAGGACAGAAGTTTGTACCGCAGGGTGACTGTTTCGCTGCGTTGCTATATGATAGTCCGCAAATGTGCCTGACACAGTATATCGTATCCACAATGGAGTCTCAGGTGAAGAAAAACGATCTTTATTACAGCCGGTTCAAGAAAAAGAGCTATTTCAGTCTTCGCAGTGGCGGAACCGATTATGTGATAACTTCCCGTTCGGGTTTCTTGAAACTTTTTCCTACATACAAGAAGCAGTTGAAGGCTTATTGCCGGAAAGAGCGGCTGGACTTCAAGGAAGATGGCGGTGCCCGGGCAATGACCCGGTTAACGGAATATATTGATTCCTTAATTCATGGAAAATAATATGAAAGCACATAATCTTAAATATACAGTAGCCTTTTTCCTCCTATTGTCGCCTTTCGGCATGTTTGCACAGCAACAGATGGCTACGGACAGCATTTCCATATTCGAATTGATGGATGCAGTAGAAAAGGGCACGTCCTGCCGTGTTTATACAACGATAACGGTTCCTTTTAAAGTGAAGCGGGCAGAGGTGAAGAACCCCACTGCCGAGTACTTGAGAGAGGCTTTGGCAGCTACTATCTATAAGGTGACGGTTTATGGTGACAGAATATTTGTCTTGCCGGAGGTTTTTCTGGCCACCTCGCTGCCACCGGCATTGATGGGGGAAAAGTTGGAGACAGATGAGGAACTATTGCCTTCATATATTCCTGTTGTGAAGTCTTCTTCAGAAAACAAGGTCTATGAGATAGGAAACAAGTACAAGCCTGCCCCCGGAGATATGATAACTTTGACCGGAAGAGTTTCCGACTTTAAGACCGGACAGAATCTGGATGGTATCAACATCATTCATCGAGAGCCGTGGGTAGCTACGACGACCAACCGTCAGGGGGAATTTACCATTGACCTGCCTGCAGGCTATAATATTCTTGAAATCAGTGGGATGAATATCAAAGTGACCCATCGGCAATTTATGCTTTATGGTGAAGGCATTGTCCATATCGAGTTGGAAGAGGAAGACCATATGTTGGATGAGGTGCTTATTGTTTCGGGGCGTATACAGAACGTGAAAAGTGTGCAGTTGGGAATGGAGAAGCTGCAGCCTGCCCTGCTGAAAAACATTCCTACGGCTATGGGTGAGGTGGATGTGCTGAAGATGATACAGACACTTCCCGGCATCAAGACAGTGGGGGAGGCATCAAGCGGTTACAATGTGCGTGGGAGTGCCGCTGACCAGAACCTGCTTCTTTTCAATAACGGAACGATTTATAACCCCAATCATCTTTTCGGTTTTTTCACGGCTTTTAATTCGGACATGATAAAGGATGCGGAACTTTATAAGAGCAGTATCCCCAGCCAGTATGGCGGGCGTATCGCTTCCGTACTGAACATCACCAGCAAGGAGGCGAACAAGGAAAAGTTTACCGGTTCTGCAGGTATCGGGCTTGTGACCAGTAAGTTGAATCTCGAGATTCCCATCATTAAGGAAAAGACTTCCCTTCTGCTGAGTGGACGTACGACCTATTCGGACTGGATAATGAAGACATTGCCCAACAAAAGCGGGTATCGTGATGGGAAAGCCGGTTTCTATGATTTGGGGACTGTCTTCTCGCATACGGTGAACGAGCGCAACAAGCTGAATGTCTATGGCTATTATAGTCACGACCGTTTTGCCTTTAATGACAATGAGAAGTATGCCTACAACAATATGAATTTCTCGGCAAACTGGAGGACTGTCTTTGCAGAAAAGCTGACCGGAAACTTCTCTTTCGGTTATGACCACTACGATTACCGAAATGATGAAACGGTGGAGGAAGCGTCTGCCGCACGGCTGTCTTTTGCCATTAACCAATGGTTTGGAAAAGCGGACTTTCTTTATCAAGCCGGCAATAGCCATGCGGTGAACTTCGGTTTGATGAGCCAGCTGTATAATGTGAATTCCGGGACCTACGAGCCGGTGGGGCCTAATTCGCTGGTAAGATATGATGAACTGCAAAAGGATAAAGCACTGGAAAGTGCCGTTTATATAGGGGATGAATGGGATATAACTTCCAGGCTCTCCATCAATGCGGGTATACGCTATTCTATGCTCAATGCTTTGGGACCGCGCACTTACTATACATATCAGGAAGGTATACTGCCCTCCATGTCTTCGGTGGCGGATTCTATCACGGCGGGGAATGGAAAGGTCATCAAGACCTATCACGGACCGGAATTCAGAGTGTCGGCACGTTATGCCTTTACAGATGATTTTTCCGTAAAGGCCGGTTTCAATACGATGAGGCAGTATATCCATAAGGTATCGAATACTGCCGTTATGTCTCCTACAGATACCTGGAAGCTGAGCGACCCCAATATCAAGCCTCAACGTGGCTGGCAGGTGGCGGCAGGCGCCTACTATAATACGCCGGGGCAACTTCTGGAATTATCTGTAGAAGGATATTACAAAAAGCTGATTGATTATCTGGATTATCGCAGTTCCGCCCAAATCCTGATGAACCACCATCTGGAGACGGATGTCATCAATACGGAGGGATATGCTTACGGCGTGGAATTCCAGGTGAAAAAACCGGCTGGAAAACTGAACGGGTGGATGAGCTATACTTATTCGCGCACTTTCTTGCGTCAGAATGATCCGCGCATAGCCCGTCCCATCAATGGTGGAGAATGGTATCCGACCGAGTATGACAAGCCGCATGACTTCAAGCTTGTAGGCAATTACAAGTTTACCCGCCGTTACAGCATGTCTTTCAATATGGATTACAGTACGGGCCGTCCCACCACAATTCCTGCCGGGCAATACTACGACCAGGGTCTGAAGAAAATGCAGGTTTACTATACCGACCGTAACAGTTATCGTGTTCCCGACTATTTCCGTATGGATTTGTCGTTCAATATTGAACCCAGTCACCACCTGACATTGTTGACCCACAGTTCCCTTTCTTTCGGTATCTATAACCTGACCGGAAGGAAGAATGTGTACTCTGTCTATTTTGTGTCCGAGGAGGGTAGGATTCAAGGATACAAGATGTCCATATTCGGTGCTCCCATTCCTTTTGTTACTTATAATATTAAATTCTGAAAGGGTATGAAGAATAAAGTATATTGGGTGATATGTATATGTCCGTTATGGTTGTTCCTTAGTAATTGTGTGGATAAGTTCAATGCCCACTTGCCGGAAAGTAGTATCGGCCTTCTCATAGTTGAAGGTAGTATAATATCGGATAGTGCTGTCGTGTTTTCTTTGAGCCGTTCCTTTTCCTTGGATGTGGAAGGGGTTCCTCCTGATTTCAATAAGGTGGATGCTGAAGTTTGTGTAACCGGTGAGGATGGCTCCAGTTTTAGGGGTGTTGCGTTGGGTAATGGAAAGTACCGGGTTGCTGTCGGAACATTGCATAGGGATGTCCGCTATAGCTTAAAGATTGTCTATGAGGGAGATATCTATACTTCCGAACCTCAATATCCGATAGGGACGGAAAGCATAGACGATGTCACCTACGAACAGCAAGGGGAGTATGGTGATGTCAGTATCCGTTTCTCTATGCAAAGCAAAGATGCTGCATGTTATTCTTGGAGTTATGAAGAAGATTGGGAGGTTAGAGCAGTATACAATCCTATGTGTGCTTATGATCCCGATACAGACAAGGTTGTTGATTATGATGCCAGACCATACTCACGCGGATGGTGTCACAGTGAATCGTCCGAGATAATAATAGGTAATATGGAAATAAACAAGGATAATCGTGTAAAGGATAAGTGTCTCTATTCCATTGAAGCAGACGATATTTGTTTTTCTTGCTATTACAGTACTATAGTGAAACAACGTAAGATTTCGAAGGGTGAATATGAATATTATCAGGAGAAAATAAAGCTTAATGAGGAGATGGGCGGGTTGTTTGTTCCCCAGCCTTCGGAATTGCCGTCGAACATTAGATGTGAAAGCTCAAATAAACAGGCCATTGGATATGTTGGTGTCAGTTTGAATGTGGCGGAATATCGCATTTTCATTTCTACAGATGATATACAATATAGGCTTCCTGAGGGGTATTGTCAGGGAGCGAAAGGACTGAAAGAAGAGTATACATTTTTAGATTTATACTTGATGGGGTATACCATTGCATATCCGGACCCGGACCCACGTACGGGATTCAAAGGTTATGCATGGGTTTCTGGAGGTTGTACAGACGTACGCTATTTAGGTGCCAGCTTGGAAAAGCCTTCCTTCTGGCCAGTTGAAATCAATCTGTTTTAATAAGAAAAAGCGATGAATAATGCAAAATATATAGTAACATGGATATGCTTGTTGTGGCTCACTATTGGCAGTTGTGTGGATAAATTCAATGCGCACTTGCCGGAGAGTAGTACGAGGGTGCTTATAGTTGAAGGTAACATCATATCAGATAGTACAGTCGTTTTTTCCTTGAGCTGTTCCTTTCCTTTGAATGTAGAAGGAATTCCTCAAGATTATAACAAGATAGATGCAGAAGTCAGTGTAGTAGGAAGTGATGGTTCTTGCTTTAATGGCACCTCTTTGGGAGATGGAAAATACCAAGTTGTAATTGGCTCTTTGAATAAAGATGCCAGCTATAGTCTGAAAATTGTGTATGAAGGGGATATTTATACTTCGGAGCCTCAATATCCATTGGAGACAGAAACAATAAATGACGTTACCTACGAGCAACCGGAAAAATACGGTGACATCTCTATCCGCTTTTCTATGCGGAGTGAAGATGGCGGATGTTATTTCTGGAGTTACGAGGAAGATTGGGAAGTGAGGGCAGTATATAATCCCAAGTTCCGTTATGACCCTACCACTGATGAGGTGGTTGATTTTGATGCTACACCATATGCACGGGGATGGTGTCATGATAAGTCGGCTAAAATCATAGTAGGTAATATAGGAACAAATAAGGATGCTCAATTGAAGGATAAGTGGCTCTATTCTATAAAGGCGGATAATAACCGTGTCTTTCATCATTATAGCACTTTGGTGAAACAGCGTAAGATTTCGAGGGGCGAGTACGAATATTATCAGGAGAAAATAAAAATCAATGAAGAAATGGGTGGATTGTTTATTCCTCAGCCTTCGGAACTTCCTACGAATATTATTTGCAACAATTCAGGCAAAAATGTAGTTGGTTATGTGGGAGTTAGCATGAATGTGGCAAAATATCGTATTTTCATTTCTGCCGATGATATATATTATAGGTTTCCTGACGGTTATTGCCAAGAATTTAGAGGTTGGGCAGATTCGTACATGGATTTATATGTGATGGGATATGCTATTGCTTATCCATTGATGGTAGGTTATGCATGGGTTTCCGGAGGTTGTACAGACGTACGCTATTTAGGTGCCAGCTTGGAAAAGCCTTCCTTCTGGCCGGATGAAATGAATTAATATTGAAATGATATGAAGAGAGTGATATTTTGTATTATAGGTTGGGTTCTTGTATTGGGATTACACGCTCAAATTGTTGAGAATATGCGTATTTATACAGACAAGGACTGCTATGTGGCTGGAGAAGATTTGTGGATAAAAGTTTGTGTGACGGATTCCTTGTCTCGTGGAAGCGTATTAAGCAAAGTAGCTTATGTAGAGATAAGTGACACGAAGCTGGTATACGCACAAGGTAAAATCGACTTGCAGAACGGGAATGGATGGGGACGTATCAGACTTCCGCAAGTCATGCATACCGGAGCTTACCAACTGACGGCATATACGCGTTATATGAGGAACTATCCTATGGCTTGTTTCCCAAAGAAGTATATAGCCTTGCTTAATACTGTTCAGACAACAGAGGAGGATAATGTGGAACTTTTCACGGATTCCATTACCGTTTCACAAGCTTCCGGCAATCAGCTTTCCGGAGCGGACTTATGGACAGATAAATCGGTCTATGGGAACCGGAGTAAAGTAGCCTTGACATTACCCAATCTGCCTGCTGATGTCAAGGAGCTTACTCTGTCCGTAGTACGAAAAGACTATGTGCTAAAGGGGTTTCCAATATCAGCCGACGGGCAGAAGAACTATACAAGTGTTCCGGAACGGTCATTTGCTGCAGAGTGTGAAGGGCATATTGTAACCGGCAGGCTGATGGGAGCGCCTGCTGACAATGTAAATGCACGTCTGGCATGTGTGGGCAAGGATATTCGTGTCTTTGGCGGACAGCCTAAGGCTGACGCTATTTATGCTTTTTATACGACCGGAATAACGGATATGCAGGAGATTGTATTAACTGCATTACCGGAGGAGGAAAGTCCCTGCCGATTGGAGCTTGTTTCTCCTTTTGTCGGGGTGTTGGCGGAAAAACTTCCTAAGGTCTGTGTGTCATTTCGGAAAGAAGACTTGATAGAGCGTGGTTTCAGCGCGCAATTACATTCTCTTTTGCCGGTAGATTCTTCGTATAGCAAGAGTATATTGCAACAACTTTATGATTTTGTTCCCGCTTCTACTTATAATCTGGATGAGTATGTTCGTTTCAGGACTGTGAGGGATGTTTTTGTGGAATTTGTCAAGGGAATACGTATCAGTCAGCTGGAAGGTAAAGATGTCATCCGGATACTGCAACCGGATATAAGGAGATTCAGTAATATGAAAACACTGGTGTTGTTAGACGGGATTCCATTTGATGACCATGAAACCATTCTGAACTATGATGCCCGTTTGATACACTATATATATCGTTATACCGGCAAATATACTTTTGGTGGGGAGTTGTATGATGGAATTGTTTCGTTTATAACCCATCGGGGAACATTGCCTGATATACGTTTGGATAAGAATTCACAGATGTTTTCTTATGAGTTTCCACAAAAGAGAATCGCATTTGTTGCTCCATCATACAATTCAGAGAAACAAGCCGGTTCTCGCTTACCGGATTTTCGGCATACACTTTATTGGAATCCGGAGATAACTTCCGCTATGGGTACACTCAACTTTTATACTTCGGATATGAACGGAATATATATAATTACCCTACAAGGAATTTCGGTTGACGGTAGGGAGATAAGGATGCAAAGCGAGTTTGTTGTTGGTGCTAACCATTAGTATAGATGGATAAAAAAGAAAAAGGGCAGAGAACTGAAAAGTTCCCTGCCCTTTATTCATTGTATTTAAAGGTGTTTTTTTACATGGTTACGAGGGACTGCTTTGCAAGCAGCTTTTGTAGTTTACCGTTCAGTGTTTGACACATTGTTCCATTACCCCTTGCCTGATAGCGTTTGATTTGGTACTGTAACATAAAAATTTCATTTGCATTCTTTTTCATAATTCTCATCTTTTTGTGCTCTCCGCGTTTCGGAAAGCGGGTTTTTACATCTTTTCTTTTATCTTATAACGTTGCAAAGATACGAAATGTTTGCGAGAAATGTGTTTTATAACATAAAAAATAGCCATTCATCCTTTATTCTCTTTAGAAATACTAGATTTTGCAATCTATATATGACAAATATGTTACGCAAGTTTCGCAAACTCTTCCTTGTTTTATACCTTTGTAAAAAGGAATATTTTAGTATGGAGAATATTGTCAGAACAATAAGAGCTTATTATCCGGTTTCAGATGAAGCATTGGCAGCATTGACACATGGTTTTGAAAAGCAAGTGTTTCCTGCCAAAACACTTATTATCCGTGCAGGACAATTTGATAGGCAAGTCCACTTCATAGAGAAGGGAATGACACGCTCGTACACCTTGCACGATGGAAAAGAAATAACGACATGGTTCTCTATGGAAGGTGATGTAGCTTGTGGCTCGTGGGATTTATATAGGAACAAAGCAGGCTTTGAATACGTGGAAACATTGGAAGAAACACTGGTCTATTCTATTTCCATTGAAACGCTTAATGAGTTGTATAAGTCAGATATAGATATTGCAAATTGGATGAGGGTGTTACAACAGGAAAATTTTCTTCGCTTACAAGATATTCATATATCTCGCCTCAACTTGTCTGCGTATGAGCGTTATGAAAAATTAATGAGTGAGTGTCCGGCCCTTTTTCATAGAGTGACTTTGGGACATATCGCTTCTTTCCTTGGCATTACACAACAATCATTGAGTCGTATTAGGGCAAAGGGGTATTTTTTAACATAGGATAAATTCCTATACATTAGAGTTTTGTATTTTTGTCCGCAAAAACAGAATACGTATGAAAACAGAATATGAAAAGTGCATGGCTGGCGAACCTTTTATAGGAAGTAGGGATCCGAAAATAGTGGAGATGATTTTGCGTACAAAACGTCTCCTGGCACAATTCAATGCCACAGATTATGCCGATAGCAAGCGCAGGAGAGAGTTGTTGTGTGAGATGTTGGGACATGTAGGCAAGAATGTGCATGTGGATATTGACTTCCATTGTGAATGTGGCAAGCATATTTTTATGGGCGACAAGGTAATTGTCAACATGAATTGTACCTTTGTGGACAACAATCGTATTGACATAGGTAGCAACGTCCTGATAGCCTCTAATGTACAGATATATACGGCAACCCATTCTACCAAAGTAGATGAACGTATGGTGCAGGACTGTCCGGAAGGACAAGAAATCTGCCGTACGTATGCCTTACCTGTACGAATAGAGGATGGAGTATGGATTGGTGGAGGGGTTGTCATTTTGCCTGGTGTCACCATCGGGAGGAACAGCGTTATCGGGGCGGGGAGTGTGGTTACCCGTTCTATTCCTGCGAATTGTGTGGCGGTGGGAAATCCTTGTCGTGTGATAAAACAGATTGATAATATAGTATCTGTATGAGCATGTGTTGAGTAAATGTATTATCTTTGCATATATTACCATGTAAACAAGAGAGACTATATACTTATGGGGAAATTGGTGGAACTTTGGCGGAGTCCTTATCCTACGTTTTATCAACGCTGGAAGGCAGTAGTGATACCTTCGGCCATTATTTTTCTGATATTATATATACTTCAGCCGTTCGGTATTTCCCGGATAAAGGGAAGTGTGTTTGGGGTGGTTGCCGGTTCTGCATTGATTGCGGCAGGTGCTTCGGGAGTTTTCACCTATTTGCTTCCGGCATTATTTCCTGCTTATTACAAGGAGCAGAACTGGACATTGGGTAAGCATGTGTTGAATTTGCTGCTGATGTTGTTGCTGATAGCAGTGGGGATTTGGGCCTATCAATCATGGTTGATGGGAATGTGGTTGGACAAGCGGTTGTTCTTTCTGGCTTTGTCTTGGGTAATGGTGCTGGCACCTTTTCCTACCATATTTTTTCTGATGTGGAACCGCAATTTGCAACTGACCCGCAATCTGAAAGAAGCTATGGAGATGAACGGTCACCTTTCAAGGAGAATATCCCCGGAAGTTGGGATAGCGAGCTTGGAAGACAAGGTATTTTCCTCGGAAGAAGCGTTGGTGTTTGCCGGTGGCACCAAAGAAATGCTGAAAGTAAAGGCCGGAGATTTCCTTTATGCAGAGGCAAAGGGGAATTACGTAAAAGTAGGTTACCGTTCAGATTCGGATAAAGAAAAGAAAATTACATGGAGATTGTTGCGTGCCACCATGAAGCAGGCAGAGGAAGCTGTCTCTGCTTGCCCTTTTATTATCCGTTGCCATAGGGCCTTTCTTGTAAACATCCGGATGGTGGTGAAAGTAGATGGAAACTCTCAGGGATATAAGCTGAATCTGGAGGGTTGCGAAGAAGAGGTTCCGGTTTCACGCGCATACGCCAAAGAGGTGAAAGCATTGATTGAAAATCGGACAAAGAGTTAGTCACTCGTCACAGAAATACGTTGTTCGTCACAAAGAGTTTGTTGGTTGTCACATATCCGGGCTGTCTGTCCCGGATATTTTTTTGTCTGTTACTCTTCCTTTATGTTTGCAGCAGGAAACGAAACAAATGTAAAGATATGAAACGGGAAACAGTCTTTTGGATATTGGGCATACTACTTTCTACACAGCCTTCCGTAGCGCAGAAATCAGTGACCGATACAGTACGTCTGAATTTTAATATAGACAGTGTCGCTTTGGAAGAAGTAGTGGTAAAAGGAGCCAGAACTCCTGCTGCCAACAGCCGTTGGAGCGATATGCATCCGGTGGAACTGGTCACGGTGGGCGGTGCGAACGGTGATTTATACAAGGCATTGCAGACTTTGCCCGGTACGCAAGTGCAGGGTGAAACCGGTGAATTGCTGGTACGTGGTGGAGGCAGTTACGAGACGCAGACTTTTATTGATGGAATGCATGTACTGAATCCCTATACTTCGAACGGAATAAATACCCCTGCTCGCAGCCGTTACTCTACATTTATGTTCAGTGGGGTAAACCTTGCTTCGGGAGGCGCTTCACAAGAATATGGAGAAGCGCTTTCGGCAGTCTTGCCATTGGAAACAAAAGATTACAGCAAGGTCGATAAAGTCGGAGTGAACGCTTCCGTTGTCGGTGTTGGTGGAGGGGGCACAAAGACTTTTGACAGAGGATCCTTGTCTGTTGACTTGAATTATCAGAACCTGGGTTTGTATGACAAGGTTTATTCGGGCAGGAGGGATTTCGAGGAGCCTTACCGGATGTTTTCCGGAGCTGTCCAGTTCCGTTATACTCTTGATGAAAGAGTGGTATGGAAGGTTTACGCACAATACGACCGGACGGACTTTTCCACTTACGAAGGGGATAACCGCAGATTGTTCGGGCTGGGTGAAGACAATATCTATGTAAATGCAACCTTTCGCAGGCATACTTCCGGAGAGTGGAGTTGGTTTGCAGGGGCGGCCTATTCTTACTATAACCGGAGAATCGGAGGAGCAGTTGTTTCGGGTGATAACTGGCTGGAACGTCAGCAAGAGACGCATCTGAAGGCTAAAGTTTCCAAACGGCTGTCATCGGTATTCCGCCTGGATATGGGGATAGAGAGCTATATCCGCAATTACAGGAATCATTATCTGTTGTGCGGGACGGATGACAGCAATCGCATGTCGCCTACCATTGGTGCGGGTTTCTTTTCGATGGCTTATTATCCGATGGAACAATTGAAGATGGAGTTTTCTTTTCGCACGGAATACACTTCTCCGAACCGTAAGATGAATTTCTCTCCCCGGCTGGCGGCGAACTATTATTGGGGAAACATGATGCTGTCGGGGATTGTAGGGCGATACACACAGTTGCCCGAGAACAACTGTCTGGTGCGTCGGCCGCAGTTGATGTCGGAAGTATGTATGCAGTACAATTTGGGCATTCAGTACGACTATGAAGGGCGTTTCTGTAAAGCTGAACTTTATTATAAGGATTATGACCGTCTGGCATTGGAGGAAACGGATGCCGATACGAAAGCTGTATTCTTGACCTCCAACGGTTATGGACACAGCAAAGGCATAGACTTGTTCTTCCGTGATAGAGCGTCCTTCAAGAATCTGGAATACCAGTTATCCTATACCTATAATATAGCCAAACGTAAATATCGGGAGTATCCGGAACTGACTACTCCTCAGTATGCCACACGGCATAATGCAGCCTGGGTGGTGAAGTATTCCTTGCCCCGCCTGCATTCCATTGTCAGCGTGACCGACCGTTTCAGTAGCGGACGTCCTTATCATAACCCCATGCTGCCGGGTCTGATGAACGATGAAGTGAAGCCTTATAACAGTCTGGATTTGGGTGTGACCTTCCTGGTAAGCAAGAAGGTAATTATCCATGCTTCCGCCAGCAATATCCTTTGCCGGAAGAATGAGTTCGGTAAGGTGGATAACAAGGCTGTCCTGGCTTCCAGCGACCATTTTTTCTATGTAGGAGTATATGTGACTTTAGGCAAGAAGGCCGCCTACGATGTATCCAATTTTTAGACAATAACCCTTTTTAAATAAACAAAGATGAAAGCAATGATTATTTTTTTAGTATTTGTAATGCAAAGTGCCGTCCAGCTGCTCTTTGCCCAGAACCTGACTATTGAAGTGTGTGACATTGAAAAGGTGGAGGGGCATCTCTATGTCGCCATCTACAATTCGGAAGAAACATTCATGAAGAAACCCTTGACCGCCTTCCGGATAGATGTGAAAGATACGTCGCTCTCCATTCCTTGCCAGGGGTTACCTGCGGGTACGTATGCCATTTCGTTGTTTCAAGACGAGAACGGAAACGGGAAACTGGATACTGCCGTTTTCGGCATTCCTACAGAGAAGTACGGGTTCAGCAATGATGCTCAAGGCGTTATGGGCCCGCCGTCTTATGACAAATGCAGCTTCACTTTTTCCGGAGACACGACTTTGGTGATACATCTGAAGTAGGGTGATTATGTAAGTAAAAACGGGAATTAATTTTCTTTTGCGGACGATTTACACTATTTTTGTGGCTCAACCTTAATAATTGCATTATGAAACGAGTTGCACGACTTCTGGGATTTCTCGGACTGGTATGTTTGCTTGCCTCTTGCGGCAAACGTTCTTTCATTACAGACACTTCTTACCGCCAACGTGTGGAGCAAGACTTCAATCAAAAAAAAGAAAGGTTGCCGCAGGGCGATTTGTTTGCCATATTCGATACGGACTTGACGTCGTACGAACGCGAAGCTTTGGAGTTCCTTTATGCCTATATGCCTTTGGCAGACATTGCCGATTATTCCGGAGAATTTCATCTGATGAACGTGCGCGCCTCCCAAAAGGCTGCCGATGAGATGCCTTGGGGAAAAGTTATTCCTGAGGATTTGTTTCGTCATTTTGTACTTCCGGTGCGGGTCAACAATGAGCATCTGGACAGTGCACGGGTAGTGTTTTACGAAGAACTGAAGAATCGTGTCAAGTCTCTGTCCCTCTATGATGCCATTCTGGAGGTGAACCACTGGTGCCACGAGAAGGCTATCTATACTCCCTCCGATGCCCGTACCAGTTCGCCTTTGGCAACGGTACGCACGGCATACGGGCGTTGTGGCGAGGAATCTACCTTGCTGGTTGCCGCCTTGCGTTCGGTGGGTATCCCTGCCCGTCAGGTCTACACACCCCGGTGGGCGCATACCGACGACAATCATGCGTGGGTAGAAGCATGGGCAGACGGGAAATGGTATTTTCTTGGAGCCTGCGAACCCGAACCGGTACTCAACCTTGGTTGGTTCAATGCTCCGGCCAGTCGCGGTATGCTGATGCATACCAAGGTCTTCGGACGTTATGAAGGAGCGGAGGAAGTGATGTCTGTCACTCCTACTTATACGGAAATCAATGTAATCGGTAACTATGCACCGACGGCTAAGGCCACAGTTACGGTCATGGACGGACATGGAAATCCGGTGTCTGATGCTTGTGTGGAGTTCAAGCTCTATAATTATGCGGAGTTCTATACTGTAGCCCGGAAGCAGACCGATGCAGAGGGAAAGGCTTTTTTGACGGCCGGTAAGGGTGACATGCTGGTATGGGCTTCCAAAGACGGAAAATTCGGCTATGCCAAACTGTCTTTCGGTAAGGACCATGAACTGGCTGTGAAGATGGATAAGACTGCCGGCGGCGGCCATGCGGTAGATTTTGAACTTGTGCCGCCCCCCGAAAATGCGGAGTTGCCGGCGGTTACGCCCGAACAGCGTGCGGCGAATGACCGCCGCATGGTCCATGAAGATTCCATCCGCAACGCTTATGTGTCTATGTTCATGACGGATGAGACGGCGCGTTATTTTGCCCGGCGGTACAAGCTCGACGAAGATGCCGTTTCACGGATACTGGTCGCTTCTAGAGGAAACCATCGGGTCATTGCCGACTTCATGGCACGGTTGCGCTCTGAAAAGTCCAAAAGAGGAGGTCTGGACCTGCTCCAACGGATTTCGGCAAAAGACCTCCGCGACGTTACACTGGAAGTTCTGATGGACCACATGCAATCCCGTATGTGCAAGAATGCCGACCATTTCCGCAGATATGTGCGCAATCCACGCGTAAGCAACGAGATGCTGACCCCCTATAAAGGATTTTTCAAGAAAGCCGTCTCAAAGGAAGATGCTGAGGCATACAAGGCAGAACCGATGAAACTGGTGGCATGGGTGGCCCAAAATATCCGGGTAGACAATGACTGTAATTTGGGAGGGGCTCCCATTTCTCCGGAAGGGGTCTGGAAGGCCCGTGTGGCTGATGCCCATAGTCGTGACATTTTCTTCGTCTCCATGGCACGCAGCATGGCAATCCCTGCCCGTATCAACGGAGTGACCGGCAAAGTACAGTTGATAGGGGATGATGGTGCGATGGATGTGGACTTGAACCATCATCCGGAAGAGCCGGTCTTTATGGCAGAAGGAATTGCTTCGAAGGGAAAGTTGGTGGCTTCCTATAAGCCTATCCGTTCGTTGGATAACCCGAAATACTATTCTCATTTCACTCTTTCCAAACAGACCCCGCAGGGCAGTTTGCAATTGCTTTCCTATGACGAAGGCGATGCAGATATGGGCGGCGGTACTACATGGAGCAATCTTCTGAAGGAAGGAACAGCTCTGGAGGCCGGAGATTATGTTTTGGTGACCGGTACACGCCTTGCCAGCGGTGCGGTACTTTCTAAAACCACCTTTTTCAATATTCTGCCGGAGAAGACAACGGAAATTGAATTGGTGATGCGCGAGAGCGAGGATGAGGTGCAGGTTATCGGGAACTTTAATTCGGAGTCTCTCTTCACTCCGCTGCCGGACGCCGGCTCCGCAGCCCGGCAGAGTCTGCTGCAGGCTTGTGGGCGCGGTTACTTTGTCGTAGGCATTCTGGGTGTCAATCAAGAGCCAACCAATCATGCGTTGCGCGACATCGCTTCATTCAAGGCTGATTTGGAGAAGTGGGGGCGTAAGATGGTGTTGCTGTTCCCTAATGAGGCCAAAGCCGGCAAGTTCGCCCGCGAGTCATTCCCCGATTTGCCCTCTACCATTATTTATGGTATAGATACGGACGGTATCGCTGCGCAGATTGCAGAAAGCATGAAGTTGAAGCACAAAGAGAGCCTGCCGATATTCATCATAGCCGATACTTTCAATCGGGTGGTCTTTGTATCGCAAGGATATACCATCGGACTGGGAGAACAACTGATGAAGACAATAAAGGGGTTATAGGGCTTTCTGCCATGAATTGTAAATAGTAATCGTCAAATAGTAAATCATCCGATGCCTGTTATCGAAATATCATCTTTAACCCATCCCGGTGTGGAGATATTCAGTACCCTTACCGAAGCCCAGTTACGCAATCGCCTTGAGCCGGACAAAGGGCTGTTTATAGCTGAGAGTCCTAAGGTTATCAAGGTGGCTCTGGATGCCGGCTACGAGCCTTTGGCCTTTTTGTGTGAGCACAAGCACATCTATGGGGATGCTGCTGAAATCATTGAGCGTTGTGGCGATATACCCGTCTACACAAGCGGTAGGGAATTGCTTGCCGAGCTGACCGGCTACGTTTTGACGCGTGGTGTTCTTTGTGCCATGCGCCGTCCGGTTCCGAAGAGTATGGAGGACGTCTGCCGGGGAGCCCGGCGTATTGTGGTTATCGACGGGGTGGTGGATACCACCAATATTGGGGCCATCTTCCGTTCGGCGGCAGCTCTTGGCATGGATGCTGTGCTGTTGACGCGTAATTCCTGCGATCCTCTGAACCGTCGTGCGGTCCGGGTTTCAATGGGAACGGTTTTTCTTGTGCCGTGGACGTGGATGGACGGTCCTCTGGATACGCTCGGTGAGTTGGGTTTCCGCACGGCGGCCATGGCGCTTACGGACAATTCCATTTCCATAGACAATCCCGTTTTGAAGACCGAGCCCCGGTTGGCTATTGTGATGGGTACTGAGGGAGATGGTCTTTCGCACGAAGCGATTGCGGGAGCCGACTATGTGGTTCGTATCCCCATGGCGCACGGTGTAGATTCGCTGAACGTGGCGGCCGCAGCGGCTGTTGCTTTCTGGCAACTTCGCGTTTAGAAGTGATAACTCAAAAAAGCATATATTATGTTGGCATATACTTATATTGAACACGGAAAGTTCGGATTGCTTGAGAAACCGATACCGGTATTGGAAGATGCACGTGATGCTATTGTGCGGGTGACACTGGGTAGCATATGCACCAGTGACTTGCATATAAAGCATGGAAGTGTACCGCGCGCCGTACCCGGAATTACGGTAGGACACGAAATGGTGGGCATCGTAGAGCAGGTGGGTGCCGAAGTTGAGTCGGTAAAGCCCGGCGACCGTGTGACTGTGAATGTGGAGACTTTTTGTGGTAAATGTTTCTTTTGTCGTCACGGATATGTGAACAACTGTACCGACACTAATGGCGGTTGGGCTTTGGGGTGCCGTATCGATGGCGGCCAGGCGGAATATGTACGTGTGCCTTATGCCGACCAGGGACTGAACCGTATTCCCGATACGGTAAGCGACGAGCAGGCGCTCTTGGTAGGCGATGTGTTGGCCACCGGCTTCTGGGCTGCCCGTATCTCCGAAATAACCGAGGAAGACACTGTACTCATCATCGGTGCCGGGCCGACGGGTATTTGTACCCTGCTTTGTTCCATGCTGAAGAAGCCCCGTCGCATTATTGTCTGCGAGCAGTCGGCCGAAAGAATCCGTTTTGTCCGCGAGCATTATCCGGAGGTGCTGGTCATTGGGCCGGAAAACTGCAAAGACTTTGTGAGGAAGCATAGCGACCATGGTGGGGCAGATGTCGTACTTGAAGTTGCCGGCACGGAAGATACTTTCCGCTTGGCATGGGAGTGTGCCCGTCCCAATGCCATTGTCACCATTGTGGCGCTTTATGACCAGCCTCAGTTATTGCCCTTGCCGGAGATGTATGGCAAGAATCTTGTCTTCAAGACCGGTGGTGTGGATGGGTGCGATTGTGCCGAGATACTGCGCCTGATAGCGGCGGGACAGATAGATACCACACCGCTTATCACACATCGTTTCTCGTTGGAGGAAATTGACGAAGCCTACCGTATTTTTGAGAATAGGCTGGAGGGGGTGATAAAGGTGGCGATTGTGGGTAGATAGAAAAAGAGGATAGCCAATGAAGGCTATCCTCTTTTTCTATGTAATTATTTACTTGCTACTTACTTGCTCAAAGCTTGAGCCACGTCAACCGCACAAGCCACTGTACATCCTACCATCGGGTTGTTACCGATGCCGAGGAATCCCATCATTTCCACGTGAGCAGGAACTGATGAAGAACCAGCGAACTGAGCATCTGAGTGCATACGACCCATGGTGTCCGTCATACGTAAACTTGTGACGGTTTAGAAATGTATATGTTGTTGTAATATATTGTAATATAGTGTATTATACTCTATTTGATATTGAATTAAATAGATGTCTGTGACGGTAATTTATGTATTCCGTCACTGTGACGTCACAAATTATGGAATATGATAAATAAGAGTAACTATACATTATCATTTACTGTTAGGGCAAGTAAAATGAATAAGGCAGGTAAAGCGCCAATTGAGGTATTAATAGCTGTGGGTGATGAAAGAACTGTATTCTCAACTGGTAAGTTAGTTGCATTGGAGAATTGGAATAAAGATAAACAGTGTGTACGTGGTACGAATTCTGAGGCTGTAGTATTGAATGAATTTCTAAAGAGTTTGAGAGTACGAATTTATGAGGAAGAGATTAAGTTAGTGAAGCATGGATTTGCTATAACAGCTATGTTACTTCGTGATGCCTTATTAAATAAGGTGGAACTGATAAAGGAAGAAACTATTCTTAACGTTTATAAGAGACATAATGAAATGCAGCATAAACAGATTGGCTGTGGAATATCTAAAGGGACATACGCTAATTCAAAGCATGGCTTATCACTTCTTGAGAAATTTATTCAATCTAAATATAATCGTGATGATATGTTCTTAAGAGAATTAAATCGTGATTTCATTGAAGAATACCGTATATGGTTGCTATCAGAACATGGATTATCTCAGAATGGGGCAGTGAAGTATTTATCACTATTAAAGAAGGTGGTAAATCGTGCTGTTGCTAATAATAAGATTGCATTTAATCCATTTGCATCATATAAATTGGAGCGGCAAGAGGTATCTCCTGATTTCTTGAATGAAGATGAACTGCGCAGAATTATAAACTTTAATTCTCCTTTACCCAGACTTGAGCGGACGAGGGATATGTTCTTATTTGCGTGTTATACTGGCTTATCATACATTGATGTTAAAACATTGAAGGTTGAACATTTAGAACGTGATAATCAAGGAAGAATGTGGATTAAGAAGAAGAGGGTAAAGACTGGTGTTCTTGCTCGTATTCCATTATTACCTAATGCTAAAATGTTGATTGATAAGTATGCAGGTGGAGATACCTTAATGCCTATATATTCAGATAAGGATATAAATCTATATTTGAAGGATATAGCTATTCTATGTCACATAGATAAACGAATAACCTATCATACAGCAAGACACACATTTGCAAGTACGGTTACTTTAGCTAATAATATATCCTTAATTGTGGTGTCTAAAATGTTGGGACATTCTAATACACGAATGACTGAACATTATGCTAAATTAGTTGATAAGTGTATAGGTGAAGAAATGGATAAGTTAATGGGGACATTCTGTACTAAGGAATGATGTAATGAAGCATTTACTCTAATTTATAATGCCGCTCTGTTGCATAATGGAGTGGCATTATTTATCTTTACGGCACTAATACAGATATGACATGATAACCTACTCAATACCAATTCCAGAGTTGAGGACGTTAGAGCCTATACTGGCAGAATGCTTTGGCTACAGACGTGCCATGTTCTTAAATGAACTACAAGCAGCATACCACCTTCATTACCCTAATGGGGCAGGTGAGGAGATAGTTTCCAAGTATCGTATGCCATTCCCGTATCTGGATGAATACGCGGTGGATAACGGTGCTTTTGACTATCACCGCTATGCCCCCAGACCAGCCTCAACAAGTACACTGTTTGATGCTGCCAGTTTCATCATGGATACAGAGCACGAAGTATTCATAACCCTATCCAATGATAAGATACTGACTGAAATATTGGAACTTCTGGAGGAGTATGGCGTATCAGATGAAGATGAAGTAATAGGAATATCCCTTCTGTTTGTAGCTGCCATATATGACAAGCATGTAAAGGATGAACTTCATACGGAGATTGCCATTTCAGAGAATACACTTCCGTATCTGGAACAAGTCCGTCCAGAAATGCTGAAGCTGTTTGAGTTATTGAACACCAAGAGATACTCACCTTCCAGAAAGGAGGAGGTAAGGGCACTAAATTCCATCACCATTGATAACGGGGTAAAGAAGATTAGGCTTGACAACTCCTGCTATTGGCTGACTGACTTGCTTGACAACTACCTGCATATTTACTTGGGAGTTGACAGTCTGGAAGAGGCGCAAGCGGAATTGAAGGAGGTGTATTCAGAAAGGAAAGGCAGGAAAGCCAATAATGCAGCCTGCAACTTAATCATGTACGGTACATTCCATCTCTTGCAGAAGTGTTCAGCCTTAAAGACCAGAAGCGAGCAGATACGTATGACTTTAGGCTACATGGAGATATTATTTGAAGCGGACAGTTTCAATAATGACGAGAACTACACCAATGCCGCTATAGCCTACTTGGTGAAGCAAGGCTACAAACCGCAATGGAAGCCCAAGCGGATAGAGGACTACAATTTCTCTCCCAATAATCAATCCACAGAATACCTCTGGTAAGCAATATGCTGCCAATCCTCACAGACTACCATGTAATCACGTGGTAGTTTTTTATATCCTTATAATATCTAACTATTTGGCTATCTTATATATAAAGAATACCCTTCAAATCGCATTCTATTCTTTATAACCCACCTTCTAAGTATTTCCCAACTTTGCAACGTAATCAGAAACGATAAGGCGCCAAGTTGAAGATTGCACCAATTTATAAACTTAATTATTAATTTAAATTTAAACAATTATGAAGAAAATTTATTTACAAATTAATATTGTAGCTAATAATGAAGTAAGAAACATAGCTTTCGCTAAGGGTATTAATCGTTCCATCAACTTGGGCAATGTAGAGAAGATATTAGCCATGATGAAGGTCAAAGGCTACAGAAAGGCAGAGCAGATACAAGTCATTAAGGCGGAAGATGTAATTAAAACTGGCGATATTAGCTTGGTTGATATTAATGGGCAAGATATAAAGCCGGAAGATGCTGCCAAATATTTCCTTGTATTGGACGGTCAGCATAGGGTTATTGCCGCAGCCCTCTATAATGAATGGGCAGCGGAGAACGGAAAGGAAACGATAGATGTCCCTGCCATTGAAGTTGAATTGCAAGGGAATGAAACCATTGCCGAATATATCAACGAGATTAATATTACCAAGAAGGAATGGACTACCCCAGATTATGTACGTGGTGCAGCCAATATTAACCCAGACAGTGAATTCCTGCAACGGTATAACGAACTGATAAAGAGCGAGAAGAACCCAGACGGTTATCCAATCTCAACACTGAACCTTATCTTTTGTGGCAATAATAACGCCATATCAAAGTCTGACTTCTCTCTATTATGCTCTGGGAAGGATGAGAAAGGAAAGAAGGTGAAGAAGCCTATCATTCCAGCCTATAATATGGAGATAGGCAACAAGTTCATCCAAATCTGCAAGGATAAAGGCTTTGATGACAAGGATATTGCCAAGAGACACCTAATTCAGCAATTTAATAATATCAAAACAACTGCGGGAGACGCCAACGAAGCTATTAAGATATTCCAGACCATCACCCAGAATGACAAGGCGGCAATGTTCAATACGCATGGAAATCTGGATGAGAGTTTGGTGATGGAGCAGTTCAAGAAGATAAGAGAACGGAATGGCAATCCTATTATCATTCCAGTTGAAGGGACTGGGACAGCCTCCACTGATGCAGATGAGGACATTCCTTATCTGGAAGCGGAAGAAGTCCGCTAATAAGAACCGGAGCCAATGTGAGAGGTTGGCTCTTCTGCTCCCAATTCTTCCAGAGTGGTGAATTTCCCCCATATAATAAGGTGGTTTACCCTAATAATTGAAGTTGAGAGTAATCTGTAGTCTGATTATTGGGGTCACAGATAGCTGTTTTCCAATCACCAAGTAGAAATGATGATAGAGTTGAAATTCCCAGAAAGTGGTGAATTCCCTCTATATAAAACGGTCAGTTACCCCAGTATTCAGAGTTTAGGATTATTTAAAGTCCAATAATTAGGGTCACAGGTAACATATTTAAAATCACAAAAGATAACTTATGATAAAGTTAGATATTCAAGAACGGGACGGTTTCCTCATTATGGACGACTTCCCAAAGAATTGCATCTTCAACAAGGTAAAGACGGGATGCGGTGCTACTACAATAGCGCTTACCAATGACGAGAATTACATTATTGCCGTACCTACAACAGAGCTGGTAATCAATAAGTGCTACCCACCTAAGGATAAAGACGGCAGGGACATTGCTTGGAAGAAGTCACAAATCCAAGCAGGCGTAAGTCCTACTAATGACAGACTGTTTGGTTTATATGGCAAGTTCACTAAGATAGTACAAATCCAGTTGAACAAGTTTCTTGCTAAGGACGGAGTTAAGAAGATAATCTGTACGTATGACAAGGTGGATAAACTGATTGACCTCATTAATCCGCTTGAATTCAAGATACTTGTGGATGAGTACCACAATTTGTTAAAGCAGTATGGCTTTAGGACAAAGGTAATAAATCAGATTATAGAGAAGTTCAAATGCTTCAAGTCTCATTGCTTCTTAACTGCAACTCCTATCCCAGAGCGATTTAAGCCCAAAGTATTTGCCGAAATGAAGGAATATATTGCCAACTGGCAGATAGTGGATAAGATTACAATCTACCCCTGCCCATGTGTCAAAGCAAGCACTACAGCAGCTAATGTTATCAAGCATTATAAAGACAACGGTCACTTTGTGTTGGACGGGATTAAGAGTGAGGAGGCATATTTCTTTGTCAACAGCGTAAGGGAGATTAAGGAGATACTTGAACAAGCCAAGCTGACCAATGATGAGTGCAGGATTATATGCGCTGACGACGAGATGAACCATTACAAGCTGGAAGGCTTTGAAATCTCCAGTTCAACAGCCCCAGTTAAACGGTTTACATTCGTGACCTGCAAGGCATTTGAAGGAGTGGACTATTATTCAGAGACGGCAATATGCTTTATCGTCAGTGACGGCTACAACAAGCATACCCTAATCAGCATTGACATGGATATTCCCCAGATTGCAGGACGTATCAGAACCAAGTCCAACCCTTTCAGAAACAAGATAGTCCATATCTTCAATGCAAAGGCTGTCAACTACTACGTTCCGTTTGATGTGATGGAGGAGAGGATAGAGGACGAACTTGCTACTGCTCGCAGAAGGGTGGAGCAACTGAATAGGGAGACTGATATAAAGATATTAAAGCAGCAGGATAAGGAGTTTGAAAGACTGGGCGTCCATACATATATCATCAAGAAGGATGGCAGATACGAAGTCAATGACATGGTTGCCCAGTTAAAGCTCTACCAACACTGGACTACACATATAGTATATAGGTCGTCCGAAGCACTGCAAGAGGCTTATAAGGAATTGGGGATGACAGTAACCAAAGGGTATGAGTGGAGTATCGCAGATGACAGTGCAGTAAAGGATGCTCTCAAACCGCCACAATTCAGAGACCGCCTCAAACGCTTCTGTGACTTGAAGGAGAAGCTTTCCCTAACGGACAATGAGCAACGGGAATTAAGGGTGATAACAGATAAATATCCATTCTTGGAGCAGGGATATAAACAGCTTGGGCAGACGTTGAGAAGGTATAGAACCATAAAGGAAATTAAGGCATTGATTGAGTAGGATTGAACTCCAGACTATTAAACGGGTCTGGAGTTTCTTGTTATACCCCAACTCAAATTAGGCAGTGTCTAAATAGTACCCCCTCCCTTCCAGATACGGGAACTCTTTCCATACAGTTACCAAGACTGCATAAAGTGCAATTATCAGCCAGAAAGCAGGCATGAGGTGTATATTATGCGCTTTATTGTCATGTTACTCCTACGTCCCTCACCTCTCTTAGATGGGAAATGAACGGTTTAACGCAATCGCATTCCAGACCGCAAACGCTTTGGCTACGGTATTACTGGCTACTACAGTAATGTCTGTGTATTACAGAGCACAATTGCGGAAGTCTATGGGGCATTACGCTATAAAGCGTGCTATTCCCTTTAATTCACTTATTACTAACCAATAAATTATCGCTTATGGAAGATTTAAAGG
>NZ_QTNH01000013.1:0-137787 GCF_003603515.1 Bacteroides sp. AM32-11AC | reverse complement strand
ATACACATATTGTAGTTCCGCGAAAACTCTGGTGATTTCGTTTGTTGGTATGCAAACCCAAGAAGTAACGATTAAACCTCATGTAAAGGTAATTTTGAAATCCGATTCTGAGCTGCTTGAAGAGGTTGTGGTTACCGGTTACGGTACATTTAAAAAAGCATCATTTACTGGAGCTGCTTCTACTGTAAACACTTCCACCTTGGAAGATGTACCTGTTCTTTCTGTTGCCGACAAACTTTCTGGTAATGTCGCTGGTGTTACTTTTGGCTCAAGTTCAAGTAATCCGGGTTCTGTAAGCAGTATCCGTGTACGTGGTATGGGTTCCATCAATGCCGGAAACAATCCGCTTTATGTTATTGACGGAACACCGGTCACAAGTGGAGACTTATCCGAGTTCACTTATAGTGATGCAGGAACTGATATTTTGTCTTCACTCAATACCAATGACATCGAGTCTATCACAGTTATCAAAGATGCGGCGGCTGCCTCTCTTTACGGCTCGCGTGCTGCTAACGGTGTTGTGGTCATTACGACGAAAAGCGGAAAACAAGGCAAAACAAATGTAAGTTTCCGTTCCGACTGGGGTTTCTCAAACATGGCAATAGATTATCGTCCTATGCTCGACGGTGACTCGCGCCGCGAACTCTTATGGACCGGTCTCAAGAATTACGGGTTATACACCGGAAACATGTCCGATGCAGATGCCGCAACTTTTGCAGACCAGAACATCGAGGATTTTGCTTCAAAACCCTCGACCGGATGGACGGATTGGAAAGACCTGCTTTTCCGTAACGGTTCTCATCAGAACTACCAGTTGAGCGTATCTGGCGGTAACGACCGTACCAAGTTCTACACCTCAGCTGCTTATACCAATCAGGAAGGTATCATTTACAAACAAGGTCTGGAACGTTTCACTGGTAATGCAAACCTCACTCATAAGTTTGGAGACTTTGAAGTTCAGGTTACAAGCCAATTCTCAAAAGTAAGACAAAACAAAACTAATGAAGCTACCTCCTATGATGGACCTGTGGCCAATTACGCATTCTTCCAAAGCCCCTCATCAACCCCTTATAATGAAGACGGCACATTAAACAATGGTTGCGGCGTATTTGGAGTCAATCCTTTGTATGAAAGAGAACACAGCTCTGACGTTTATACCCTGATGAAGGCATTCAATACAATCAAGTTGACCTATAATATTTGGGACAAGTTGAATTTAAGTGAAAAGATTGCTTATGATTACGCACAAGGAACCAATGACGTTCTTTGGGACAGACACTCAAACAATGGTGCCCCCGGTGGTGTCATGCAGCGTATCGTCAATCGTAATGACCAGCTGAATACACAAACCCAGCTCTCTTACATCAACTCTTTCGGTCTGCACAATATTGACGCCCTGCTTGGTTTTGAAACACAAGATACGGAATATGCTTTCAACTACATGGCAGGCCAAGACTATCCGGGTGATTTGTACGAATTGACAAATGCCGGTTCAACAAGTGCCGAAACCAACAGACAGAGCTATCGCATGACTTCGTTCCTCGGACGTGCCAATTATAACTACGCAGACAGATATTATCTCGGTCTCAGCTATCGTACCGACGGAAGTTCACGTCTGGCAAGAGAAAACCGTTGGGGAAGTTTCTGGTCGGTTTCCGGAGCATGGAGATTCATAGACGAAAGTTTCCTGAATCCTGTCAAGAATGTATTGACAGATGGAAAGCTCCGTGTGTCATACGGTGTAAACGGAACGCAACCATCAGACTATTACGCTTATATGAATCTTTATAAATACGGAATCATATACAATGGACAGTCAGGAATGTCCATCGTCGGAATTGCAAACCCGGACCTGAAATGGGAAAAGAACAAAACATGGAATATCGGTCTCGACCTTTCATTCATCGACCGTATCTCTGTAACATTCGACTACTATCAGCGTAAAACCAGCGACCTTATATATGACCTCCCCGTATCACAAGTCGGCGGATATTATGATGGCAATTATGGGTATACCACCCCGCAAAACATCGGTTCACTGAAGAACTCCGGTTTTGAGTTGACCATTACATCAACCAATTTCAGAAACAAGGATTTCACGTGGACCACTTCTCTGAACATGGCACACAACAGCAACAAACTGACCAAATTGGATGGCCAGCAGAATGAAATCGTATCAGGACCGCTGATTCACCGTGTAGGCGAACCTTACTATTCATACTATGTTTATGAATACGCCGGAGTCGACGCAGAGACCGGTAAAGAAATGTTCTATCTGAATGACGGAACAGAGAATGCCCGCAAGACAACTACAAATATCTCTGAAGCCAACAAAACTATTGTAGGCAAGCATCAAGCTAGTATAGAAGGCGGTCTTACCAACAACCTCAAATGGAAGTTTATCGACTTGGGCTTCACTTTCACTTATTCATTGGGTGGTGATGCTTTTGACTACTCCACTTGGCAGCACTCCAATGGCGGTTCATATCTATACGGTGGTGCCGTACCGACATACTATGACATCTCAAAGATGTGGACAGGCCCGGGCGACACGAATGCCACATTGCCTAAATTTGAATATGGAAGCGCTGCTTCACTGTCTTCACGCTGGCTGATGCCTACTGATTATCTACGTCTGAAGAACCTCACATTAGGTGTAAGCATTCCGCAAAACTATATCAGCAAGCTTGGGCTCAGCAAAGCCAGAATCTACTTCTCTGGTTCCAACCTGCTTACATGGAAGTCTAAAGACTTATTTGTAGATCCGGAAATGCGTGTAGACGGACTATGCACATTTGAGACTCCGGCATTGAGAACATATACATTCGGAATAGAATTGAATTTCTAACTAATAAAGATACGAAAATGAAAATATTAAAGACATTATACACAGCAACGCTTTGCGCAGCTATGGCAGTCAGCACTTCATCATGCCTCAACAGTTGGCTGGATCAGTCACCCGCAGACGGAATAGATGCTGAAACCGCAATCAAGAACAGCGATGATTTGGCCAATGTGCGGACGGGACTTTATGCTGCCGTTAAAGGTAACAGTAGCCTGATTAATTATTATGGACGCCTCATGTTCGTATACGGTGACATGAGAGGGGAAGATATCCAATATGAATATAACGGTGGAAGTGGAAGAGCAAACTTCTACTACTATATGGAATATACAACTGCCGACAATTTCACCACCTCAACAGCCGTATGGCAGATGCCTTATGTAGTCATAGCACGCGCCAACCGTCTGATTCAGGCAGCAGAAAGTGGCAACCTGACCGACGCGGCAGAGGCAAAAGCCACTATTGACCAATATGATGCAGAAGCAAAAGTTCTGCGCGCCATGGCACTGTTTGACCTTACACGTATCTACGGTAAACCTTATACGGTAGATCAAGGCAGCTCACTCGGTGTGCCCATCGCTACCTCCCCGCTGGAATCGACAGAAAAGCCAAGCCGCAGCACGGTAGCCCAATGTTATGAGGCAATTGAAAAGGATTTGACAGATGCAATCAACTCAAATGCACTGCCCAAAACTAATGAAGTGGGTTATGTCAACCTTTGGGCTGCCAAAGCCTTGCAGGTACGTGTATATATGACAAAAGGCGAATGGAGCAAGGCTTTATCCGTAGCTGAAGACATCATATCAAACTCGTCTTACAAACTTTGGGAACCGTCAGAATATGTTGCTGCATGGAGCAAAAGTGATGCCAATCATTCAAAAGAAATCATGTTCGAGATTTCCATCAACAACAATACTGACTGGACAGACCGTGAAGGTATTGCCTATTTATATGCCGACAAGGCTGGCGCTTCTCCCGGATATGGAGATGTAATTGTCACAAAAGACTTCTCTGACATGCTTACATCCGACCCGGCAGACATCCGTAACGACATATTATTGGCAGCGGCAGCAGGAGGATTTGACAAACGTAAAGTTTACATCAACAAAATGCCTGCTGTAAACGGAGATGTACGTTACTCCAATGTCCCATTGCTGCGCTTGTCAGAAGTTTACTTGTCAGCAGCAGAAGCAGCGTTCCAAGCCGGAGACAAGAACAAGGCTGCCAACTTGCTGAACGATATCATCTCCAACCGCACAACGGATGAAAGCAAGCAAGTAACCAGCGGAAACATCACATTAGACCGCATCTACATCGAACGCCGCAAGGAACTTGTAGGTGAAGGACAGCGCTACTTCGATGTTATGCGCCGAGGTGAAACCGTTACACGCTACACGGACGTTAATGACAGAGGATGGCACGACGTACTGAGCGAAGAAGCGCGTACATTCAACCGCGACTCCAAGAAAGCGCTCCCGTTGATTCCCGTCGGTGAAATCAATGCCAATCCGAACATAGAACAAAATCCAGGCTATTAATCAATAGTAGCCTAAAGAAACTTGGGAATTCTCCCAATGTGTTTTTATAAATAAAGTGTTTAGAGGAGGTGTGCCAGTGATGGTATGCCTCCTTCTTTCAATATATCCACCAATATCGGTTTCACTCCGCTGACAAAACACTCAACGGCAATAACCATCAGGATAAGTCCCATCAGGCGCATCATCACATTGTTTCCCGTCTCACCCAGGATTTTGACCAACCGCGTGGAAGCACGCAATATGAAAAAGGTAATCAGATAAATAAAGGCAATCATTCCTATAAGAACTCCTTTCATCTGAATGGTATGGGCATCCTGCATCAGCACAATGGCATTGGCTATGGCACCAGGACCACAAAGCATCGGAATTCCAAGAGGAGTAATGGAAATATCATCGGCATAAGTCTTGATTTCCTCGTCTTTCAGCTTCATTGGGGTATAACGGGCTTGCAGCATATCGAAGCCAATCTTAAAGATAATAACTCCACCGGCAATACGGAAGCCATTGGTAGAGATACCGAAGAATTTAAAGAGGAACTGTCCCGCAAACGTAAAAACCATAATCGTAATAAAGGCAACCAAAGTGGCGCGCGATACTACCGACTGCCGTTCACGGTCTGTCATTCCATGCGTCATGGTCAAAAACACCGGCATGGTGCCGAGAGGGTTTGTCAACGTAAAGAAGGAGGTAAAACAAAGTAAAGCGAAAGGTAAGATTGTGTCCATAGCTGTATAATATACGTTTCTGTAGACAAAAGTACAACTAAAAATTTCAATGTCACAGAATCTGCATCAATTCTTTCAGATTACTGATATGATAAGTCGGTTGGAAAGGCAGTTCTTCCTTCCCCGTTACATTATAAAACACTTGGTGCATACCCACTCCTTTGGCTCCTGCCACATCATTCTCCCAACTATCGCCTATCATCAAAGAATCACGCACCTCGGATTGTGTGGCAGAAAGGGCAAAATGAAAAATTTCGGGCCAGGGCTTCAAGATACCGATGTCATCAGAGAGAACAATCTTCTTAAAAAAGCGGTCGATACCTGCCGAACGCATCTTATGACATTGCAGTTCTTGGAAACCATTGGAAAGGATATAGAGGTTATATTTCCCCGCCAAATATTCCAGCACCTCATAAGCATGCGGCATCAGCCGATTTTTTGTGGGAATGACCGAAAAGAAATCATCAGAAAAAGCCTCAGCCAAAGCAACATCCCTCGCCCCTACTGCCTCCAGAGGATATAGGAAACGCTGGCGGTTCAACTCTTCCTTACTGACCTGCCCTCTACCGTATTCTTCCCACAGTTCTGTATTACGATGCTGATAAAGAGTATAGAAATGCAGGAAAGAGCGAAAGAAACGACCATAGTCATACTTGTGATACATTTCTTCGAATGTATCACGTGCATTAAGGGAAAATGCCCAAAGCGTATCGTCCAGATCAAAAAAGAGGTTTTTATATTGAGATGCCATAACTTAAAGGAAAGGTATATATAAAAATAGACGCAGATTATCAATTCCAATAACCTGCGTCCGTTCTGTATCAGTCTATAACAGTGTTATTTTACCTGGATTACCAAATACTTGGACACACTCCAGAAGTCTTTCGGATTTGTAATCTTCAAAGTCAGCTGTCCTTTATCATCTTTCTCCAACGCATAAGAGCCCGCGGGATGAGTAGTCAAGATATCAGCATCTTTAGAGTATAGTTTAATCTCTTTTGTCGTACGGATATCCACTTGTGTAAAGTAGTCCTTGTTGATATCAGAATCTTTCAGCACCTGGCCTTTTTTGAAAAGTCCGGTATTTGTCAATATCTTCTGGTCTTTCAGCTCCTTCTTTGTGCCAAACACAAACCAAGCTGTGTTAAGTGCCTTATCTTGCTCGGCAACGGTTTTGGCCTTCGCCTCATTTTCGGCAGTCAATTCCTCCTTCTCACTAGACAAGCCGGTCACGGCAGCATCCAGTTCCTGGATACGGATATTCTTGGAAGCCAGCTCAGCCTGCAATTCTTCAATACGCTGAGTCTTTGCCACCAACTCCTGAGTCAAAGATTCTACAGCTCTCTTCAACTGAACAGAGTTGTTTTTGCTGTTCTTCAACATAGATTGCAGTTTGGCAATCTGCTCCTTGTTCTCTTCCATCTGTTTACGGATAAATTCAATGTCCGACGCAATCTGCTGCTTGGCATTCAAAGAGCCTTCTGCCACAGCGCCACGTTGCAAATCCACACGGCTCTCCGCCGCATTAATCTGGCGGAATCCCTCTGAAATATCATTGAAAGTACCCATCATCTCGTCTAATTCAGCATTACGCTGAGTCAGTTCCATCAATAAAGAATCATTTTCAGCTTTCAGCTGGTTCTTACTGCCACCAGAGAAGCTGTCACACGAAGCCATTACAGCCGCGCATACAATTAAAACTGCTAACTTTTTCATACGCTTTCGTTTTACGTTTGGTTAATGAAGTTATTTAATCGTCTATTCCTGTTACTACAATCACAATTTCACCGCGCGGTTCGTTCGCCGTGAAATGTTCAATCAATTCTGTAAGCGTTCCACGCACCGTTTCTTCGTGCATCTTTGAGATTTCCCGCGAAACAGAAGCCTGACGTTCGGCACCGAAATGTTCGGCAAACTGCGTCAAAGCTTTTACCAATCTGTGGGGAGACTCATAGAACACCATGGTACGACACTCCTCGGCCAATGCCTTCAGGCGGGTCATCCTTCCTTTCTTCTGTGGAAGGAAACCTTCAAAACAGAACTTCTCATTCGGCAGTCCGGAAGCCACCAATGCCGGTACAAAAGCTGTCGCTCCCGGCAAGCATTGCACTTCGATGCCGTTACGCACACACTCTCTGACTACCAGAAAGCCCGGGTCGGATATACCTGGCGTACCTGCATCCGAAATCAAAGCTACAGTTTCTCCCCCCTTTATTCTATTAACAACACTTTCAACCGTTTTATGTTCATTAAATTTATGGTGAGATTGCATCGCATTCTTTATTTCGAAGTGTTTCAGCAATATGCCGGAGGTACGTGTATCCTCAGCAAGTATCAAATCCACTTCTTTCAGAATCCGGATAGCACGGAATGTCATATCTTCCAAATTTCCTACCGGGGTAGGCACTACATAAAGTTTTCCCATACTTATCGGTCGTTTAGCTGAAATATTTTTTGAGGAGTTCCATAAAATCGACGGCGGCTTCATTTTCTTCATCCGGGTGCACTTCCGAAGCAAAAATATCCATAGCCTTGTCCAAAGAAGGAGCCTCACCCAAACGTCGTACCACTTCATTCATCCGTGCAGCATCGCCTGCGAACAGTTCGCGGACAAAACGGAATGAATCGTTCAGACTGATGGCATGTTTCAAATCCTTGGCAGGCTTGATGCGTTCTGCCAAAATAGGAACTGTTTCCGGTTCCTCACATACCATCTTCACTGTATCAGGAATAACCGATTCGACCGGAGAAACCGATTCGGTCAAAGGAGTAGTAACAGCAGGGGGTTCCTCCAGGGGCGACACAACAGCCGTTGGCGCCTCCTCAAGCAGTTCTTGCAACGCCTCCAAGCGTGCCTTCATCTGCTGGATATTCCGTTTTGCCACAATCTTCAATGTCGGATTGGCATCACTTGAAATGGCCTGCATCAAACATTTCAATTCCTGAATATCTAATTCTATGTCGTTTAATAGGGTTTGCATATCCTTTACACAGTCCGTGTTAACGCTACAAATGTAGAAATAAATAATGAAAAAATATCGGAAAGCGAACAAAAGTGTTACCATTATCCGGAAAAGACGAATTTGAATACATCCAAAAGAAAAGGTTATGACTATTCTCCTAGCACAACCTTTTCCCATAGAAATACTTTATAATTAAAGCTAACTATTCTATTGGAACTCATTTCCTATTTGAATAACAGTTCCCTTTAATTCCCCATCCGGCAACTTTACTTCTTTCTTCTCTCCATTAACCGCCACTACTAAAATATTTTCACGTTGAGTAGGATCTGATGCGTACACCTTCCAACCGTTAGCATTGATACGTAAAATAAAAAGTCCCCTCCTATCACTCTCAAATTTCACTTTCTTGGATAAAATAACTTCTCCCTTATCATACATCGCCAATAAATAAGTTTCTTTATCAATCTGTACAGCTTGGCATTGTGATGTATTACTTATTACTTTAAAAGAAGACAAATCAAAACGTCTGACTTGCTCAAGAGAGCTGGCAGGAAGTACCATGTACTGATAAGAAGCATCCTGTGGAAATGTTCCATGATCGAAATAAAGCGTATAGATATTTTGCGTTACCTGCTCACTTTTAGGATAAATCTTCATAATATCATTCCACAAGCCAGTTCTCTTTTCGGAAAAAGCTCTCCCTTTTCCATCAAGCACAATATACCCCGTTTGATGATGAAAGAAACGCTCGGGTTTATCTGCTGAAAAACAGACATCTTTCACCGCATTCCATTTACCTTTTTCCAAATGCAAGAGTTTTTCTTTTAGTAGCGCCTGCTCAATAGACGTATTTACCAAATAGCTGCTATCCGAATGAATATCCGCACCAAGGCACAAGACATAATCCGGAGTAAATATCCATGCCTTTTTTGCATAAAGTCCATCACGAACCAATTCCATTGAAGTCATGCCTACATTACCATCATTCACGTTACCTACAAATGAACCTTTATTTTGTTTTTCAAGCCACCCCATCACATGCACACGCTTATCCTCTTGATAACAAGTTACTCCTGGGACTTTTCTCCAATCCCAACAAGGAAATATATCTGTATATTCTTCTCCATCCACATAAGTATATAGCGCACCATCTGCCAAGTAATAGCCTTTCACATTATCAGTACCTGATTCTGTACCAATTACCCTATCAGATGCCATTCTAAGAGACGCCATCCAATCCGAACAGCGATGAATAGTAATATCCGATTTCCAAAAATGATATTGTCCCAATAGACCTACCGGCGTCCTTCCCAAATTCTCATTAATAAGTGCTTGATAAACATTATTATTATTGCTATTGATGCCAGCTAATGTATTTACTGAAAATAATGTAGAAAAGCCTTTATGCCGTTGTGCCTGTCTATAAAGTTGACGGCCAAGATTATTGATATCCATCTTATTTTTCCACAAGATTCTCCTAACACCAGTATTCACATAATCACTGATAATTTTAAAATGCTCTTGTTCAAGAGCCAATGACGTATCATCCAGAATATATGCCCAGAAACTCATTGTAGCCAAATAGGCTGCACCATAGTTCCCCGCCTGCTGCTGAGGCCCATGTTGATGAAAACTTTGATCTGCCTTGATGCCTTCAGCCTTTCCATAAGCCATTTTTATCTCACTATTTATAACATCTCTCGCTCTCTGTATCATCTGAATATCCCCTAATAACAAGCCTTTTACAATTACATTGCCAGCCAGCCATACTCTATTTTGGGCAGTCATACCAATTTTAGCTTTATCCATTACCACAAGGGCTTCACTTTTTTCTTGTTCAGACATCTGATCTTCAAACAATATGAATGCCGCTCCTAATACCTTAGGAATACCGATCTCATTATACCACCAATTAGAAGAAATCGGCTTTACTTGAAACCAATAAGCTAATGCTTTATGAATAGCCTCTGCCACTTCCTGAGACTTATATAGAACATGGTTCGGGTTCCTATATACTTTAGATAATTCAAGAACTCGAGAAGCGTGTACTCTTGGAGCCCACCCTGCTGCATTACTTGCAAAATCCAAATCGGACCAGCAACCTTCTACACTCAGTTTATGAATTAAATTCTGAACATACTCCACTTCTATAGGATAACGCTCCATCAATTCAACAATCATCTGGTCCCCCACAATCTTTTCACGAGGAGTTTGACACATCAGCGTTGTAAGCAGAGAATCAGAATTAGTACAAAGAATACTTTCTATATATTTCTTTTTTATCACAGATAAATCGTCTGCTTTTACTCCAACTGTCATGCATAGAAACAATAGAAAGAAAATAAATCGTATCATACGCAACATTCGTTTCATCCTTTTAAAAAGATTATTATTAGAAGTTTAACAAAAATAGTATCATTTCTCTATAAGTTCAAAACTTACAGCCTTCAGATTATCTGAACTATTGCCGACAAAAAGTTTAAACTCACCCGGTTCTGTGACAAATTTCTTTTCTGCATTAAAAAATCCAAGTTCCTCTGTGGACAAAATGAATTTTACTTCTTCAATTTCTCCCGGAGCCAATTCTACTTGTTTTATCCCACAAAGTTCAAGCACTGGACGTGTCAGAGAGCTTACAACATCCTGCAAATATAGTTGAATCGTTTCTTTTCCGCTATAACTTCCCGTATTTTTAACCATAGTCGTCAATATAATATATTCTCCCGATTTATATTGCTGTTTGATTAGTGCAGGAGCTGCGATATCAAATGTTGTATAGCTCAATCCATAACCAAAAGCATAAGCAGGTAACACGCTCTCATCCATATAGCCGCTTACCCAAGGATTATTGGGAGCCCATGCACGACCGGTGCTTTTATGGTTATAATACAAAGGACATTGACCTACATTACGAGGAAAAGTCATAGGCAGCTTTGCTGATGGATTATATTTTCCGGTAAGTACATCCGCTATTGCATTGCCGGCCTCCGTACCCAACCACCAAGTGAAAAGAATAGCATCCGTATAGGGTTCCATCTGAGAAAATATCAACGGACGTCCCCCCATCACTAAAGTTATTACCGGTTTCTGCGTTGCCTCCTTTATCTCTTTCACCATTCGCTGCTGATTGGCATCAACATTAATGTCTACCTTGGACTTTGCTTCTCCAGAATCCATTGCACGTTCTCCGACAGACACAATAATCACATCATATCCTGTCAGTTTCGGCAATACTTTCAACTCATTGGTTTCCAAATCATATCCTTCTATATATGTTATTTCAGCATGAGGTAAAGCGGCTCGCAATCCATCATAAACTGTTATTACATCTTCAGCTTTTCCTAAAGCAGACCAATTGCCCAGCATATCTTTATGAGCCTTATTTAAAGGGCCAACCAATGCTATTCGCCTTGCCGTTGCGGCAATCGGTAAAGCAGACTCATTCTTAAGAAGCACAATGGAACTTGAACCAGCCTCACGAGCAATCTTTCTATTAGCTGTTACAATTTTCTTATCCTCTATTTCTTTTGCCCTATTATTATAACAATAAGGATCATCAAAGAGCCCCAGCTCAAATTTCTTGGTCAAAATACGCCTTACAGCGTCATCAATCAGAGCAATATCCACCTCTCCCTCATTTACCAAATCAACCAGATGCTTGGCATAGGTCATAGAGTGCATATCCATATCACAACCGGCAATAGCTGCCAATCGTCCTGCATCTTTATTGTCCTTCGCCATTCTATGCTTAGCAATCTCACCCACAGAGCCCCAATCGCTGACAACAAATCCCTTAAATCCCCATTTTCCTTTCAAAACATCTCTCTGCAAAATTTTATGAGCTGTTGCCGGAATACCGTTTATTTCATTAAAAGCATTCATAAAAGTAGCAACACCAGCTTCTACTGCCGCTTGAAATGGAGGTAGATAAACCTGCTGAAGCGTATGTTCTGAAATATCTGCTTCAGCATAGTCCCGACCTCCTACCGCTGCACCATAAGCAGCAAAGTGCTTAGCACAAGCCAATACTGTTCGCTTCTCATCATAGTTAGAGCCCTGAAAACCTTCTATACGTGCTTTTGCCACTTGAGAGCCATACCAAGTATCCTCACCAGCTCCCTCCATTGAACGCCCCCAACGAGCATCTCTAGAAACATCTACCATAGGAGCAAAAGTCCAATGAATACCCAAAGAGGAAGTTTCTGCTGCAGCCACATTTGCCGTTTTACGCATCAAATCCAGGTTAAAGCTTGCAGCCTCCGCCAGCGGAATTGGAAAAATCGTTTTCAAGCCATGAAGAACGTCAAGTCCGAAAAGCAAAGGAATACGCAAACGGGATTGCATAGCCAGATCCTGATATTGTTTAGCCCGTTCTACTGTTATAATATTGAAAACAGAGCCCACCTCTCCCCTTTTTATTTCTTCGGTACGATTGCTCGTGTCAAGGGCAGGTCCTGTGAGAAGTTTATTATTCGAATATTGAATCATTTGCCCGACTTTTTCCTGAATAGTCATAAGGTTCAATACTGAATCTACCTGAGAGCTATAATCTTTTAATTGAGCAGGCAACACTGTTGTTACACAACTCAAAACCAATACGTATAGAAGCCTATATTTATCCATATCCTTATTTTATAGATTCATAATATTCTTTCATCACATACCACGCTTTCTTTCTATACCCCTGATCCGAAATCAATCCTTTTCGATTCCATCCTTCCTGGTTTGTAGGATGAAAACGATAAGGAGAACGGAAATCAAATAAAATCCAAGGCGAAATCCCGGCAAGATTAGGTATATACTTAAACATTTCCAAATTATCCTTATACAGTTTTTCCTGATACTCCTCACTCCAGGAACTTGTTACTGTCGAATCGCCAGATTGACCATAAAGCGCTTCCCCACCAAACTCTGAAAATATCAACGGCTTATCAAGGGCGACATTCCAACGAATCTCAGATGGAGACATAGGCCACCGATGATACCATCCCATATATTTATTAATAGAAACGACATCCAGATTTTCAATAAAGTCATCTTCCATTTCAAAGGCATTCGTCTCGGAATTTAATTTAGGTAGGTCAAAAGCCGCTGTTATCAAACGAGTGGTATCCATCTTATGACATAGTTCAACGAGACTTTTAAGAAAAGCATTACGAGATTCGGAAGGAGCTGTTTCATTGGCAACTCCCCAAAAAGTAAGAGCACATCTATTCCGGTCACGCAACAACATTTCCGTATACATTCTTTGTGCCTTCAGACGCGTACTGCTATCTTTAAAATCAATGCCCTGCCAGACTGGTATTTCCTCCCATAACATAAGTCCCATTTGTTCTGCTAAACGAACAATATACTCATTCTGCGGATAGTGGGCCAGACGAATCATGTTTACTCCCAATCCTTTCGCTTCAGATAATAATGCAATTGCATCTTGTTCTGAATAAGCACGCCCTTGGCGTTGAGATATTTCCTCATGTAAACCAATACTTTTCATGAAAACTGGAGAATCATTCAGATAAATCTGCGTATTCTTCACATAAAGGTTACGAAAGCCGATATTCTCCTTTACTTCATCTACTTCAGAAGAGACAATCACCTGGTATAGTTTAGGAGCCTGAGGAGACCAGCGTTCCAAATTCCGAACCCGAAAAGTAGCCTTAGCCAAACCAGTTCCATCAGTAAAAACTTTATTGGCTATTTTCAGCTCTGGTATTTCAATCTTCACCAACTGACCTGCATTCTGTGCAGATAGCTGTACTTCAGCATGAACACGATCCGAATCATACTTATCCAGCTGTATAAAATAATCACGAATATAATTCTTAGGCGTATGTACCAGCATGACATCACGAGTAATTCCACCATAATTCCACCAGTCAAATGAAAGTGCTGGAATAGCATCTGCAGTACGCGTGTTGTCTACTTCTACTGCCAGAAAGTTCCCTCCTTCTTTCACGACATTAGTTACATTGAACTGGAAAGGAGTAAAGCCTCCTTCATGACTACCAATCAGAGTTCCATTCAAATACACTCTGCAACGATAATTAACTGCTCCGAAATAAAGAAATAAATTCTCGTCAGACTTTTTATTTATCTCAAATTTACGTGCGTACCACATCGTTCCTTCGTAATATTTAAGTTCTGGAATTTGTGAATTCCAATCAGAAGGAACATTCAGACGCAAACCTCCTTCAAAAGCATATTCCTTGAAATCTGCCTTATCTTTTAAAGCCCTATTCCTATAAATCGCAGTTTTGCGTCCCTGCTGATAGGGATCAATTATAGCATTCCATTTACCGTTCAACAATGTATATTGCCTTCCATATACATTGACAAGCAATTCTTGAGCACTACCATACTGTATATTACAAATGCATACAAGTCCCCATATCCACCATCTTAAAGTCCTTATCTGTGCAAGCATACTCATATTCACTTTTTATAGATTTTTAGTGCACATCCTCCACCCTCGGCCATTGTAACAGATAGTTTCCGGTCTTGAGGAATAGCTATTATCGATTTGATATAATCGGAAGCAACAGTACCAGCATTTACACCATCTTTATACAATTCAGCACTCCATTCTCCATCTCCCAGAAAGCTCAAATCAATCTCCATCGTACGCTTTTCCCAATTAGTAAGTGTACCTAAATACCAAATATCTCCCTTACGACGAGCCATAGAGATATACTCACCAATTTTACCGTCCAAAGCAACAGTTTCCTCCCAGACAGTAGGAACCTCTGCAATAAAAGATGTACATTCTGACTCACGTTCATAAAATACCGGACTATCACACAGCATAGATAATGGAGACTCAAATATTACATATTCTGCAAGCTGACGACAACGTGTCCCCATACTCATCGGAGCTTCATTGACCGGTCGAAAAGTACGTTTGGTTCCATTTCGCATAGCACCTTGAGTATAATCAACTGGTCCAGCTACCATACGGATAAACGGCATAGTCACATCATAAGTAACCTGGTCCACTTTATCGCTACCGGCAAATTTTAATTGTTCCAGTCCATGTACGCCTTCAAAATTAACAACATTTGGATAAGTACGATTTAATCCCGTAGGTTTATATGTGCCATGATAATCCAACAGCAAATGATATTTAGCGGCTATAGCAGCTCCACGATAATGAAAATCAACCATTGGCTGATCATCACGATCCATGAAATCCACTTTAAAACCCTTTATGCCCAATTCCGAATAATACCGACATATATCTTCCATATCCCGTTCAAAAGCATAATATCCTGCCCACAAAATCAGCCCAATATCTTTAGACTCAGCATAAGCCACCAGCTCTTTTAAATCGATTTCCGGTACAACTTGGAATAAATCAGCCTTTAAATTCACGGCCCAACCCTCGTCCAAAATTACATACTCAATTCCATGTTTGGCGGCAAAGTCAATATAAGCTTTATAGGTGGCATTGTTCACACCGGCTTTGAAATCAATACCAGATAATCCCCAATGGTTCCACCACTCCCAGGCGACCTTTCCTGGTTTAATCCAACTTGTATCATCAATGCGTGATGGTGCTGCCAATTTATAAACCAAATCATTATCAAGCAATTCTTTATCATCTGAAGAAACAATAGCTATGCGCCAAGGAAAAGTTCGCTTACCAGAACATTTAGCTATATAATTCTCACGTTCTGTCACCAACATTTGCAGATTGTTATGTCCACCCTGTAATAAATTCTTTGGATAGGGTGCAAAAACGCCTTTCAAAGAAGTTGATTGTTCTTCATTGTAGACAAACATTCCCGGATAACTTTCTACATCAGATTCTGCAATACAAATTTTTCTTCCCTCTTCCAACTCAACGACGACTGGAGTAAATGCAATTTGGTTAGAGGGCATCTCACTCAAACTAAGATGAGTATAAACATTTTCAAATGAATTGAAAAACTGTTCTTCTTTCCTTTTATCCCTCCCCCCTCTCACAAAAGGGACATAAGCCATATAATCCTTCTCAAAATTGAATGTAGCCTCTTCATTTATTACAATAAAAGGTCTGTTCTGCGTAACAACAAAACGATATGCCATCCCCTCATTATAAGCTCGGAAATTCAACTGAAAATCTTCCTTAAAAGTAATGACTAACTCATTGCAGAAATTATCAATCTGGTTACGCTTATAAAATGCCGTGGATATCGTTTCATTAATTTTGCGCATATGTACATTTTTAACTTTGGATTTTTCCCCTAAAGTTTTGTCACAGTCTAATAACATAGAAATAGGGGAAGAGACAATCACCGATTTCCCTTTATGCTGTAAAGAATAGCTAATCTTATCACCAACCTCAATATTAATTATAAGTTCCCCATTCGGCGATTTCAATAGATAGTGCTTTTGAGCTATACAAAAACCCCAAAAGCTACTCAAAAGTGTAAGTGTTAAAAAGAATCTTCTCATAAAATGATTTATTATTGTTTTTACAGTGTATTAAAAAGCAGTTTATCTGCTACAAATATAAAAGATCAATAAACTTCTGTAAGCCATTCAAAGATAAAATCACCGGGAACGATTGCAAATAAGAGAACAGGGCCAGTCTTCTCATATTCAAAAGAATAAGCAGAAAATTCATAAACGGAAACGTTTCCGACAGTTTTAGCTGTGAATATTGTATTTCCTATTTTATCCTTCTAATTTCGCACAAAACAATCTATCATGAAACAGATACTATTTATATTCCTATTTATTTATTCTTTAAATGTACAGGCAAAAGTGGTATTGCCCACCATCTATTCAGATGGAATGGTATTACAACGTAACCAACCTATCCGAATCTGGGGGCAAGCAGCCCCCAAAGAAAAAGTCATAGTTACTTTTGCCGGGCAACAACAAGTTGTAAACGCGAATACCGATGGGCATTGGGAAACCCGACTATCTCCACTAAAAGAAGGCGGTCCTTATGAATTACAAGTTCTTGGCAAAGAAAACCAGATAGAGATAAAAGACATTCTTATTGGAGATGTCTGGCTATGCAGCGGTCAATCCAACATGCAATGGGTAGTAAACAATGTAACTAATGCTGAAGTTGAAAAGAAAAATGCCAACTATCCTCAAATCCGTACATTAAATGTTCCACGCCGCATGGAATTAGTCCCTATAGATACTATAAATGCAAAGTGGACAGTTTGCTCTCCAGAGACCGTAGGAAGCTTCTCCGGAGTAGCCTACTTTTTTGCGAAAAAGGTTCATGAAGAAACCCATATTCCCATTGGTATAATAAATTCCTCTTGGGGAGGTACTATTATAGAAACCTGGACTAGTTTGGAAGCCTCCAATTCCATTTCTTCAGAACACCTCAATTGCTATACAAAAGAAGACAAGTTGCTGCCTCCAACAAAATATTTTGCACTAAAGAATAAAAAAGCTGCTCGTAATGACTATCCGTCACTGGTGTATAATGCAATGATCCATCCTCTTCTTTCTCTATCAATAAAGGGAGTAATATGGTATCAAGGAGAGAATAACGTGGGGAATGCCGAACCCTATACCGATTGGCTCACCTGCATGATTGGAGATTGGCGACAACGCTGGAAAACTGAACTTCCATTCTATATTATTCAGCTCCCGAATTTTGACTCTATCAATAAGAAGCCGCTTTGGGCAGAAATAAGAGAAGCACAATATAAAGCCTTATCCGTCTCTGATACACATCTCATTGTCACCAGTGACTTAGGAGAGCCTCATGACCTTCATCCGCACAACAAACAAGACATTGGAATGAGAGTAGCGCTACAAGTATTACACCACGAGTATAATCGCACAGATATATTTAGCGAAAGTCCCATGTATCAACAGATGGAGATTAAAGGAAATAAAGTAGTCATTACATTCAAGAATACAGGTTCTGGATTAGAAATACGCAGCCGATATGGATGCCTGCAAGGATTTTCCATAGCTGGAGAAGATAAAACCTTTCATTGGGCACAAGCCCAACTTAAGGGTAACCAAGTAATTGTCTGGAGTCCCAATGTGACACATCCAATTGCAGTACGATATAATTGGGAAAATAATCCAGATGGAAATTTATATAACAAAGATGGACTACCTGCCTGTTTATTCCGTACGGACAACTGGTAATAGAATTCAATATAAATTTTAATATTACAGAATATGAATAAGACACTTATTTTCTCAGTCTTATTGTCTTTATTTCTAATGAAGGCAATGTATGCATTTCCACAACCTCCGGAAAAGCTAATAAAAATAACCGTTTCTCCAAATCACGCAGACTGGCTATATAAAACAGGAGAAAATGCCGCCGTCTCCATCTGTGTATGGAAGGACCAAGTCCCCATGAAAGATGTCCCAATATACTATGAAATATCAGAAGACCTAATGAAACCTCACAAGACAGGCAATATTGTCTTAAAAGATGGAACACTCAAATTACCTTTAGGTACCCTCAAAAAAGCAGGTTTCTTACGCTGCAAAGTAACCGTCAATTACCAAAAGCATAAATATGAAGACGCAGCTACAATCGGTTTTTCCCCGGAAGAACTCCGACCGACAACACAACGCCCTAAAGATTTCAAAGATTTTTGGGATAAAGAACTGAAAAAAGTAGCAGAGCAACCTCTTGACCCACGAATAACCTTGATTCCAGAAAAATGTACTTCCACCGTAAATGTCTATCATGTAGGCTTTCGAAACAACTGGGCTGGTTCGCGCATGTATGGCATTCTCTGCGTGCCCAAAGATACATCAAAGAAATATCCTGCCATCCTAAAAGTTCCTGGAGCAGGAATGCGCGCTTATCACGGAGAAATAGCCTTGGCATCACAAGGTGTCATCACTTTGGAAATCGGCATTCATGGAATACCTGTAAATCTTCCTAATGAAGCATATACAATAGGAGGAGGTCCTCTCTTAAACTATCATGACAAAGGTTTAGACTACAAAGAAAACTATTATTACAAACGAGTTTATATAGGTTGCAAACGTGCTGTTGACTTCATTTTTTCCCTTCCCGAGTTTGATGGCACAAACATTGTAACTTTCGGCGGAAGTCAAGGTGGTGCTCTATCCCTCGTAACAACAGCCATTGACCCACGCATCAAAGGAGCTGTCTGTTTCTATCCTGCCTTATGTGATATGGAAGGATATACTCACGGAAGAGCTGGAGGATGGCCTCATATGTTCAAAAAGCCTCAATACTGCCATCCCAAAGCTATAGAGACAATACGTTATTACGACGTAGCCAACTTTGTCACCGACATTAAGGTGCCAGTTTTTATGTCCTTTGGATATAATGACACCACGTGTCCTCCTACCACTTCCTACTCTGTTATGAACAAGATGACCTGTCCGATAACTCCTTTCATCGTTCCAGATTCCTATCATTTCATGTATCCGGAACAAAGAGAAGCAGCTGTATCATGGGCCTTAAACTTATTGCACGAATAAAATCACAATATCAAGTATTTCTATATTTATCCTTATAATTTTTAGGAGAAACTCCATATATACTTTTAAAATAATCACTAAAATGATTATAGCTTCCAAAACCGGTCAGATAAGCTATTTCTGTAGCTGTCTGACCGGAAGTACGAAGCATTTCTGCAGCACATTCCAATCTGATGTTACGAATCACCTCTGCCGGAGACAGATTTGTTATTGCTTTTACCTTCCGATACAGTTTAGCTCTGCTTACACCCATTTCTTTGCACAACATTTCCACATCAAAGTCTGGATTAGAAAGATGCCTCTTTACAATGGACTCATATTGGTCAACAAAAGATTTATCAGCAGGTTCCAATTCAATCCCTACACTTTTCAACGAAAGCTGCTTTCCATATATCTCTTTTAATTTCTTACGCCCGGCTAAAATATTATTAATGCGGATAATTAAAGTAGAAATCTTAAAGGGCTTTACCAGGTAATCGTCCGCCCCAGCCTGAAAACCTTCCTCAACATGCATAGTCATTGATTTAGCAGTCAACAATACAACCGGAAGGTGACAAAAAGAGGGATTATCCTTTATATGCATACACAGTTCCATACCATCCATCTCTGGCATCATTACATCACTCACCACCAAAGAAACATTCTCTTTTCCCAACACTTCCAATGCTTCGCGTCCATTCTGTGCTGTAAGTATCCTAAATCCTCTTGATAACTCCTTTTGCAAATATGCAAGAATTTCTATATTATCATCTACCAGTAAAACGGTATCCGAAATAGATGCTACCTTAAAAGGTGTCTCATTCAAAATTTCTTCATTGTCTTCTATAGAAATTGGCGAAGTTACCTCATAACGCTTATCATAATTCCAAGGTAAGTCAATAGAAAAAGATGTACCATGCGGTTCTACCCGGCTGACAGAAATTACGCCTCCATGTTTTTCCACAATAGCTCTTGCAATAGCCAATCCTACTCCACTGCCTCCCATTTGACCGTGCAAATCTTGATGGGACAGGGCAAAAGGCTTAAAGACCTTAGAAATATCTTCATCTGAAATGCCCTCTCCCGTATCTCTAACTTCAATATGTATTTGGGGAGATTCCCCCTCAGTAATAGTCACCACCAAACTCACAGTACCCTCTTCCGGTGTAAATTTCAACGCATTCGAAAGTAAATTAAAGAATACCTTTTCCAGTCCTTCTCTATCAAACGTGGCCAGTATAGGTTTCTTAGGCAATGAAAGTTGCAGAGTGATACTCCGCTGTCGTGCCATTGTCTGAAAAGAGTAATAGACCTCCTGAATGAAATCATTAAAATCGGAAGAAGACAATTCTAATTTTCCATTACCATTCTCAATCTTTCTCAAATCCATCAAATCATTCACCAATGCCAGAAGTCGTTTGGCATTACGACGAATTAGCAGAATTTCATCTTTTACCCCGGAGATATGTATAATTCTATTTTGTATTTCATCCAAAGGATTAAGGATCAATGTTAAAGGAGTACGGAATTCATGAGCAACTTGAGTAAAAAAGGTTTGTAACTCCTTATTAAGTTCTTCCGATTTATCTTTCTCTATTTGTTTCAAGTACAGCTCATGTTCCAGCCTTTGTTTTCTTTGTTTATAAGCAACATAGCGTTGTAAAATATAAAATAGAATAACAGCATAAATTATAAAAGCCCACCAACGAGCCCACAAAGGAGGCAAGACTTCTATTTTCAAACGAGCCTCAAGTCCCATTGCTCCATCATTATTAAGAGCCTTCACTTTCAGAGTATAATTACCAGGAGCAAGATTACTATAGAAAACCTCACGGCGATTTCCCGCATCCACCCAATCCAGATCAACTCCCTCCATCTTATAGAAAAAACAATTACTGTTAGCGTAAATATGATTATCACTGGCATATGTTACAGAAATATTAGTCTGATTATGCCTTAGACGCACAACCTCCGTTTCAGACAGACATTTCTTCAATACCGAATTTTCTTCATTAGGCATCTGCAACTTGTTATTAATACGTAATCCTGTAAAAATAACAGAGGAAGGTTCTTCATTTAAGGCAAAAGTTGAATTATCAACCTTTACATAGCCTGTATTTCCTGGTAACCAGAAATAATTTCGGGAATCAATACAAGCTGAAGCATCCATATCCGTTAGCTGTAATCCATTATTCTTATCAAAAGGATGTATTTGGTTCTTGGCGTAATCGAGTAAATATAACTTATGAGCACCCACAATCCAATACTTACCTTTTTTCTGTTCAGCAACAAAATATAATTTATCAGAATACCCTCTTTCCGGTTCCAAAAAGCGCTGCTTCAGCTTCCAGTTTCCATCCAAAACCAGAACCCCCGAATTTTCTGTGGTCAGCCATAAATTCCTGTCTGTATCTTGATAGAAAGAGGTCACACTAATCGACAGGTCTTTTGACATCCCCAATTCTTCTGAACCCACACTCCTAACCTGCCCCCTTTTCAAGTCATAAATGTAAAGACCTTCTTTCTGAGTCGCAAACACTAATATTCCCGGTCTAATCTCTTGAATAAAATTTGAACTTGGGAATTTAATAGAATCATCACCAATACAAACAACACCATAGTCTTGTATGGATACCCACCAATTCTGTCGTGAATCTCTATAAATATATAAAACATTGTTCCGTTCATAAGCTTTGTATAAGGTGAAACTATTCTTCTTGATAGAGTACAGATAAACCTCTCCACGCCAATTCCCACACATGATTGTATCTCCAGCTATACATATAGACTTAATGATATTATCACTATAATGTCTTCCTTTTCCCTCCAGCCAATACTGTACAATCTTATCTGTTCCTGCATTATGGCAAAGTAACCCGTTTCCTTCCGTTCCAAACCAGATATTCCCCTTCCCATCTTCACGAGCCATACTGATACGGCCCGAGAAATGAGGTGGCGCAAAGTATTGAAAACGCTGATTATAACTATGGCTATAGTTCACCCCTCCTGCATATGTACCAACCCATATTATCCCTTGACTATCTTTATATAATGAATATATTGAATAATGGTTCAAAGCTCCCTTTTCACCTAATTCTCCTTCTTCAACTATAGCTTGAAAAGTTCTTTTATGCAATCTATAAAGCCCATTGAATGTGCCTACCAGCATATAATCTGCATTCAATTCAATAATATCCCTTACTTCTCTATTGATAACAGAGTGCGCAGATAATGGATAAGTCTGTACAATACGCGTAACCGGATCATATTTCTGAATACATAAACCTGCCATAACACTCCAGATAGAACCATTGGAATCCACTCTCAATAGGCTAATCAGGCCATCTTCAAGTATCCCTCCTTGAATAGATGTCGGATAAATATGTTCAAGCAACTTCCAATTTTCATTATATACAATAATACCATGGCGTCTGGTCCCTAAATAATATCTGTTCCCACACTTCACAAATGCGGAAAAAAGGAAATTAGCTGGAGCTGTCTGCTTTATATCAAAAGAACCTGAATTTGAATTATACAGTAAAATATCACTTTCAGTAAATGCAGCCAAATCACCATTATCGTCCAGTCCAAATCCCAAGATATGTTTCTTTAACTCCCTCCCATATAAAAAAGACCTTATATGCTGAGTATAATGATCCATCATATCAAGTCCATTTTCATGAAGAATCCACAAAGTCTTGCTTTTATCCTGGATAATCCGCCGTATTCTGTTCCCCCCTAAAGCCGGTTTGGTATTTGAGGACAAGATATCAATATGCTGCCCATCATAACGATTTAGACCATTATCACTCCCCAACCAGACAAATCCATCTTCATCCTGAAAAATGGATAATATATAATTATGCGCAAGACCCTCTTCGGTAGTCAAGTGATCGAAGAACAGTTTACTTGTTGAAAGTTGGGCGTTTCCGGACAAGTAACAAACAAGTGCTAATATCAGCAATATATATCGGTTAAACATGGTACAAATATACAGTTTATTCCTCAAAGATACAAATCAGATAGTTTTTGAGACATAACATAAAGTTCTATAATTCAACCTATTCTAACTTTGCGAATATAAAAAAAGAAACTATTAACTTTAATAATACACAAGCTATGAAATCTCAAGTAACTCTTAAAATGATTGCACAAAAGTTGAATCTGTCAACCTCTACTGTATCCAGAGCTTTAGCAGACCAATGGGACGTTAACTCCCAGACAAAGAAAATTGTTACAGATTTAGCCATCGAACTAAACTATAAACCTAATATTATGGCTGTAAAACTCAAACAATGCCAGAAGAACAACTCCAAAGCAGAAAAACAACCTAAAATCACAATTAAGGAGATTGCCCGCCAACTCAACATCGCTCCTTCAACAGTTTCACGTGCTTTGGCCAATAAAGAAGACATCAGTCTTAAGACTCGTAAAAAGGTACAAGCCTTGGCTAAAAAGCTTCATTACTATCCCAATCCTATTGCTATAGTTTTAAAACAACAACATACAAAACGCGCATCCGCATAATTACAATAAATGATGAATAAAAAACTTTTTTGCATAATCTGCTTTTTATGGCCTTTACTTGCATATTCACAAAAGTATCATTCCTTTCGTCCTGGAGAATTATGGCTAGATAATAATGGAGTACATATCAATGCTCATGGTGGAGGTTTTATCTTCTACAACAATAAGTATTATTGGTTTGGGGAGCATAAAATAGAAGGAGAAAAGGGAAATTATGCCCAGGTAGGGGTACATTGTTATTCATCTTCCGATTTATATAACTGGAATGATGAAGGCATAGCATTAAAAGTCAGCTCAGAACCGAATAGCGATATTGCACAAGGGTGTATCCTTGAGCGTCCTAAAGTAATTTATAACCCCAATACAAAAAAATTCGTTATGTGGTTCCATTTAGAACCTAAAGGAAAAGGATACACCGGAGCATTAAGCGGAATCGCCACAGCTAATAAAATTACGGGACCATACACTTTTATCAGGAGTACCCGCACAACCCCAGGATGTTATCCCGTAAATGTCCTGGACTTACACAAATGTCCTGTAAAACAAAGCACAATTGACAAGAAACTATATGGTGGTGGATTAAACGGGGAACATCCTGATACACTGAATATTCTTGGGCGGGACTTTAAAGAAGGACAGATGGCGCGTGATATGCAATTATTTGTTGATGATAATGGAAAAGCTTATCATATTTTTGCCTCAGAGACCAACAGCACAATACATATAGCAGAACTTACTGATGATTTCCTAGATTATACAGGCAAATATGTCCGGGCATTTGTTAACAGATATATGGAAGCACCTGCCATTTTCAAAAAGGACGGATTATATTATTTTATGGGTTCTGGTTGTACCGGATGGAAACCTAATGCAGCGCGTAGTGCTGTCGCTCCTTCCATATGGGGACCATGGACAGAATTGGGCAATCCTTGCCAAGGGGAAAATAGCGAAACCACTTTTCACTCGCAAAGTACTTATATCCTTCCAGTGTCCGGTAGAAAAAATGTCTTCATATATATCGGAGACCGTTGGAATCCTCAAAATGCCATTGATGGGCGATACATATGGTTACCTATTGATTTTCAAGATAACAGATTCAATATTCATTGGCATAACGAATGGGACCTAAAATATTTCGATTGCAAATAGCTATTGCAATTTCCTAAAGTAAGTATACACACAGACATATCCAATATAAAAATACTCCTCAAAAGTTATTCTATTCCAACTTTTGAGGAGTATTCTGTTTTTATAGAGTAAGATTATAACTCCAGAACTTCAATATGCCTGAACCTGCCATCCTTCTTATTTCAGTAGCATTTTATAACGCAACAATCCTTCCAGAAAATAATAGTCAGCATAAGAAAGAGGTACATCCACCTCGCTCTTTTCCGGGAAATTACCTACACTATGTTTCAGTATAAAATTACAATTGGAGCCCGGTTCTGCCAAATAGTCTGGCGAAGCAAGTGTACGAAGCTGCTTCTCTGCCATAGACAAATAACTTTTTCCTGCGTTTGCATCTTCTGTAAAAGTACTCAATTCAACAAAGGCAGAAGCCATAATCGCACCAGCTGAAGCATCCCGATATTCATCACCGTCAGGTGCATCAAAATCCCAATAGGGAATACCGTCGGCAGGTAAGCGTGAAAGTAACATATTTCCTACGCATTCAGCCTGAGTCAAATATTTCCGGTCCTTTGTCATCCGATACATCATAGTATAGCCATATAAAGCCCATGCCTGCCCACGCCCCCAAGAAGATTCATCCGCATATCCCTGTACAGTTTGTCTATTACGTACATGTCCGTCAGCCGGGTCATAATCAACCAGATGGTAAGAAGAATAATCATCTCTAAAATGATTTTTCATAGTAGTATCTGCATGGGTTCTAGCTATATGGCCCAAAGAATCATTTCCAAAAGTATTGGAAGCAAACATCAATAATTCCAGATTCATCATATTATCAATGATAACAGGATATTTCCAATCACGAGTTTTCGGAACAAAATCCCAACTGCGAATAACACCCGTGAGCGGATTGAAACGAGTAGCCAACGACTTTGCTCCTTGATAAAGCACTTTCCTATAATCTTCATTTCCCGTCAGGCGAAGGCCATTGCCATAACTACAGTTCAACTGAAAACCAACATCATGATCATGGGTTACGTATTGAATAGAATCAAGCTTCAATGTGTTTTTTTCAGCTAACAGCTTAACAGCGTCGCTTTGTGTATATTCATAAATATACCAGAGGGAACCAGGATAAAAGCCGCTACACCACCAATAAATTGTAGAAGGTTTGAATGTACTATCCCGGGCAATGGATTGTGGCATAGTCTTATTATCCAAGCGTGTATCCATTTCAATATATTGCTGTTCAGCCACATAAAACACACGGTCTATCATCTCATCCATTGATTCTTGTTTTGAACAGGAAACCAAAACAACAAGTAAACTAAATAAAAGCAATTTCTGTTTCATAAGTTTGTTTTTATTGATTTATAAATAAGCAATTTATCCAACAGGCACCAACATAACTTTCAGCAAAGACTTCCTATTTGCAGCAAGTTGCGTTTCAAATCCTACGCGTATGCTCCCCGGATTAGGTTCATCATAATCATGAAGAGGATTATTTGACCAGATTTTCATCTCAATATCTTCCAGAGCTTCAACAGTTAGCAACATCCTCTGTCCGTTTTTATTCAGTTCTATCTGATTTCTACCAACAATCTTAGCATCTGCCGGAGTTACCATTATCCATGTAACCATAGCCTGTTCCTCACCTGTAGTCAATTCATCCTCTACAATCAAGCAATCTCCTTTATCCAGATAAATAGTACGTGTCGTTTTCTTTATACGACCAGCGAAGACATCTGTCAAATCAACTCTTGCACCTTTCCGTTCATTGGTTTCAAACGTCTGTTCAAAAGTAGCATGGCCATTAACCAAATGCCGTTTACCATTTATCGTAAGAGTATTATGCGCCATATTGTTGAGACGAAATACATCCCAACGCTGTCCTTCCTGAGATTGATTCCATAAATCCACACCCTTGCTCTCCAGACTGAAATAATTCTGCATTCCAAGATCCATTGCCCAACGCACACCGTTCTTCTCATAAACAAACGATCCAGCATCCATATGCGCATGAGGGGTACGAGGGGAGCCTCCTTTTACAGCCAGATAACTATCTTTCTGACTATCCCATCCACCTCTATAGATGAAAACAGGTGTCGCCCCACGATTGCACCAAAAACGGCGTACCGGCTGCTGAATATTTTTCAGATCCTGGTTCAGAGCAAAAATCATCAAACATGGCAATAAACGCTCTTCAACAAATTCAACAGATGTATTTTTCAAATGCTGATTCTCCAGCCACAGCAAAGATAAATCATTTAATCTTTTGGCAAACCAAAACATCATCATATTGCACTTTACTCCATTAACTGCATCCGAAAAATTGAAATACTCTCCACTTGGCGCCATCATATATTCCATAAAATAAGCAGAATTCAAAAACCCCGGAGCATCGGCAAGTCCCTTATCATCACCAAAGGCACTTTCCAAGGCTGCTATCAGCATGACTTGAAAGCTGGTACCGTATCCCCAATAATGAAAGCCTTCCGGATAACCTCCGTCCGGTCCATATACACCCAGCACTTTCAGATTACTCTTCAGGCACTTCTCTATGACCGCCAAGGCCTTACCTGGAATTTCTTCGTATAGGGCTATCGCCCCATAAGTCAATCCAGCATTGCATACCGAATTCCAATTACTGGCTGAAGTGTAAAAACTCGCATCTGGAGCAGCTGCATCAAGCCCTTTCCTTACAATAGCATCGCAAATAATACTACGTGTTTCCGGGCTTAAATAATCATAAAGCCAATCATACCCAATAGATAATGCCATCACCATTTCACCAACATCCAGAAAATGAGAAGGATTCCAGTCACTAAAATGACTTACCGCCAACATCTCCCGTTCGGCACGTTGTGCATATCTTTCATCGTTTGTCATACGATATGCATATGAAAGATAAAAAATACGTTTAAACGCCATGCGAGATACTCCCAATAAGCGCTTCCCCTCCAAAATACATTCTACCGGTTCTTGAAAAAACATTGCAGTACATTCACGCAAAATACGTTCATGGACACTTGCCAACTGAGGATATTCGGCCATTGCTTCTTTAATAGCCTCACTTCCACCTAAAGGCCACAATAGGCGAGGATGAACCGCTATATTTTCATATTTAAAGGACTGTGCACATAAACATACAAAATAAAGTATACCAATAAAAAATATACAGACCTTTTTCATCACTTCACGTATTGTTGCAGATAAAACGTTCGGGGTCTATCCAAAGGAGCCTGCCGATTAAAATTCTGATTATCAGGAATACCATTTTTTCTACCTACTCCTTTTTGCATTAGTGAGCGTAACTCAGGCAAATGTTGCTGATAAATCAGACGCGGTAATACCTGGTGTTTCTTACATAACGAAGCTGCCATACCTACAACTTCTCCCATCATTCCCGTTGTACGCATCACACGTACAGTACCCAAGGCCACATGGGTTACGCTAATATTACGTCCAGCCATAAAAAGATTATCAATATTCCTGGAATATAAACAACGGTAAGGTACAGCATAAGGATATATATGTATATGTTCGGTCTCCGCCTTAAAGGGAGCTGCTGGGAAATGGCTTGCATTTGTTGAATCGGGAAAGTGCAAATCAAGACTCCAGGTAGTGGTAAAGGAAGCATCTTCATGAAATACATTCTTGTCAATATCATCCTGCTTCAAGATATAATCTCCCAGCAAGCGCCTTGACTCACGTTTACCTGCAATATAAGCAACCCATCCCAATTTACGTTTTAAATATTCATGATTATTCTTCAACTCATTCTTCAAGAAGCTCCAATTGGAATATACCACCAATAAACCATAATCACGAATCCGCTCAAAATCATCAATCTGATTAAAGTTCATTCCTGTTTCCCATTGCCATTCACCCATAGTCACTTTCTCGCAGTTATCCTCATTAAAAGTAATCCCATAATTGAACCTTGGGAAACCGCTTTTCTTGTCGGTTTCAACAGAATACCACTGTACAGATGCTCCCATCGTCATCTTGTCAGCCTTTTCCGGAGCTAAATCCTCTCCATATTCTGCTCTGGCCTCACGCCCCATACGATAATCTGCCCCTGCCAGATAACCTATCGTACCATCTCCTGTACAATCTGAAAATAGAGGAGCACTTAAAATCTGTTCCTCCCCAGTTTCTATATGCTTAATGATAACCGCATCAATTTTTTTACCTTTCATCTCAACCTTGATAGCCCGACAGTTAGCAAACAAGGTAATGTTTTCTTCATCAGCAATCATTTTTGATTTTTTCTCATCCTCATAATTTTCCGCTGATTGCGCATTCCCCTCAATAGAATGACCAAACTCGCGTATCATTCGTCCCAAACCTTTATTAGGTCCTACTTCAATGGTTCCTCCCAAGTGGACACGAATTTCAGAACTATTGTTTCCTCCCAATACCGGACGGTCATTCACCAATGCGACCTTACAGCCTAAACGTGCAGCTGCGGTTGCAGCACATATACCGGCGATACCACCGCCAACCACTACCAGATCATATTCAGATGACTCTATCGGCTCAAATGGTAAATCCAGCATATTCCTCCGAAAGGCCTCTAATTCTTCTTTTGGCTCAGGAGGTAGCTTTCCCATATCTGTGGTCATATAAATAGCATCACACCTACCGTTAAAACCAGTCAGGTCATGCAAGGAGAGGATACTTTTTCCCGCTTTTACAGATACCTTACCTGCACTTTGCCACTGCCATTGTTCACCTTCATCACCTAATACTGGCATAAGTCTCTTATTATCTATTTTCAGAATGAACCTGCCAGGTCCTTTCGCTTTGCTCCAGGGAGAAGTCCAGTTATAAGTACGGGCATACACATAGTAAGTTCCATCTTCCGGAAAGTTGATGGTTGTAGATGCATCCTCAACCGGTATACCCATTCCGTGAGCCATCAGATAAGGAGAGCCCATCAAGTCCATAAACTGTTGGTCAACAACCCAGCCGCCTTTATTTTCAAAACTTTCAGCTTCTATCCAAAGGTGAGAAGCCATTACTATTTGAGAAGCAACCAATGTAACAAATATGAATAAACTACGTTTTATATTCATCTTCAAAATGATATTATATTATGGCATCCTTAAACGCCAGAAGTATTATTTATAAGAAAAAAGCAGGAAGAAAAATATTATTTTCTTCCTACTTTCAAATAAAGGAATGAAAAATTTCAGTTTCACAAAACGTTTACTGTATCGCTACCTCATTAGGAACAGTAGGCCAATACGGATTCTGATAAAGAGGAGAATCTTCTATGTTCCCACTTTTTGTTGTATAATCAAAATGATATATACTCAAAGGAGACAAATAATGAGCCATTTTCCAATGGTATCCATCAAATACTGTGGATGTATTAGTCTTCTCATATGGACGAAGATAATTGCTCAATTCAGGTGACGACACATTTGAAGTTCTGTTATCTGCTCCCCAAATCAATAAGCTCTCCCCTGTCTTTGGATTCTTATAAGCCGGATCATTATGCATTTCACCCCCCCAGAAGTTTATACCTTCAATGTGATAAGGGGTAGTAATCATCTGATCCATTGCCCTCCAGCGATGTAAGTCCATATCTCTCAAACCTTCCGCCATCAATTCACAGCGACGTTCACGACGGATATTAAACAGAGTAGCATCAACTACTACATTTGCAGAATAAGCTCCCCAGTCGTTTGCCTTTTCTTTCTGCATATCAGTCATGGCGATAGTCTTTTCAAAATCAGCACTTACCCCAGCTCGATTACGCAGAATCTTCCAATATTCAGCAGCTGTGGCATCTACTGTTCCATTCGCTTCATAGCTTGCTTCCATATAGTTCAACAATGCTTCAGCCGCACGGAATATCGGACAACCAGTAAATCCCTTGCTTTGCATACAATGAATTTGATCGAAAGAACCTCCTTTACGAAGAGCATATCCTGTGGAATAACACCCATTATCCACACTTGCCAAAATGTCCGGCATCGGTTCAACAGGCACAGCTTGCGTACCGGCCGAGTTCTTTACCAGAATATTTTTCTGCCCTGGTTCTTTCAAGAAAAGACTTAGACGAGAGTCACGGTCTTTACGCACATCAGCAATAGTCAAATCTCCATGATAACCACTACCAACAGCGTATATAGGCATACCATTTTCCATCAAGAAGCCTTCCACTAAACCACGTGTGACCCCTACTCCATAATTGCTCTTATTTACCATCTCATTCACATTATGACATACTCCCAAAGCCTGGCTATACTCCCTCCATAGCAAAACTTCCTTGTATTTTGAAAGGTCGGTATCATAGAACATCGCCATAAACGGATTTTCCGGTTCACTTACATCCTGGGGGACCACTCCAGTATTAACAGTCAGGCTTCCTTTGTAAGTCTCCGCCACTTCCTTAGCAGCCTCCATAGCGATCTTCAAAAAATATAGGCTTTCTGATTCTACACTTCCAGTAGGATATTCATAATTTGCATTGTAGTCCTTTGCCTTTCCCGGCCATCCCGGACCATTAGGAACAAAAGGAGTATCCTTAAAATATTTCAACCAAGTACCTTCATATAAAGCTACACGGGATTTCAACAATATAGCAACATCACGACTTATACGAGTTTTTCTGCCAATCTTACTTGTACTTTTCATCAACTCGCCAGCCTTGTCCAAATCAGATATAATGAAACGGGCTACTTCATTGCGTGGAGCACGTTTGCTGGCCTCAATCAATGCACTTTCCTGGTCAGGAAGGACAGAGGTCACAATCGGGAAATCCCCCATCAGCTGCAAACGCTTAAAATATTCATGGGCACGAAGAAAATAAATCTCACCTATATATTGCTTAACATCCACCTCATTTCCTCCGATGGCTCCTGCTTCATACTTAGGTAGGACTTGTTCCAGAAAGTAGTTACATTTACGGATATTATCAAAATAATATCCATCCGACGTATTCTGCTGTGAAACCATCCAGCGATCCAATGTGTAACGGCTACTTGAACCTCTTGCGGCTTGATTATCGGTATCTTTATCTTTTCCATGTATCCCATAATCTGCCGCAGTCGTATGAGAAGGCAAAAAATCCACATACAAATTATTAGCATAAGCTTCCAAATGAGAAGCATCCGAGAAATAAACATCCGGAAATATATTAGATGTCGGCTTCTCATCCAAGAAATCATTACAAGAAGTTGCACACAAACCAAACGCCAACACAACTCCTGCATTTTTTATCATATTATACTTCATAGTCTTTCTAAATAATTATAATGTTACATTAACACCTACTGATAAAGATTTCGAAATCGGATAAGCCTGTCCATTAAGGCCTGCTCCTGTCGAAACACCGCCAAAAATAGTCTCAGGGTCTAACATATCCGGCAATTTGGTACCTGTCCAAAGATTTTCACCAGAGAAAAATACGCGAAGTTTCGCTATTCCAAATCTACTGGTCAAATTGGACGGTAAGGTATAGCCTATCTGCAAATTCTTCAAACGAATATAAGAGGCATCTTGCAAATAACGGGTCTGCTTTTGGACATTCTTAGAATTTCCTTGCAAAGGACGTGGATAATACGAGTCAATATTAGTATCAAGGCCATAATAAGGTTCTGCCCGGTAATAATCCAGATGTTGTTTAAATCCAACAGCATACCATACATTTTCGCAAGTAGCCCCCCAGAAGTAAGAGTTTCTTGTTGTTGGCCAATAATCACGTTTCATAACTCCCTGGAAGAAAGCACGGAAATCAAAACCTTTCCAATCTGCACTCAAATCAAGGCCAAACTGAAAACGGGGAGTGGAATTACCTATTTTCTTCAAATCTCCATGATCATCAAATTTATTGGCACCCGGATCAATTTTACCATCTCCATTCAAATCAGCATACATTATATCACCAGCACTCCAATTAGTCCCCAGTTTGCTTTGTCCCCCATTGGGCAAACTGGCGATATGAGCATCTATTTCCTCCTGAGATTTTGCAATACCAATAGTTTCATAACCCCATATCTCACCTGTCAAGTGACCGGAAGTATAGGTACCGATTGTCAGATTGGGATTAGGATAATTCAGAATTTTCGTTTGAGAATCAGACAACAGGAAAGTAGCACTATATCCCAAACCATTCTTCAACCGATCTTTCCAGGTCAAACTGAATTCAAATCCGTAAGTTTTCAAGTCTGTATTATTTGTTTTAGGTACATCTGTCCCCAAAATCTCCGGTAATGTCGGTGCCGGGCCTACCATATCCGTTGTTTTACGTACAAAATAATCAAAGCTACCCGTCAAACGATTATTAAATACTCCCCAATCCAAACCTACATTCCAACTCTTCACCCGTTCCCATGTTAATGTAGAACTGATTAGACCCGGCATTTTGGCAATATTAGGTTTTTTGCCATCCTGCAACCACGTACCGGCATTAGTGCTTATATTCAATACCTGATACGTAGGATAAGGTTTAGAAGTGTTCTGATTACCCAATTCCCCATAAGAACCACGCAGTTTTAATGTATTCACAGTTTGTGCCAATGATTCCCAAAAATTTTCACGGGCGACATTCCATCCCAAAGAAAATGAAGGGAACACATTCCAGCGGTTGTCACTACGAAAACGGGAAGAACCATCATAGCGTAAATTGATTTCAGCCAAATAACGTCCTTTATAATCATAGTTGATACGACCGAAGAAACCAGCAGTGGACCAGCGAGTGGTAGAACCACCAATTGTAGGAGTAACAGCATTTCCCTTATAATCCACTCCTGTCGTTATATCAATCTCATCATAACCATTTACTATAATCCCTTGTCTTCCTCCACTGAAAGCATGCCATTTGTTGTGCTCCATCTGGAAACCAGCCATTACCTTAAAGTTATGGTCATCTCCCACTTTAAAACCATATTCTGAATAAGCATTCAAATTAACATAATCTGTTCTTTCCGTATTCTCACGCACACCGGAGGTGTTTCCTTTAGAGTTTATCGTTGCTTCACCCAAAGCATTATGCACATAGGTATAATAAGTAGATTCATGCCAATCGTATCTTTTTGACCTATAGTTAAAGTCAATATGTGTCACCCAATTCTTAATAGGCTCCAGCACCAACCCCAACTGCTGATACATATAATCTGTCTGTGAAGTAGTACGCCCACCATCTTGTAATGCTAAGATTGGGTTGGAATTACCAAACAGATAACCGTTACTATCATATATCGGAAGAACCGGCCAGGTCTGGCGTGGCATATCTTCAAAGAAGGCAGACCCCATCTTAGTAGGTTTGCCATATTCAGTACGAGTAAATCGGGTACCTACATTCAAACGCGCCCACTTTGTCAAGCTGACATTCATCTTGGCATTGACAGACATACGTTGGAATTTTTCCTGATTCACTTTCAACAGACCATTCTGATCCAAGATATTACCGGATACATAGTAATTCATCTTATCCGTACCCCCACTGAAACTAAGATTGTGCTCTTGAGAGAATGCATGATCCTGCCATAAAGCATCATACCAATCAGTATTGGCATTACCTTTTGACCAGGAATCTTCCCAGTTTACTCCATCTGATTTAACCGGAACAGGATCTTTCAGTATACCATTCTGGAAATCCAAGATACGTTGCATGGTAGGGTCATCAAAACGAGCTCCTCCATTATTATTGAGAGCTGCTTCGTTATAATACGCAGCGAACGAATAAGAATCCAGTATTTCAGGAACTACAATCGGAGTGACCCAACGGAAGTTGTTATTATAATTCACCTTAGCCTTTCCCTTAGAACCACTTTTAGTAGTAACCAAGACAACACCAAACGGTGCACGGGAACCATAAATGGATGATGCTGCAGCATCTTTCAAAACAGAGATATTTTCTACATCCTGAGGGTTAATGGAATTCAAGTCTCCTTCCATTCCATCAATCAGTACCAAGGGACTGCCAGAAGAACCATCACCGATTGTACCGGTGCCACGTACATTCATGCTCCCACTCTGATTCAGTTCACCACTCGTAAATGAAATCTGCAATCCAGGAACGACCCCTTGCAACCCTTGAGAAAGGTTAGTAATGGGACGCGCTTCTAAAGACTTGGAATCTACGACTCCTACCGAGCCTGTCAGATTCACCTTTTTCTGTGTACCGAAACCCACAACAACCACCTCGTCCAATGTTTGCGAATCATCTTTCATCGTAACATTCAGAACATTCCCGGTTACTACAATTTCCTGTACCTTATAACCGATATAAGAAAATACCAGCGTTTTTCCTTTTTGGACATTCAAAGAGTAATTACCATCCAAATCCGTGATGGCCCCTGTACTTCCTCCCTTTACTGCCACAGACACACCGATCAATGCCTCTCCTGCGGAGTCTGCAACATGCCCTTTTACAGTAATGGTACCAGCTTGCTCTACGGTTGCAACTCCAGTAGTCGATGTTTCTGCCGCCAGCATGGGAGTTGCCCCCAATACAGCCAGCCAAACTAATGTTTGCGCTAATTTCTGTCTGCGTGCTTTTATCAGACAATGCCATAAATTTTCTTTCATAAGTATCTTATATGATTTAATGATGCCACAAATGTCTAATCTTTGCCGATAAAATAAAAGAATTTCCAGTTAAATCACCGGGAACGTTTTCAAAAGAAAAGTCTGTAAAATATATCAGCCAAAACCGTAAAGAGTTTATAAAGCGATGCGACTAGACTATAGATGAAAAAGAATTATTATCTTTGCCACGCTCAACTTAAAGTGCATAAGATTACTTTTGCGCTTAAATATAACACTTGAAAACATGGTATTATTTTCAGAAGATCATATACAGGAAACCAAACGCAGGGGAAGAATTGAGGTCATTTGCGGTTCCATGTTCTCCGGCAAAACCGAAGAGCTGATAAGGAGACTGAAACGGGCAAAATTTGCCAAACAACGCGTAGAGATATTCAAGCCTGCCATAGACACCCGTTATTCCGAAGCCGATGTCGTATCGCATGACAGTCATTCCATAGCCTCCACTCCCATCGACTCGTCTGCCAGCATTCTGCTCTTCACTTCAGAGATAGATGTAGTGGGCATTGACGAAGCCCAGTTCTTTGACAGTGGCCTGATTGATGTATGCAACCAGCTTGCCAACAATGGTATACGCGTCATTGTTGCCGGACTGGACATGGACTTCCGGGGTATTCCATTCGGTCCTATGCCGGGACTGTGTGCCATTGCAGACGAAGTTTCCAAAGTACATGCCATCTGTGTGAAATGCGGCCAACTCGCCTCGTTCTCCCACCGTACCGTCAAGAACGACAAACAAGTACTGCTGGGGGAAACCGAAGAGTATGAACCGCTATGCCGAGAGTGCTATCAGCAAGCCATCCAAGCCGACCAAAAGGAAAGCGGTCATTAACAAATACAAAAAACAGAGCATTATGGAACGCAAAAAGATTACATTCGACAGTTTTATCCGCGGTGTCATACTCGGTGTCATCATTATCGGCATCCTTATGCTCTTCAAGCGTTTGAGCGGCGTATTGCTGCCATTCTTCATCGCATGGCTCATAGCCTATCTGATTTACCCCCTGGTCACCTTCTTCCAGTACAGATTAAGGCTCAAGAACCGGGTCATATCCATTTTCTGCGCCTTGTTCAGTATTCTGATTGTAGGAGGAACCGCGTTCTATCTGCTCGTGCCTCCCATGATGGACGAATTCGTCAGGGTAAAAGATTTGGTAATAGACTACTTTTCCAACGGAACCCACGACGGCAATGTGCCCAAAACACTCTCTGAATTCCTCCGTGAGAACATAGACACCCAGTTCGTCACCCAATTGTTCAAGGAAGAGAATATGCTGAACGCCATCAAGGAAACCGTTCCCCGGCTCTGGTCCTTGTTGTCAGAATCCGTCAATCTGCTGTTCAGCTTCTTCACTTTCTTCCTCATTCTTCTCTATATAGTTTTCATATTGCTGGATTACGAAAGCATTGCCGAAGGATGGACCCACCTGGTACCGCAAAAATACCGGCCTTTCGTAGTCAGTGTGATGAACGATGTAAAAGACGGCATGAACAGATACTTCCGCGGACAAGCATTCGTGGCATTGTGTGTAGGTATTCTGTTCAGTATAGGTTTTCTGATTATTGATTTCCCACTGGCCATTGGGCTCGGCTTGTTCATCGGCGCTTTAAACCTAGTGCCTTATTTGCAGATTATCGGCTTTATACCTACCATCGTGCTGGCCATACTGAAAGCAGCGGATACGGGAGGGAACTTCTGGATTATCATTGCATCAGCCCTTGCTGTATTCATAATAGTACAAGTCATTCAAGACGGATTCATCGTACCGCGTGTCATGGGGAAGATTACGGGCCTGAACCCTGCCATCATCCTACTGTCTTTATCAATTTGGGGCTCATTGATGGGTATGCTGGGTATGATTATAGCACTTCCGCTTACCACCCTTATGCTCTCCTACTATCAACGTTTCATCATAAACAGAGAAAAAATTCATAAGTTTGAACAGACTGATAATCAACAAGAAGAGTAAAAGCAGAAGTCGTTCCCAAAACTTTTTTCCTTAATCCATTTGTTTTTTAAACAAAAGTACCTATCTTTGCACCCGCTTAACAGCAATAAGGTCTGAATCGCTAGCTCAGCAGGTAGAGCACAACACTTTTAATGTTGGGGTCTTGGGTTCGAGCCCCAAGCGGTTCACCAAAGAAAAGCAATTATCTAAAATAGATAATTGCTTTTCTTTTAAAGGCACCTACGACGTAATGAGTTAGTTGGAAACTTTATAAGCATACCGATGCTTCAGAACAAAAAGCAGAATCACAATGATTGTCAAAGCCTCCGAGAGTGGCATTGCCAACCAGATTCCCGACACATCCAAGAACTTCGGCAACAGAATAAAACTCGGAATAAGGAAAACAAAGCCACGCAACAAAGCAAAAATCGTAGCCGGCTTTATTCTTTCAACACTCTGAAAATAACCTACCACAGCAATATTCACAATGAAAAAGACAAAGCCGCTTGCAAAATAGGGGAAACCGTGTATCGCTATCTTCGCCGCTTCACTGTCAAGACTGATGAAAAGACCGACCAGCAGATAAGGATAAACAGTGAATGCCACCGTTGCAACCAAACCGCAGACCACAGCCGTCAGCAACGCAATACGTTCCGCCGCCATCACTCTTTCCTTGTAGCCCAATCCGAAATTATAGCTGATAATAGGTTGGGCAGATTGTGCAATAGCGTTACCTACCATGAAAACAAAAGGAATATAATAGCACGCTATACCGAATGCCCCTACACCATCGTCCCCCAGATAGGACATAAATACCTGGTTCCCGACGAACATAAGCACAGCAAGCGTTGCCTCTCCCAATAAGGCAGAAGAACCGATACGGCACTGGTAACCAATATTCCGCACGGAAAGCCGCAGGCTCTTGACACTCCATTTGAGTGGTTGTAAGCGCAAATGCCGAGCATAAAACAGTAAATAGACCATCGCCACCAGTCCGCCAACCATGATGCTGATGGAAGTGGCAAATGCCGCTCCCATAACTCCCCAGCCAAGAGGAAAGATAAACAGCCAGTCGAACAACACATTGATTACAGCCGTAATCAGGCTGCACAACATAGCCAGCTTTGGAGCACCGTCCAGACGAATGACGAACAGCGACACCGTTATCCATATCTGAAAGACCCATGACGGAACAAACCACAGCAGATAATCCGCCACCATAGGCAGTAGATGTTCGGAAGAGCCGAGCATCCGGGCTGTTTCTGCCGGAAAAGCCATCATCAAAGCAGAGGGTATCAAAGCAACAATCGTTACAAACAGTAATGCTTGTGTCACATTCAACCGAGCAGACTTGCTTTTGCCTCTCGACAATTGGATAGAAGCGACCACAGAACACCCGGCACCAACCATAAGCCCGATTCCCGTAAAAAGCATCAGTAAAGGGACACAGATATTTACGGCTGCAATCCCGTCGCTACCTACTCCATGCCCGACAAATATCCCGTCAATCGCTGTTACGGCCGACATACTGAGCATACCCAGCAACGTAGGAACAAAATATTTCCGAAACAATGTAAACACATTCAGTGTACTCAAATCAATTGCATCTCTTTTCATGTTCAACTATATTTATAGGTTATTGTCTTGCACAAAAGCAAAAAAATGCCGGATAAAATGATTGGTTTTACCCAGTCATCTTATCCGGCATTTTTACAGCCCTCCGATGAGGATTACAAAACTCTTTTGGTTTTCTAATTCGCGTGCAAAGGTGGGACTTATTTTTCAAGTATCCAAATATTCATGATTTCTTTCACTGAAAAAGCAGCAAAACATGAACATTATCTACCACCATATCACTCTTTTGAAGGTAAACACACAGCCAATGAAAGACAGTCTATCAGTCTTTCATTGCTCTAACATAGGCTGTCAATACACTGAATAAATGATAGTTAGACATGCGCACTATTGTGGTACGGCTTCTTCATGCTTGTGAAGAAGCCGTACCACAATAGTGAAGAAGTTGCATCACAACCGTGCACAATAGTCATTAATAAGCTTTTAGTAGGAGAAAGAGCTGTTCTTTGCGGAAAGAAGACCAGCCATTTGCACAAGAAAAAACAGTATGCAAGCAAAGTTTGCCTACATACTTGCATAGCGTCTGCTTACATACCGTAAAACGCGATATAACAAACAATTAGAAAGCACCATGCAAGCATGTAAGCAAAATGTGTGGTAAACCTATTGTATATCTTTTCATTTTGCGACGACTCCATAGTAAACCATGTTATCAATACGCTTCTGATAAATCTGGTTATTCTGCAGCAGATACCCCAAGGCCAAACACAAATCCACATCCCTGAACTTCGTCAGTTTCTGTAATTCAAAGATTGTACACTTCTTAAGATTGCACAGAATGGAATATACCATTTTCATATTATTGGTCGCCTTCTCAATATTCTTCATATTATTATCTTATTATTAGTTCCTTTCTTAAAATGATATCCTATATTATCTACTCAAATATAAGATAAAGACAGAGCAATGACAAACATTGCCCATTCTTTTCATTTCAGATAACATTCTTTGAACTACATATACCTAAAATCTGCAAAAAATATAGAACTTTATAAATATCAACACTTTATAGAAAGGTATATTCACATTATACTATATCCGGAAACGATTATGCTGGTATAATCAAGGTACTATTATATGCTTGCCTTCGGGAGTGACTACTACCGAGCCCATTTTGATGTAATGTTTCCCTTCCGGCGAAACTATTACCTTTGTTTCGCTACTCTTGTCGGAAGATTCTTTTTTCTCGTCCATGAAACTCTTGTCCCGCGAAGTGGTAACCGGATAAGTATCCTCCAGATAGCTCTTCATTTCGTCCACTTTTCCGTCTTTGAACCACACCTTGACAGCCGACCACCCCGCAGGAGTATAAGCACGGAATGTCCAAGCCTCTCCCTCCTTATTCAAATCTCTAAATGCAGGCTCTCCTAAAATGGTACACACCTCTTTAAAGCTCATACCACGTTCAATGCTGCTCAACTGCTTATAATCAAACCCGTAGCTCTCATAAATGCCACAGCCCGTCACCAAGACAGCGAGTAACAAGCCTAAAACAACTGACATCTTTTTCATAATAGAAAGTTTTAGTATTTATCCATACAGCAAATGTAGTATGATAAAAACCTCCTTTTCCGTGATTCTCTCTATTTATACATAGGGATTTCCCTATCTTCGAAGTTTATTCCTATCTTTACAACCTATGTACAAAGAATATCATCCCAGCCCCCTGCTCTCCCCCTATATTGACAAATATTGGGAGTTTAAAGGACAACCCGGATACGGCATGCATATCAACATCCTGCCGGACGGATGCACAGACTTTATATTCACGTTGGGTGAAGCCCCTAAGGCCGTACACGACAGCCTCGTTATGCAGCCCTACCATACCTACTTCATTGGAGCCATGACCAAATATTCCGAATTAGTGACCCATACGGTAACAGTCCATATGCTGGGAATCCGTTTTCTGCCTTGCGGAATACTTCGTTTCATGGACCTCCCTTTGCAGGAGCTCACCAACTTGCGGTTAAACGCCGATGAGCTTACAAGCCTCTTTACCCACTCTTTTGCAGAGAGACTGGGCGAACTGGGAACCATTCAAGAGCACCTGGTCTTTATTGAAAACTTCCTGCTTCAAGCCTTATGCCGATACAGTCCAAAAACAGAACGGAGCATGCTGTTCGCCATACAGCAAATCAACCGATGCAAGGGTGACTTGTCACTCCTCCGGTTAGCGGAGGAGACTTGCCTATGCCAACGCCATTTCGAACGGAAATTCAAGCAGCACACCGGACTTACACCCAAAGAGTACAGTCGGATTATGAAGTTCAAACATGCTGTAGACTTGTTGCGAAGTACCTCTTTCGACAATCTGCTGTCCGTTGCCATCAAAGCAGGATATTATGATGTTTCCCATCTCTCAAAAGAAATCAAAAAGATGTCCGGCAACGCGCCAAGCCAGCTTCTCACTTCCGCTCCATTGGAAGAAGGGACTTTGAGTTATGTGAAAACATAAAAGTCGATTTTTTACAATAGCTCTTCCTATTACCATGCCTATATTTGCAGCAATCAAATCAATAAAAACATCCAATATGGCAACATTAATCGAGAAAGCAGCAGAAATCTTGGCAAGATGCGAAACCGTCGTCATCACTTCCATCAACCAAGAGGGATATCCCCGCCCCGTTCCAATGAGCAACATCAAGTCGGAAGGGGCCACAACCGTATGGTTGGCGACCGGCAAAGACAGTCTTAAAACAAAGGAGTTTGCAGCCAATCCGAAAGCAGGTTTGTGCTTTCAGGAAAAAGGAAACAGCGTAGTGCTCACCGGTGAGGTGGAGATTATAGAAGACGAAGCCACCAAGCAGGAAATGTGGCAAGAGTGGTTCAGCGCACACTTCAGCAAAGGCCCGACAGATCCCAATTATGTATTACTGAAATTCAAAGGACACCATGCCACCATTTGGATTGACGGACATTTTGTACGCAGAAATCTTTAAGAAGAGCATTCAGTTCCTCATCTGATGTCTTGCATGGGGGGATGAAAACTATAGCCCCTTCGTTATCACCGGCAATCCGAAACCTCCTTTCTGCAAAGTCAGGACTTTCGGTTTGCCTTTTCGTGCTTTGTTGTATGTGGCTGTGGAAACATGCAAGGTCTCTATCGCTCCATCCTCGAAAGCCACCTTTAAGTAATATTCCTTACGTACTCCGTCCGACACATAACGATGCTTGCCTACTTTACGTCTCTTTTCATGTTCTTTTATCAGCTTCTCAAGTACAGTGACCGTCACCTCCTTTGTCGAAGCAGGAGCCGCCATCCGATAATTCCCTACCAGAAAAAGCGAACAACTGATGACACCCACGCACACCACATGGCACAATATATTCACTGCCTTTTGCTCCATCGTTGTCAGCCATATCCATTTTTTATATAGAGGAAGTGTAACGACTGCCACCACAAGTCCCACCCCTACGGGTATCCACACAGCAGCCAACGTATCTTCATAGATGTTATATCCAATGCAGCCCAAAGCTACGACCAGTACAAACATCAGAAAACGGAGTATTTTTATAAACAGTTCTTTCATTGCCGCGTTTATATTTTGCAAATATAGGAAAAATATCATTCGACCGACTGTCAAATCTGTTCAATCTACATGAACTTACTTGCTTGATAGAATGTTATAACTACAATAACTAAAACAGAAAATATCATGGAAAAGAGCTTAATTCATAGTAATGAACTGCATTTTATCAGTAAGAAACGCATTCATCAAGCAGTAGAGAAAATGGTTGAGTCATTGGATTTGGCTGCGGGTTCCACAACCGGCTTCAACATCTATGCAGTAGTGGAGAGCTATTTCACGGATTTGGAAAAACGAAAAGAAATCAATCAGCTGCTCAACCTGGAACAAGATGTCTGCGAAGAAATAGAGGCAGAATTAAGTTATAAATAAACTACGGAGTTACCGACTACTATTAAGTTACGGGCTACAAGTTGTCCTGCAGTATGATAATGCAGGACACTTGTAGCCCGTAACTTATAGTAGCTGATAGCTAGTAAATTGAAACTTGTAGCCCACTCAGTCTTTCGCCTGATGCACCGTCAACTGCGGGAATGGGAAGTCGATACCTTCCTCGTTGAATACGGAGTAAATCTTCTTGTTCATATCAAAATAAACGCCCCAGTAGTCTCCGCTCTTCACCCAAACACGAATCACCACATTCACACTGCTGGCATCCAGGGCATGAAGAGCCACAAACGGCTCGGGAGTATTCAAGATACGGCTGTCTTCGGAGATGATACGACGCACGGTGTCTTCCACCTTATCATAATTTTCACCGTATTCCACACCGATTACCCAATCTACACGACGCGTATCCTCACGGCTGTAATTAGTTACTGTACCACTGCTCAACGCACCGTTAGGGATATAGATTACCTTATTGTCGGCTGTGGTCAGAATCGTATGGAAGATTTGAATTTCACGTACCGTTCCGGACACTCCCTGGCTTTCAATCCAGTCACCTACCTTGAAAGGACGGAACAGCAAGACAATCAGTCCACCCGCAAAGTTCTGCAAGTTTCCGGAAAGTGCCATACCGATAGCCACACCGGCAGATGCCAGCAGAGCGGCAAATGAAGTGGTTTCCACTCCCAGTTTGCCGATAACGGCAATGATTAACAGAATTGTCAGCAAGATATTGACCAAACTTTTCACAAAGCTCTGGATACTGGCATCCACATGTCTTTTTGCCAATAACCTCGCCAGCATTTTCCGAAGAAGGGATATTAAGAATCGCCCCACCACAAAGATTAGAACGGCTCCAATGATACGCCCACCGGCACTTACACTCCAATCTATCAATTGCTGAAGAAATATTTGTAGCTTGCTGAAACCATCGTCAGCAGTTTGGGCGGCAAAGGCTGCCATGAATAAGGATAATAACATAACTATATTTTTAAAATTAACGCTACAAAATTAACAAATAACTCTGATTTTCGTTCACTTAGCTTGTCTTTTTCAACGGAAACTCCTACTTTTGCTCCCGATTTCAACTAAGGGGTGCCCTAATACGACGGGCTGAGATCATACCCATTAACCTGATCCGGGTAATGCCGGCGGAGGGAAAAGAAGAAAAGTTCCCCTTTTCTGTATTCATCTAAACGAAACAATTGCAAATGAAGAGACATGCAATGGCGACCTGCCTCCTTATGGCAGCACTGGGTGTCTGTGCGCAGACACAAGAGCAAGACAGTCTGCGGGTGATAAACCTACAGGAAGTGGAAGTCATCTCCACACGTGCCACAAACAGCACACCGGTGGCATTCACCAATATAGGCAAAGAACAACTGAAAAAACAGAATTTCGGACAAGACCTGCCGTATCTATTGAGTATGACACCCTCCGCCATTACTACCAGCGACGCCGGTGCCGGGGTGGGTTACACCACACTGAGAGTCCGTGGAACAGACGGCACACGCATCAACGTCACCGCCAACGGTATTCCCATCAACGACGCGGAGAGTCACACGGTATTCTGGGTCAACCTGCCGGACTTCGCCTCCTCCGTCAAGGATATGCAGGTACAGCGCGGAGCAGGTACCTCAACGAACGGTGCAGGAGCTTTCGGTGCCAGCATCAACATGCAGACGGGTGATTTTTCCATGAAACCCTATGCAGAATTCAACGGTTCCTACGGCTCCTTCCATACGCACAAGGAGACGGTGAAAGTGGGAACGGGACTCATCAACAATCATTGGTCGTTCGATGCGCGGCTCTCCAACATCAGTACGGACGGGTATATAGACCGGGCGTCTGTGGGACTGAACTCCTATTATCTGCAAGGAGGATACTACAATGACAATACCTCCGTCAAACTGATAACCTTTGCCGGCAAAGAGCGCACTTACCACGCATGGAACTATGCCAGCAAGGAGGAGATGGAACGTTACGGACGGCGTTATAATTCCTGCGGATTCATGTACGCCACCGACCGGGACGGCCATGTATACAACAAAGAATATTATAAAGATGACAACGGCGAGAAGCATTACCTCACGGACGAAGGAGGTGCACTGCATTTCTATGACGACCAGACCGACAACTATACGCAAAAGAATTACCAGCTGCTATTCAACCACAATTTCACCTCACAATGGAACCTGAATATCGGCCTGCACTACACCAAAGGCGACGGATACTATCAAGAATATAAAGGCGAACGCTCGTTGGCAGAGTACGGCATGTCGCCTTTCGAATACAACGGCGGCAAGATAGAAGTAAGCGACCTTATCCGCAAGAAGGCAATGGACAACTGGTTTGGCGGCGGAATCTTCTCCGTAAGCTACAAAGCCGACCGTCTGCATGCCTCGCTAGGCGGTGCACTGAACCGCTATGACGGCGACCACTTCGGAAAAGTGCTTTGGGTAAAGAACTATATCGGCGAACTGAATCCCGACCACGACTACTACCGCAACAACGCCACAAAGAATGACGGAAATATTTATCTGAAAGCCAATTATGAACTGGTAAGCGGCCTCAGCGCCTACCTCGACCTGCAATACCGCCACATCAACTACAAGATAAACGGACTGAACGACAAGTACAACTGGACTGCCACCACTCCGGGAATGCAGAAGCTGGACATCGACGAAGACTTCGACTTCTTCAACCCGAAAGCCGGACTGTCCTGGCAAATCGACCGCAACCACCGCCTATACGGTTCGTTCAGCGTAGCCCATAAAGAGCCTACGCGCAACAACTACACCGACGGCTACTTCACCGAACATCCCAAGGCTGAGCGCTTGTTCGACTACGAACTGGGATATACCTTCGCCAACTCATGGCTCCATGCGGGTGCCAACTTCTACTATATGGACTATAAAGACCAGCTGGTACTGACGGGGGAGCTGAACGAGATAGGCGAAGCCATGGCCAGCAACGTGCCCGACAGCTACCGCATGGGTATCGAGCTGATGGCAGGCATCCGGCTGGACTGCGGTTTCCAATGGGACATCAATGCCACACTCAGCAAGAACCGTGTGCAGAACTTTACCGAAACTCTTTTTGAAAACGAGGAGGCCGGGTCGGAGGCATGGGTCATCAAACACGGGGATACCCCCATCGCATTCTCTCCCGACTTCATACTGAACAACCGCCTGGGCTATACGTTCAAGGGATTCGAGGCCTCGTTGCAGTCACAATATATCAGCAAGCAATACATGAGTAACGCCAAGCAAGAGGAGTGCACGCTGGATGCTTATTTCGTAAGCAACCTGAATCTGTCCTATACCTTCAAGTTGCCTAAAGTAAAGTCGGTAACCATAGGGTGCACCATCTATAATCTGTTCAATGAAGAATACGAAAACAACGGATACGCAGGCAGCGGATACTATCTCGACGATAACGGAGGAAAAGTCCGTTACAACTATGCCGGCTACGCTGCCCAAGCGGGAACGAATGTACTGGGACATATAGCTATTAATTTTTAAAACCCCTCGTTCCCTTGAAGGGGAGGGAGGATAGTCTTTCTGTTTTTATGGAACACGCTCTTGAAATTATCGGTACACTTGTCGGATTGCTCTACCTCTGGTTGGAGTACCGGGCAAGCATTTATCTTTGGATAGCGGGCATCATTATGCCTGCCGTTTACATCTTCGTCTACTACGATGCGGGGCTGTATGCCGACTTCGGGATAAATATCTACTATCTGGGGGCTGCTATCTACGGGTGGATGATGTGGAAATACGGTACGTTTCTGCGCCGGAAGATTCTACGGCAGAAAGCCCCGGTGCAGCAGGTGGAGGACAGAAGAACAGAAGGACAGAAGGAACTCCCCATTACGCGGATGCCGGTGCGCTATCTGCTGCCGCTGACTGTCATATTCGCTGCTGCCCTTTTGGGCATTGCGTGGATATTGGTGAACTTCACGGACAGCAATGTGCCCTGGCTGGACTCTTTCACCACTGCCATGAGCATCATCGGCATGTGGATGCTGGCACGGAAATATGTGGAACAATGGTGGGCATGGATTGCGGTGGATGTAGTGAGCACCGGGCTGTACATCTACAAAGGACTCGATTTTACGGCCGGACTATACGGCCTTTATACAATTATAGCTATCTTTGGCTACTTCAAATGGAGGAAAATGATGAACAAGGATGAAGGATTAGAGATTAGGGATTAAGAAAGATATGAAAAACGAACTATCAACGAGCAACGAGCAATTATTAACTATTGATGCCGTAGTTTTGGCGAATGGGGAATATCCTGCAAGTCCCCTACCTTTAAAGATATTGGCAGAAGCGCCTTACGTGGTCTGTTGCGACGGCGGAGCGGACGAATACATCCGCCGGGGCCATACTCCCGACGTAATCATCGGCGACGGTGACTCCCTCAGTGATGAAAACCGCCGGAAGTTCGGACATATCCTGCACCGCATCAGCGACCAGGAAACCAACGACCAGACCAAAGCCGTCAATTTCCTGCTGGCGCAAGATAAACGCCGCATCGCCATCATCGGTGCCACGGGCAAGCGTGAAGACCATACCCTGGGAAATATCAGCCTGCTCATCGACTATCTCCGCGCCGGAGCCGATGTACGTACCTATACCGATTACGGCATCTTCATCCCCTGCCGGGGTACCCGCACCTTCCCAAGCCATCCCGGACAGCAAGTATCCATCATCAACTTCACTGCACACGGTCTGCATGGCAAAGAACTGGTCTATCCCCTCAGCGACTTCACCAACTGGTGGCAAGGCACACTCAACGAATGCACCGGTACGGAATTCACCATCGAGGCGGAAGGGGAATACCTGGTATTCGTCACTACTTCTTCGCTTCCGCCACTTCAACAAAGTACACGCTGATACAAATCATGGCAATGGCAGCGGCTTGCGTCCAGCTGAAACGGTCTTGCCCCAAGGTGAGGGAAACAACGGTAGTCACCACCAATATCAGATAGCTGTACATGGCTACAACCGTCGTCTTGAGATACTTCAAGCCCACCGGAACCAGAAAGTAACTGAGGTAAGTAGGGAAAACCAGCACAAAAGCCAGCACCGCCCACGGCACCCAGTGCCACTCCCCATGCAAGGCATCCGTAAGCAAGGGTGCATCCCAGCCTATAATGGACGACACTATCAATCCCATTACTGCCGCACCGCCAAAGATGTACTTCATCATCGTCACTACCCCGACCTCTTCCAGCAATTTCTTGCTCACAATCAGGTAAACGGCAAAGACCAGCGAACTTACCATGCAGAACATGTTTCCCGTAAATGCATCGTGCGCCAAGTCGTCACTGCCTTGCGTAAGGATGCACAGCAACGCACCGCCAAAACCCAGCGCTATACCGATAATCTTCATCAGCGTAGCCTTTTCGTGCAGGAAAAAGACGGATATCAGAAAGACCCAAATGGGTTGCATAGAGTTGAAGATGGCACTGGAAACCGGAGTCGTCTTGCTGATGCCCAGCAGATAGCAGAACATGAATCCGTAGAGTCCGAAGGCTCCCAGACAGAACAGCCCTATCCGTTGCCGCTTTGTGGCCGGTGCCTCCTTTACAAACCAGCTTGTTATCCAAAATGCCACGGCAGCAAAGACACAACGCACCGTGACACCCGTCAATGCACCCAGCCACAAAGGGAGCAGAAATTTCAATCCATTCATATTCAACCCCGCCATGACGCGCGACGCAACCATACTGAGATTGGCTTCCAGTTTCTTATCTTTCATCAGCTTCGTATTTTTCCCCTCAAACAATTCATTACTTTGAAATGTTTTAGGAGAAAAAGGAGATAACACTATGGCAAAAGTTAAAGAAGAACAATCGTCTCAGCAAACAAAGCAAGTCCTCGCATTCTCCACCCGGCTACGCCATGACCTTAAGAAAGCCTGCCGGCAACTGGATGAGGGAGAAGGACAAGAGGACGTCACAATCAGTAAGGAGGTGAAGGCATGGCTAAACAAATAATCTGGTCGCCCCTCGCCAAAGAGGCGCTGAAGGGCCTGCTGATTTCCTCGCAAGAAAGAGATGGCAACAAACGGTGTGGCGGGGTTCTGTACTCCTTATTCCAAAATGCATTGTACCGCGTCACGCTGAATCCGTTTATCGGACAGCCCACCGAAGCAGAGAACATACGGTACATCATCCCGCATCCCGACTATACGCTTCTTTACCGGCACAGTCTCCGGAAGATTGAAGTGCTTGTGCTATGGAACAACCATCATAAGTTGGGCAGCATGATAGACCTCATCCGGGAAGAACCCGATACAGAATAAAGCAGCCAATCTTGTCAAGAGCAAATTTATGGAAGATTAACGGAACAGACGTATTATCGTCCGTTCATATAGCCGGAACAAACCATGTATCCGTCCCGAACATATCATCTGTTTATCCTCGACATACCGTCTGTCGGCGCTGAACATATCATCCGAAAGCCCGGAGCTTTTCATCCGAAACATCCGAGCTTTTCGTCAAAAACATCCGAGCTTTTCGTCAAAACCACCGGGATTTTCCAAGCAAATGCCTGCCATTCCGCTTGCTGAAGTGGAGGATTAAATCTGTAAAGCACCGGTTTAGGAGAGTAAACCCTAAGCTTTGGCTAATGAAGTGACGGAAGAACACAACAAAAAAGGAGAAGCGACGCCTCTCCTTTTATGCTAATTTAAAATTGAATCTGAACTAAGATTGCAGTTACAAAGATACAACATCCGAAAGGCAATGTCAAGCAATCCGGTGTTTTTCTTTACTGACGTCCCATTCTTTATACATGCATCAGATATTGCTTGAAGTCCGCAAAGTCCTTCGACATTGGCAGGCTCTTCTTCTCGCCGCGCATAAAGGCCTGAAGCTTGGCAGGTATTTCTACGGCTTCACCGATAATCTTCTCCACTGTATCCTTGAACTTCGCCGGATGGGCCGTTTCCAGGAATACGCCCGTTTCGCCGGGTTTCAGTCCTTCGGCCAGGGCCCGGAAGCCGCAGGCTCCGTGCGGGTCGAGCAGGTAATGGTCTTTCTTCCACACTTCTCGCATGGTTTCGGCAATCTGCTCGTCGGTATAAGTGGCACCGCTGATTTCGGCAGAGATGGCGGCATGGCTGCCTCCGTAAAGGTCGAGTACACGGGCAAAGTTACTCGGGTCGCCCACATCCATCGCGTTGGCAATGGTGGCAATACTGGGACGCGGCGTATAAACACCCGTCTGCAAATATTGGAAGAAGATATCATTGCGGTTATTGGAAGCGATAAAGCGTTCCACGGGCAGTCCCATACGCTTGCCGAAGAGGCCGGCAGTGATGTTACCGAAGTTACCGCTGGGTACACACACGACGGCATTGCCTCCCTTGCCGGCACGTTTCAGTTGAGCATAGGCATAAAAGTAATAGAATGCCTGCGGCAAGAAACGCGCCACGTTGATGGAATTGGCACTGGTCAGTTGCAGATGTTCGTTGAGCTCGCGGTCCATAAAAGCGGATTTAACCAAAGCCTGGCAATCGTCGAACGTACCATCGACCTCAATAGCCGTGATATTCTGCCCTAAGGTAGTGAACTGTTTCTCCTGGATTTCACTGACTTTTCCCTTCGGGTAGAGCACATAGACGTGTATGCCTTCCACACCGAGGAAACCATTGGCAACGGCACTGCCCGTATCACCGGAGGTAGCAACAAGCACATTGACTTGCTTCTTGCCCTCTTTCTTGATAAAGTATCCCAGCAAACGCGCCATGAAGCGGCCGCCTACATCCTTAAAGGCAAGCGTCGGACCATGGAACAGCTCAAGCGAATAAATATTCTCCGTCACCCGGACCAGAGGGACATCGAAACTGAGTGTGTCATACACAATCTGTTTCAGCGTATCGGCAGGAACATCCTCGCCAAAGAAAGCATCTGCCACGCGGTAGGCTATCTCCTGAAAGCTCAGCGTATCGATGCTGTCGTAAAACTCCTGCGGCAAGGGTTTGATTGTAAAGGGCATGAAAAGCCCCTTGTCGGCAGCCAGTCCCTTTACCACGGCCTCTTCAAGAGTGGCTTCGGGGGCTTGTTTGTTGGTGCTATAATATTTCATATTAAATTAAAAATTAAAGAATTAAAAATTAAAGGCTGCGCTATGATGCTGAATGGTAATCAGCACATTGGCATATTGGCACATTAGCGCCACATTATTCCTTCATAAATTCATTGATAAACTCGTCTTCTTTCATCAGTCCGTAGCTGCCGTCGCAGGCTGCCACTTCGTCGAATGTTTGCACGCCGTCAGGCTCTATACCCGGATACCAGATGAGAAACGGAATGGGTTCGGCCGTATGCGTACGGAGCTCGCAGGGAGTGGGATGGTCGGGCAATACGGCGATGGCAACGGGTTCCTCCCAATCCTTCACAGCCTCGTAGACAGGACCTACGGCACGGCTGTCCAGATTCTCAATCGTCATAATCTTCAAGGGGACGTTTCCTTCGTGACCGGCCTCATCACTGGCCTCGATATGCAGGTAGACAAAATCATCCGTCCGCAATGCATCAAGGGCGGCAGCCACCTTATTCTCATAGTTGGTATCATAAAGCCCCGTCGCACCTTCTACGGTGATGCGCCGCAATCCGGCATAACAGCCGATGCCGTTAATCAAATCCACGGCAGAAATCACAGCACCACGCTTCACCTGCGGGAACTTGTCTGAAAGGCGCTCCATCTGCGGACGATAACCGGGACTCCACGGCCAGATGCTATTGGCAGGGTCCTTACCCTCGGCCTTCCGCTTCATGTTGACCGGATGGTTTTCCAGCAACACTTGCGAACGGAGAATCAAATCATTAATCAAATCGGCAGTCTGCTTCGGAGTAAGCTCTGCACCGCCTTCGGGGACCGAAATATTCTCCGTACCCTCCATCGGCTTCACCATCAACGGACGGAAAGGCCTCAAAGGGACATCGTGGGGCGGCGTACAGTCAATGCGCTTGTCCCCTCCTTTTATTACCAGCAGATGGCGGTATTGCACGCCCGTATGGAAATGCACGCGGTCATCACCCAAATGCTCCTGAAGGTATTTTACCAACACATCCGCTTCCTCTGTAGTAATGTGCCCGGCAGAATGATTCTTGATATTGTCTCCCTCGATGCAGATAATGTTGCAGCGCATCGCCATCTCACCCGGCTGCAAGTCCACACCGATACTCGCCGCCTCCAATGGACCGCGGCCTTCGTACACCTTCGGCAGGTTATAGCCCAGAACGGACATATTCGCCACCTCACTGCCGGGATGAAATCCCTCGGCCACCGTCACCAGCCTTCCCACACGTCCCATGCGTGCCAGCTTGTCCATATAGGGAGTTGCAGCCGCCTGCAGCAAGGTTTTGCCTCCCAGAGCCTTCACGGGCCAGTCGGCCATACCATCACCCAATATAATGATGTGTTTCATCTTTCTATATTACGATTTGGATTAAACGTTTGCAATGCTCATAATATCCGCAAATACCCCCGCAGCCGTTACACCCGCACCGGCTCCGTAGCCTTGTATCATCATCGGATATTCCTTATAACGTGCCGTGGTCAGCAGGATGATGTTATTGCTGCCTTCCAGCCCGTAGAACGGATGGTTGGCGCCGACTTCCTGCAAACCGACAGATGCTTTGCCATTTTCCAGTTTGGCTACGAAACGCCAATGCTTGTTCTCGGCTTCCAACACCTTGCGGCGGGCTTCGAAATCGGCATCGAGGCTCGGCACTTTCTTCCAGAAGTCATCCAGGGAGCCTTCAAAGAAGTCATCGGGCACAAAGAGGTTCTTCTCAACATCGCTCTGTTCCAAACAGTAACCGGCCTCGCGTGCCAGAATCACCAGTTTGCGGATAACATCCTTTCCGCTGAGGTCGATACGCGGATCGGGCTCGGAGTAACGTTCCTCCTGCGCCATCTTAATGGTCTTGCTGAAAGGAATGTCGGCACTGATTTTATTGAAGATATAGTTCAACGTACCGCTCAGCACGGCTTCAATCTTCAATATCTTATCACCGCTATGGATAAGGTCGTTAATGGTATTGATGATGGGGAGTCCGGCACCTACATTGGTTTCAAACAAGTACTTCACACCGCGTTGGCGGGCAATCTGTTTCAGTTCACGGTAGTTCTCGTATTCGGAAGAAGCGGCAATCTTGTTAGCAGCCACTACCGAAACATTGTGCAGCAGCAAGTCCTTGTAAAGGGAAGCCACGCCTGCACTTGCCGTACAGTCCACAAAGACAGAGTTAAAGATGTTCATACCGATAATCTCATTACGCAGCGTTTCCAGAGAGCTGTCCTTTCCCTTCTCCTGCAGTTCTTCACGAAAACGTCCCAAATCGAAACCTTCGCGGCTGAACATGGCCTTGTTTGCATCGGCAATGCCCACTACATTCAATTGCAGGCCGTTCTCCTGCATCAGCTTCTGGCGCTGGCTGTGGATTTGTTCTATCAGACTGCCACCTACGGTTCCTATACCACAGATAAAGAGATTCAGTACCTGATATTCCGACAAGAAGAAAGAATCATGGATGACATTCAGCGATTTGCGCAACGACTTGCTGTCCACTACAAACGAGATGTTGGTTTCCGAAGCACCCTGCGCACAAGCAATCACATTGATACCGTTACGCCCCAACGTACCGAACAGCTTTCCGGCAATACCCGGCGTATGCTTCATGTTTTCGCCTACGATGGCCACGGTAGCCAGGTTCTTTTCTGCCTGAATAGGAGAAATTTCTCCCATCTCTATTTCTTTGGCAAACTCCTCGTTCAGCACCTCGCAAGCCAGATCAGCATCCGCATTGCGCACACCGATAGACGTTGAATTCTCCGAAGAAGCCTGGGACACAAGGAACACACTGATGCCATTCTTTGCCAGCGCCTTGAAGATACGGTAGTTCACACCGATGACACCTACCATACCAAGGCCTTGCACTGTAATTAGGCTCGTATCATTGATGGATGAAATACCCTTGATAGCCTTGCTTTGCGGGTCGGAAACCTCTCGCTTGATGACAGTTCCCGCCCCCTCCGGGTTGAAGGTATTCTTTACCAAAATGGGAATGTTCTTGTGGCAAACCGGATAGATTGTAGGCGGATAGACCACTTTCGCACCGAAGTTACAAAGCTCCGTAGCTTCCACATAGCTCAATTCATTGATAGTGTATGCCCTGGAAATCACACGCGGGTCAGCTGTCATGAACCCGTCTACATCCGTCCAGATTTCCAGACTGTCAGCATCCAGTGCGGCAGCAATAATTGCCGCTGTATAGTCGGAACCACCTCTACCCAGGTTCGTTACCTCTCCCGTCATTTTGTCTGTGGAGATAAACCCCGGAACCAATACGCGTTTGGGCAGGCTGCTGAATGTTTCGTGCACCAACGAATTTGTCAGCTCCGTATCCAGCACATGCTTGGAATGCTTCTTCTCCGTCTTGATAAACTTGCGTGAGTCAAACCACTCCGCTCCCGTCAGTTGTGCCACGATGATAGATGAAAGCCGTTCGCCATAGCTCACAATCGTATCGGACGTCTTCTGCGAAAGGTCCTTTATCAGATAAATACCCTGAAAGATGTCCTTCAGCTCGTTGAGCAGCTCACCAATCTGGCGTTGCAAGGCAACCTGCGCCTCGCCTGCCGGAATCACTTCCTTAATCATTTCCACATGACGATAGACAATCTCCCGGAACTCATTCTCGTAAGAAGCATCACCGGCTGCCGCCATTCTAGAGGTGTTTATCAACTTGTCCGTGATGCCGCCCAATGCGGACACCACCACGATAACCGGTTCATCGACTGCTTCTACAATTCTCTTGACGCTCAAAATACTGTTCACGGAACCTACGGACGTTCCGCCGAATTTCATTACTTTCATTTCTCTTTATATTGTTGAGATGGTTGATACAATGTGTCGGAAACAAGCTGCTACGGCTTGCATTGACTTTAATTAAATGGAAAAACTGCTTGAAAATGGTGTAACACATAGAAACACAAAATACTATCCCTAACCCCTAAGGGTCATGGTCCACATGGATGTGACTGTATGTTGATAGTACTTGTTCATAGTCTCTTGTTTCTATCATTTATGATAAGTGTTGCAAAAGTAACAATAAAAACATTCAATCTATCACTTTTTGCGACTTTTTTGCGATAAAAATACAGAAAGCCTCTAAAAAGGCAAGAAATATGCACAACTTACGGCTTACACTTTCACACTTTCCATACCTTTTTTCTGTATATCCGTTTATTCTTTTCTAACATTTTGCTATCATTCTCAATATATATCATTATATTTGCATGGAAAACATGAAAGAAAAGTGCGCATGAACCCAGAAAACACTTCCGTTTTGCTAATATACACCGGTGGAACTATCGGAATGATAGAGAATGCAGAAACCGGCGCCCTGGAAAGCTTCAACTTCGAGCAGTTGCAGAAACATGTTCCCGAACTTCAGAGATTTGCGTTCCGTATCGACACTTATCAATTCGACCCGCCCATGGATTCCTCGGACATGGACCCCGATGCCTGGCGCAAACTGGTACGCATCATCAGCAACAACTACAACCAATATACAGGCTTCGTCATCCTGCATGGCACAGACACCATGGCCTACACAGCTTCTGCACTCAGCTTCATGCTTGAAGGGCTGAACAAGCCCGTCATCCTAACCGGCTCGCAACTGCCCATTGGCGTGCTCCGCACAGACGGCAAGGAAAACCTGCTGACCAGCATCGAAATAGCCACCGACCGCCACTCCAACGGACAGCCCATCGTACCCGAAGTCTGCATCTTCTTCGAAAACCACCTGATGCGCGGCAACCGTACCACCAAAATGAACGCGGAGAACTTCAATGCTTTCCGTTCCTTCAATTATCCGGTACTCGCTTCCGCCGGTATACATATTAAATATAATAATGTGCAAATTCATACGCACGGCACTCCCCACGAACTGGAGCCTCATTATCTGCTTGATACCAACATCGCCATACTGAAGCTTTTTCCAGGTATTCAGGAAAATGTCGTGGCAGCCATACTTGCCACTAAAGGACTGAAGGCCGTAGTCCTCGAAACCTACGGTTCCGGCAACGCTCCCCGAAAGGAATGGTTTCTACGCCGCCTGCATGATGCCTGCGAACAAGGCATCATCATTGTCAACGTCACCCAATGCAGTGCCGGCACTGTTGAAATGGAGCGCTATGAAACCGGTTACCAACTGATGCAGGCAGGAGTTGTCTGCGGATATGACAGCACAACGGAATCTGCCGTAACCAAGCTGATGTTCCTTCTGGGGCACGATTATCCGCCTGCCGAAATACGCGAACTGATGGGACGACCGCTGGCAGGGGAAATTACCGTGTGAAGCACAACTATCACTGCACCGGGGTCAATTCTCCCGTCACAGAATCTATTATGAAACCGCTGACATTGATATCATTCGGTATCAGCGGATGATTGATAATAGCTTCCACCGTACCTTTTACCGATTTCTCCGTATCTTCGAATCCATACAGCCAAGACTCGAAATCCACTCCGCAGAAACGAATCATATCAATCGTCTCTTGCTTGATGCCCCGGGCCTTCATATGCTCTATCATCTGGGCGCTGCTCATGTGGCACGCACCGCAATCGGAGTGGGCAATAACCATCACTTCCGTCACGCCCAACTCGTAAATGGCCACCATCAGGCTACGAATGACACTACCGAACGGATGTGAAATGATTCCACCCGCATTCTTTATCATCTTCACATCGCCGTTCTTGATGCCCAAGGCTGCCGGCAGTAAAGCGGTCAAACGGGTATCCATACAAGAGAGGATGGCAATCTTCTTATCCGGGTATTTATTCGTGATGTATTTCTCATACCCCTTCTCGGCTACAAAACGCTTGTTGTATGCAAGAATATCTTCTATCATGGCTTTTATAACATGTTATTGTTTTCTACTCACAAAAATAAAAAAACTCTATGGGAGTCTGCAAGCCCTGCATCGAAAAATTGTACCTTTGGGCAATCATTTTAGAAGAGAATGCACAACTATGGCTAAAGAGAAGACGGTTTATGTATGCAGCAACTGCGGACAAGACTCTCCCAAATGGGTAGGCAAGTGTCCGTCGTGCGGAATGTGGAACACGTATGTGGAAGAGGTGGTACGGAAAGAAGTGGTGAACAAGCGTCCCGTATCGGGCATAGAGACCGCCAAAGCCAAACCCATAACCCTCCATGAAATTGTAGCCGATGACGAACCGCGCATTGACCTCCATGATGCCGAACTGAACCGGGTACTAGGTGGTGGTCTTGTACAAGGATCTCTTGTTTTGATTGGCGGCGAACCGGGCATCGGGAAATCCACCCTGGTGCTACAAACCGTACTCCGCATACCGGAAAAACGCATCCTCTACGTCTCCGGCGAAGAAAGTACCCGCCAATTGAAACTGCGTGCCGACCGCTTGACAAGTGCTTCCAGTGATTGCCTCATCGTATGCGAAACTTCCCTGGAACAGATTTACGTCCATATCAAGAACATCCGCCCGGACATCGTCATCATCGACTCCATACAGACGATTTCTACCGAAACCCTTGAATCGTCGCCGGGGAGTATTGCCCAGGTACGGGAATGTTCCGCCTCCATCCTGCGCTTTGCCAAGGAAACGCATACGGCGGTCATCCTTATCGGGCATATCAATAAGGAAGGAAGCATAGCCGGCCCCAAGGTACTGGAACATATCGTGGATACCGTACTCCAGTTCGAGGGCGACCAGCACTACATGTACCGCATCCTGCGTAGCATCAAGAACCGCTTCGGAAGCACTGCCGAACTGGGTATTTACGAAATGCGGCAAGATGGATTACGGCAGGTGAGCAACCCATCCGAACTACTGCTGAGCCAGGACCATGAAGGTATGAGCGGCATAGCCATCGCCTCCGCGATAGAAGGCATCAGACCGTTCCTCATCGAAACGCAGGCATTGGTCAGCAGTGCCGTATATGGTAACCCACAACGCTCTGCCACAGGGTTCGACATCCGCCGCATGAATATGCTGCTGGCCGTATTGGAAAAACGTGTAGGCTTCAAGCTGGCACAGAAAGACGTCTTTCTCAACATTGCCGGCGGATTGAAAGTGAACGACCCGGCAATAGACCTTGCCGTCATCAGCTCTATCCTCTCCAGCAACATGGACACGGCCATAGAGCCGGAGGTGTGCATGGCGGGAGAAATAGGTCTGTCAGGTGAAATCCGCCCAGTGAACCGCATAGAGCAGCGCATCGGAGAAGCAGAGAAACTTGGATTCAAGCGATTCATACTTCCCAAGTATAATATGCAAGGACTGAACACGAAGAAGATTAAAATGGAATTGATACCGGTACGGAAGGTGGAAGAAGCATTCCGTGCCCTATTCGGATAATCATTATGATACAAGAATACCAACTGCGCGTATTGCCCGAAGTAGCGGCAAACGAGCAACGCCTGAAAGAGTACTTAGTACATGAGAAAGGACTGAATGCACGGGAGATAACAGCAACGCGCATCTTGAAGCGCAGTATCGATGCCCGCCAACGGACAATCTATATCAACCTCAACGTACGGGCATATCTGAACGAAATGCCGAAAGAGGACGAATATCAACATACCTTATATAATAATGTAGAAGGAAAGCCCCAAGTAGTAGTGGTAGGCGCCGGTCCCGGAGGACTCTTCGCCGCCCTGCGACTGATAGAGCTCGGTCTGCGCCCCGTCATTGTGGAGCGTGGAAAGGACGTACGGGAACGCAAGAAAGACTTGGCGCAAATCAGCCGCCAGCAACTCGTCAACCCGGAGTCCAATTACAGCTTCGGAGAGGGAGGTGCCGGAGCTTACTCGGATGGCAAGCTGTACACACGCAGTAAGAAGCGTGGCAATGTAGACAAGATTCTGAACGTCTTCTGCCAACATGGAGCCTCCACTTCCATTCTGGTAGATGCACATCCGCACATAGGTACGGACAAACTGCCGCGTGTCATCGAAAACATGCGGAACACTATCATCCAGTGTGGTGGCGAAGTCCACTTCGAAACACGCATGGACGCCCTGCTCATAGAGAAGGATGAAGTCAAAGGCATTGAAACAAATACCGGCAAGACTTTCCTCGGCCCGGTGATACTTGCCACCGGTCACTCCGCCCGGGACGTATACCGCTGGCTTGCCGCCAACAATGTAGAGATTGAAGCTAAAGGCATTGCCGTAGGCGTACGACTGGAACACCCTGCCACCTTGATAGACCAAATACAATATCACAACCGGAACGGACGGGGAAAATATCTGCCTGCCGCCGAATATAGTTTTGTAAACCAGGTGGACGGACGAGGAGTATATAGCTTTTGCATGTGTCCCGGCGGCTTCGTTGTGCCCGCCGCCAGCGGTCCCGAGCAGATTGTAGTCAACGGGATGAGTCCCAGCAACCGCGGTTCCCGTTGGAGCAATTCGGGAATGGTGGTAGAGCTACGCCCGGAAGACATAGAGCAATTTACTATTGACAATCTACAATTTACAATTTCTATGCAGCACGACAGCACGGCTAATTGTCAATTGCCAACCGTCAACTCCCAATTAAGCATGATGTATTTTCAAGAGTATCTGGAGCGCCTCTGCTGGCAACAAGGCAATATGAAGCAGACAGCACCGGCACAGAGAATGGCAGACTTCACTAAGAAAAAACTGAGTTACGACCTGCCGGAAACTTCGTATGCACCGGGACTGGTTTCCTCACCTCTGCACTTCTGGATGCCTTCTTTCATTGCAGAACGCCTGAGCAAAGGTTTCCAGCTATTCGGGAAATACAGCCGTGGTTTCTTGACGAACGAGGCGACAATGATTGGAGTGGAAACCCGTACTTCGGCGCCGGTACGCATAACAAGAGACAAGGAGACACTGCAACATGTACGCGTAAAAGGATTGTTCCCTTGCGGAGAAGGCGCCGGATATGCCGGAGGCATTGTTTCTGCCGGAATTGACGGCGAACGATGTGCGGAAGCGGCAAAGGCATTCTTTGATTAAGCTATAATATTTACATCCAAATTTTGATTTTTCACTTTTTCTCGTTTAATTTGTAAACTATTATCACATATATGTTGTTATATTGTATTTATTATGAGGTTCATCATAAACATTGTATGCTTTCTATTCCTTTTGCCTCTCATAGCTACGGCGCAAACATATAAATACATAGGGGTGGAAAACGGATTGAGCAACCGCAGAATCTTCGACATTCAAAAGGATTCGGTAGGTTACATGTGGTTCCTCACCAACGAAGGCATAGACCGGTACAATGGAAAAGACATCAAGCATTATAAATTAATAGAAGAAAACAAAGAGTCAAGTTTCCCCATCCATCTCGGTTGGCTATATTTTGAAGAGAAAGGGAAATTATGGGTCATAGGTAAAGCCGGTCGCATTTTTCAATACAACCAAGAACACGATGTGTTCAACAGAGTATATAAACTGCCCAAGACACCGGTCAATATCAGCTACGGCTATATGGACTGCAATCACAGGATTTGGCTCTGCAGCAGATACAGCATCGCTCTCTACGACACACAAACCGGAGAGGTCCATCAAATGTCCAATGAACTGAAAAGCAGCATTACAAGTATCGAACAAGTGGACAATAACCACTTCTTCATGGGTACCGACAAGGGATTGCGATATGTCAAACTCGAAAATGAGACATTGCAGATTGTCCCTCTTGAACCTCTTGACAAAATCCAGGCCCAAATCAGTTCACTCTATTTCCACCAAGAATCACAAAGACTTTTCATCGGTACTTTTGAAAAAGGCGTCTTTGCCTACGACATACGGCAACAACGGATTATACACTCCAATACGGATTTGAGCGATGTAAACATTGCCCGAATCAAGCCTCTGAACCAGACAGAGCTATTGATAGCGACAGAAGGTATGGGTATACACAAAATCAACATGAACTCGTGTATCTCGGAACCGTACATCGTCTCCAGCTACAAAAGCCACAATGAGATGAACAGCAATAACATCAATGACATTTATATTGATGAAGAAAAGCGGATATGGATAGCCAACTACCCGGAAGGAATTACCATTATAGACAACCGGTACAAAAGCTACAACTGGATAAAGCATTCTATCGGAAACAGACAATCGCTGGTCAACGACCAGGTACACTCTGTCATTGAAGACAGTGACGGAGACCTATGGTTCGGAACAAGTAACGGAATCAGCCTTTATCAATCGAAAACCGGGCAGTGGCATTCATTCCTGAGCTCCTTCGACCATCAACTGAAAAACAAGAATCACATCTTCATTACGCTATGCGAGGTATCACCCGGCATTATTTGGGCAGGAGGATATACTTCGGGAGTATACAAAATAAATAAAAGGACACTCTCGGTAGAATATTTCTCCCCTTACCTGCTCAATCCGGACAACATTCGTCCTGACAAGTATATCCGCGACATTGTAAAAGACTCCAAAGGATATATCTGGTCCGGAGGGTTCTATAATCTGAAGTGCTTCGATTTGTCCCTGAATTCCGTCCGTCTGTATCCCGGAATAAATTCCGTCACCGCCATTACAGAAAAGGACGACGGACACATGTGGATTGGGACAAGTGCCGGACTGTATCTGCTGGACAAAGAGTCGGGTAGATTCCAATATGTCGCCTTGCAGGAAGAGACGACCTACATCAACACACTTTACCAAGCGGAAGACCTCTCTTTATATATAGGAACAAACGGCTCCGGAGTGGTTGTCTACAACGCAAAGGACAATACGTTCAAGCATTATCACAAGGACAATTGTGCCTTGATTTCAAACAACATCTACACCATACTCCCCGAGTCGGACGGGCATATCCTGATGAGTACCGAAAACGGAATCAGCAGTTTCCACCCTACGGAGAAGACATTCCACAACTGGACCAAAGAGCAAGGGCTGATGTCCTCCTGCTTCAGTGCCTCTTCCGGAACGCTACGCAAGAACAAGGGTTTTGTCTTTGGCAGCACAGACGGAGCCATCGAGTTCCCCGAAGGAACCCGTTTGCCCAAGTACATCTACTCTCCTATGATACTCAGCGATTTTCAGATACTCTATCAGACTGTCTTTCCCGGCAGTCCGAATTCCCCCTTGAAGGAAAACATCAACCAGACAGACCGGTTAAAGCTGAAATATAACCAGAACACTTTTTCCCTCAGCATTTCATCCATCAATTATGACGCGCCGGACAATGTCGCTTTCTACTGGAAGCTGGAAGGCTTTTACGATGACTGGAACCGCCTGGGTGAAGAAGGGCATCTCCGCTTCACCAACCTTGCCTCGGGCGATTACAAACTTTACATACGGGCGGTATCCAAGGAAGAGCCGTATCTTTATTTTGAAGAGCGAAGCATCGACATCAGCATTGCGCGCCCCGTCTGGTTCAGTTTTTGGGCCATAGCCTGCTATGTCCTGCTGACAGTACTGATGTCCGTTGTCGGTTTCCGTGTCATGGCACTGAGAAAACAGAAAAAGATATCCGATGAGAAAACCCGTTTCTTTGTCAATACCGCGCATGATATCCGCACGCCATTGACACTGATAAAGGCACCTCTGGAAGAAATGCTTGAAAACAAGACACTGAACGAAGCCGAGACCAACAATATGCACATGGCACTGAGAAATGTCAACTCCCTCCTGCGCATGACTACCAATCTGATAAACTTTGAACGGGCAGAAGTATATTCCCCTCATCTGTACATAGCAGAATATGAACTGAATACTTACATCAAGGAGATATACAACAATTTCCAGACCTATGCCACCATAAAACATATCACTTTCAGATACGAAAGCAATTTCAGCTACATGAATGTATGGTTCGACAAAGAGAAGATGGACTCTATCCTGGAAAATGTCATATCCAATGCTCTGAAGTATACTCCCAAAAATGGCGATATACTCATTTCTGTTTATGACATGAAAAGTTCCTGGAGACTGGAAGTCAAAGATAATGGAATAGGAATTCCCGCCAAAGAACAAAGAAAACTGTTCAAGATGCACTTCCGTGGAACAAATGCCATCAACTCCAAAATAACGGGAAGCGGTATCGGTCTGATGCTGGTGCGGAAGCTGGTAAGCCTGCACAATGGAAAAATATACATTGAGAGCACCGAATGCCAAGGCAGTACTGTCAGAATCATCCTTCCCAAAGAGAAAGAACAGTTCAAGAACTTCACTCTGTCCGTTAAGGATAAGAAGACCTTCTATGAACCGGATGTCCCCACCGTTCCTTTGAAACTTGCCGGAGAACTCCGGACTGAAGACAATGACAAACTGCATCGCATCCTGATTGTGGAAGACAATGACGAGCTGCGCAGCTACCTCTTTCAGTCCTTCTCCCCGATTTACAATGTACAAGTATGCAACAACGGCAAGGAAGCGCTGACCATTGTAAAACAATTCTGGCCGGAACTGATTCTTTCCGACATCATGATGCCGGAAATGCGAGGCGACGAATTATGCATCGCCATCAAGAACGATATTGAAACATCCCACATCCCGGTAGTACTGCTGACGGCACTAGGAGATGAAAAGAACATTCTCGAAGGACTCCATATCGGTGCGGACGAATATATTGTAAAACCTTTCAGCATAAACATACTGAAAGCCAGCATTGCCAACCTGCTTGCCAACCGCGCATTGCTGCGCAAGAGATATGCGGATTTGGAAATCAATACAGAAGAAGAGCCCTCCACAACTACCACTTGCTCCAACAGTCTCGACTGGAAATTCATGTCGAATGTAAAGAGACATATCGAGGAGAACATGGATAATCCCGATTTCACAGTAGACGTATTGTGCTCGCTCCTGAACATGAGCCGTACCAGCTTCTACAGTAAACTGAAAGCGCTGACCGGCCAGGCACCGGCAGATTTCGTACGGAATATCCGTTTGAAACATGCTGCTGAGCTGTTGAAAGAAGGGAAATATTCCGTGACTGAAGTAGCAGAAAGAACCGGTTTCTGCGATGGGAAATACTTCCGGGAAGTCTTTAAGAAATATTTCAATGTCAGCCCCAGCCAATATGCGAAAGGAGACACTCCCCGTTCCCCAAAAGGAGAGGGAGAATAGTTCTGCATAGGAGAATTTTTCATTTTGCAGCCCCGCACAGACAAACCCTAAAAAATAATCCGTATTTTTGCAGAAACAAAAAAACGAGAATGACTCCTGAAATAGCAATCGTCGACTCCAACACCCTCTCCTGTCTGGGACTGCAGAACTTGCTGGAGGAAATCATCCCGACAGCCATCATCCGCTCTTTCCGTTCCTTTGGCGAACTGATGGATGATACGCCTGACATGTATGTGCATTATTTCATCTCTTCACAGATTTACTTCGAGCATACCGCTTTCTTTCTGGAGCGCAAGCCCAAAACCATTGTGCTGGTCAATGGTGAAACCGTCCCCCAACTGTCGGGCATGCCGACGCTAAACATCTATCAGGACGAACAAAATCTGGCAAAAAACATTCTGCAGCTGCGCCAATACGGAAACCAATACAGACAAAACCACGGAAAGCCGGCACCCGCCAGACACTCGGATATGGCAATAAATACAGCCGCCGGGCACGACCTTTCCGCCCGCGAAATAGAAGTGCTGGTGCTGATTACCAAAGGTCTCATCAACAAGGAGATTGCCGACAAACTGAACATCAGCCTGACCACCGTCATCTCACACCGCAAGAATATCACCGAGAAGCTGGGTATCAAGTCCGTGTCCGGGCTGACTATCTATGCCGTGATGCACGGATATGTGGAAGCGGACAGAATATAATCCTACAACCGGATACATCAGAAGCGAAGTCTTTTCAGAAAAACTTCGCCCCAATTAGTGTGCTAATGTGCTAACATCTAATCGTTCCTCCGTGGGGTAAAAATCGTTCCACCATGGTGGAACGATTTTTACCCCACGGAGGAACGATATTTTCCGCATGATGGAACGATTTAAGATTAGCACTCCAGGAACGAAATCCTAATAAATGAGGATTGTCCCTTCCGCAAGAATCCCTTTACTTTGCAGGCGCTAAAAAACCAGTTTATGAATAGATATAGAATTTTGACCGGTATCTTCTGCCTCCTGGCAACCGGCAACGTACTTGCCGAAGAGGCAGACACCTTGAAAGTGGTGGATGTAGAGGAAATAACCGTCATCGCCGCCCCCAAAGAAAACCGGAAACTGCGCGAGCAGCCCGCCGCCGTCACCCTGCTTTCGCAGCAGGACATGCAGAACGCACAGGTGAACTCCATCAAGAATCTGACATCCGTAGTGCCCAATATGTTTATCCCCGACTACGGCTCGCGACTGACTTCGGCAGTCTATATCCGCGGCATCGGCTCGCGCATCAACACTCCCTCCGTAGGACTTTATGTAGACAATATACCTTATATAGACAAGTCAGCCTTCGACTTCAGCTATGCCGACGTAGAGCGCATCGACGTGCTACGCGGTCCGCAGGGCACGCTCTACGGGCGCAATGCCATGGGCGGATTGATTAAGGTGCACACCAAATCGCCCTTCTCCTACCAGGGGACGGACTTCCGCATGGGGGCAGGTACGTACAATGCCTATAATACCTCGCTGACCCACTATCACCGCCTTTCGGAACGGTTCGCCTTTTCCACCGGAGGTTTTTACGATTATCAAGGAGGATTCTTCCGCAACACGGTGAGGGACGAGAAAGCGGACAAGGGGCAATCGGCAGGCGGACGCATCCGCGCCATCTACCTCCCCTCGGACAACTGGAAGGTGGACCTAAACATCAACTACGAATACAGCGACCAGGGTGGCTACCCGTATTTCTACCAAGGCAGCCTGGCCCCCGAAGCACAGAGCGAGCCGCTGAAGCCCTACATCGGAAAAATCTCCAATAACGCCCGTAGCAACTACTACCGCAACCTGCTGAACACGGGTCTGAACCTGGAATACCAGGCACAGCACTTCACGTTGAGCATGGTCACCGGCTACCAGTTTCTAAAGGACTGCATGGACATAGACCAGGACTTCACCGCCAACGACATCTATACCCTGCAACAGAAACAACGCTCCCACGCACTGAGCGAGGAAATCATCTTGAAGAGTAAAAGCGGTAGCCGCTGGCAATGGACCACCGGCGCCTTCGGCTTCTACCAATGGCTGAATACGGAAGCTCCCGTCACTTTCAGGGAAGCCGGAATGGGGATGCTGAATCAGATGTTGGGCAGTGTCATCCCATCGCAAATACAAGTAGAGATGGGACCATCCATGAGTATGAATATCCTGCCCTCACTGGGCATCAGCAGCCGGACCATGCCCATCGGGGGCAGTTTCGACACTCCGCTGCTGAATGGGGCACTCTTTCATCAATCCACCTTCAGAGATTTATTCGGGCTGAAAGGAGTGTCGTTCACTGCCGGGTTACGCCTGGATTATGAGCGTATGAAGATGGATTACAACTCCGGCACCAGCCTGGACTACAAGGTGGGCATCAAGGGAGAAATGAAGCGGGGCGACGTCGTCATCCGCGAAATAGAGATGATGCCGGAGACGGCGCTGACCGTAGAGTCGCGCTACCAAGGAAACATTGATAAGGATTATCTTCAGCTGTTGCCCAAGTTTGCTTTGCAGTATGACTTTGCGCGAAACAGAGGAAATGTTTACGCTACGGTCAGCAAAGGTTACCGTTCGGGAGGCTACAACGTGCAGATGTTCTCCGACTTGCTGCAATCCAGTTTGAAGAATGACATGATGCGACAAAGCAAAGAGGCGATTATGCCCAACGTGCCGGATGCCTACAAAGAGCTGGTGGGCAAATACTTCCCCGATGCGGGAGAGAATCCGGATGCAAAATCCGCCACCGTCTACAAGCCCGAACAGACCTGGAACTACGAAATAGGAACACACTTGAATCTGCTGGACGGACGTCTGCATGCCGACGCCGCCATCTTCTGGCTGGAAACCCGCGACCAGCAGATTTCACGCTTCGCCCCAAGCGGACTGGGACGCGAAACGGCAAATGCCGGCAAAAGCCGCAGCCAGGGGGCAGAGGTTGCCTTGACGGCTGCCGTTGCTACGGACTTCACGCTGAATGCAAGTTATGGTTATACCTATGCCACCTTTAAGGATTACATCACCAACGAGAAAGTGAATGGGGAGCTTCAGGAAATCAGCTACAACGGCAAGTACGTACCCTTTGTTCCCAAGCATACCATGAACGTGGGCGGTCAGTACATCTTCCGCATCCGTCCGGGGCACTGGCTGGACCGCATCCAGCTGAACGCCAACTACACCGGTGCCGGGCGCATCTACTGGACCGAGAAGAATACCGTGAGCCAAGCCTTCTACGGCACGCTGAACGGACGTATCAGCTTCCAGAAAGGACATGGACAGATTGATTTCTGGGTGCGCAATGCCCTCAACAAGGATTACGCCTCCTTCTACTTCGAGAGTATGGGGAACGGATTTATGCAGAAAGGACGTCCCGTGCAGGCAGGGATAGAGCTGCGATGCAGATTCTAATTTCCTTATTCATTGATAGCTCCGCAATGCGGGCAGACTCCCTTCTCCCTCAGTTTCTGCCCGCATCTGCCACAACGATAGCGTGAAGCCAGCAGCGAAATGCGAAGCCTTTTGAGGAATACCCATACAAAAGCGGTCAAAAACAAGTATCCGACGTAGATAGATGTAGTCAGGATAAAGAAAAAATAACAGAAGATGCAGCAGGAGGCCAGCCCCAACAGATAGAATACGGCCGCCGCCGGACTTAACTGGCGAAACAAATCGTCGAGTACCGCCAGCAACACCACTATAAACAGCCAGATACCCATCAGAAAAGCAGAAAGCACAAGCGGTACCTTGAACGGCGACAAGGTAGGATTAAAATAGAAGTGTTGCCACGTCTCCGGCGCAAACACTTGTATAGATTCGTAAATAGTGGCACAGAACGCCATCAGCAGACATAGCAACAACGGATAGAGACTGTCTATATCATTAAAGTACACCATCCTCAACTGTTTGCGCCGAAAAGCCCGGAACAGCCAGACTGCCACAAACAAGGCAAAAATAATGATAAAATAAGAGGCATGGGTATCACTGAACAAGTAGATGGCCTGCGAAATGCTGTCTGTAGGAACAAAGGCATGCATCATTTCGGACTCCCGCAACCAACCCTGCACTTCCTGCGAATGGGCAAGCTTCACCCATACACTATCCACACTGTCGGCAGGATGGATGGCGAACTCGGCAACCACCACGCGGTCTCCCCGATAAAGCATATTATAGCAGTCCTTCACGGGCAGACAAGCCAAATTCACAGAATCTGCCAGCACTTCCAGATTGGTATTCCAAGTATAATGCCGCTCAAAAAGATAGGCCAGCGAATCACGCGTCTCCTTAGACAGATGTTCATCTTCAAGATTAGGACGGGAATAATGGCAGGAAACTAAAGCAATGAAGCATGAAAAATAAAGAATGCAGAATAGGAGGGAACGCAGTGAACGCAAAGGATGTTTGTCCCTGCCCGCTTCCCGGTACCGGTCATTTGCCAGCCTTTCATTATGTGCCCGTTCCTCACTCCTCATTTTCAAGTCTTTATTAGTAATTCCTCATTCTTCGTCCTTCATTAAAGCGGCTCTTCATGAGCAATGACTTTCATCTGGCAATTCTTGCAATCAAAAGACAAGCGGAAACGCTTGCCGTCCGTCCCAACCAAATAATAAGGTTCCCTATAAGGAGAATGTCCTTTCTGATAGGTGGGACACCATCCCATACTGAAACGCAGGCAATGTTTGCAGAACATGAGTACAGCATCCGGAACCGCTTGTGCCTCGTAGGCAGGTGCTATAGACGAAAGTCCATGCTCACGGTAAAAACTCCGGGCAGCACTGTTCATCACATTGCCCAGATAGGTCAGTGAAGTAGCAGGGAAAGCATGGCTTGTCGGTTTCCAGACAGCCAACTCACGACGATAAGTAACACGCCGAGCCACAATCAGCCTATCCATCACCTGCCGACGCCAGTCTGCCACCACGGAAGCAGGAAGAAACCAGTTTTCAGAGAGATTGAGCCTGATACCCGACGCCTCTTCTGATAAATGCCCGGCTACCTCGAAAGGGGTATTCCCCAACTTAGCCAGTTGGCTGCGCAGATTATCCGCCTGTGGCGTGCGTGCCGGTTCTTTCGGATAAGGGAAAGAGAGTGTCACGCGGTTATCATCTTCGTCCGCAGCCGTCAGGCTGAAACCGAAAGAAGTATCTGCCAACTCCCAACAAACACCGATTTTGCGTTCGGAGGATTTACGGGTAAGGATACGTTCAAACTCCTGGTCGAAATTGCGATAAAGCCGTGTACGAGGTTTGATGCGAGGCACTTCCCCTGCCGGATAGAGTTTGTTACCATCCACCCGGTTGATGCGGAAACCTTGCAAACGTCCCTGCTCATCCAGAAAACAGACACCGTCTCCGTTGTGGAAAGGCTTTACGCCTGCCACCGTAATATATCCACCGCGCTGTTCCTTCAAAGTGCCCATCTCCTCTCCCAAAGATTTGGGCGTATCGAACGAAGTGATCTCCCCTCCCCTTCCTTGCAGGAAATAATGGGTGAAACCGCGGCTGAAACTCTTGTCCAACTGTGGCTGGAAATCGAAACGGCAGGTGCCCGAAGAAGCACGGGCATATTCCTTGCGACGGGCAAAAATGGCATCGAGCTTCCTACGGTAAGCCGCCGTCACATTCTTCACATAGGTCACATCCTTCAAGCGGCCTTCTATCTTCAGCGAAGTGGCTCCGGCATCCAGCAGTTCTTCCAACACCTCGCTTTGGTTGAGGTCCTTCAAAGAAAGCAGATGCTTATTACGCACAATGGTCTTGCCATCGGCATCTACCAGACTGAAGGGTAAACGGCAGAATTGCGCACATTCCCCCCGGTTGGCACTCCGTCCGAAACAAGCCTGGCTGACATAGCACTGCCCGCTATAACTGACGCAAAGAGCCCCGTGTACAAAGACTTCGAGCGGCACGTCGGGACACGCCTCATGGATACCGCGTATCTCCTGCAAAGAAAATTCGCGTGCCAACACCACCTGACGGAAACCGGCATCGGCAAGGAAACGTACTTTCTCCGGCGTACGGTTATCCATCTGCGTACTGCCATGCAACGGAATGGGCGGCAAATTCAACCGCGTAATCCCCATATCCTGTACAATCAGTGCATCCACACCGATGCGGTACAGCTTCCAAATCATCCTCTCCGTCTCTTTCAGCTCTTCTTCTTTCAGAATGGTATTGACCGTCACATAGATACGGGCATTATACAGATGGGCATGCTCCACCAAAGCGGCAATATCCTCCAAAGAGTTGACAGCAGCCGCACGCGCACCGAACTTGGGTGCACCGATGTATACCGCATCTGCCCCATGATTCACAGCTTCTATGCCACACTCCAAATTCTTGGCAGGAGCCAGCAGCTCTATTTTACGTTGCTTTATCATCGTTTAGTTACGAGTAACTCACCCTATTTCATTAATATTATACGGCGTCTCCTGATATACAAAATAATTCAGCCAATTGGAGAACAACAGATTGGCATGGGCACGCCAACGCACCAGCACTCCTTTGTCCGGGTCATCGTCCACATAGTAGTTACGGGGTATCTCAATGGGCAGGCCCTTATTCAAGTCACGGCGATACTCTGTATCCAATGTCAGCGGGGAGTATTCCGAATGGCCGGTCACGAAGAACTCACGCCCTCCACGGGCCACCGCCATATATACACCAGCATCCTCCGACTCGGAAAGCAGCGTCAATTCCGGAACCTTCTGTATATCTTCCCGGCGCACTTCCGTGTGGCGGCTATGCGGCACATAGAACATATCATCAAATCCACGGAAAATGGGATGCAACGGTTGCAAGGTACGATGTTCAAAGATACCGAACATCTTCTTATCCAGTGCATACTTCGGCACTCCATAATGATGATAGAGCCCTGCCTGCGCCGCCCAGCAGATGTAGAGCGTAGAGGTGACATGCGTACGCGCCCAGTCGAAGATTTCAGTAATCTCATCCCAATAAGTCACCTCCTCAAAATCCATCTGCTCTACCGGAGCACCGGTGATAATCATGCCATCGTACTTTTCACCGCGCATCTTGTCGAAATCCGTATAGAATGTTTTCATGTGTTCTATCGGAGTGTTCTTGGAAGTATGGCTTTTTATCTTCATGAACGAGATTTCCACCTGAAGCGGAGTATTGGAAAGCAGACGCACCAGGTCCGTTTCCGTTGTAATCTTTAGCGGCATCAAGTTCAGAATCACGATACGCAGCGGACGGATATCCTGCTGGGTTGCCCGGGAATTGTCAATGACAAAAATATTCTCCTCTTTCAGCAACTCGATAGCGGGTAGTTTATCGGGTAAATTTAAAGGCATGAGTTTATATCTATGGTTTAACTTATTACTGTCTACGATTTTAGCGTGTAAAGTTAGGCAAAAAATCAGAGTGTGATAAATAAATTATAAAAGTTTTATCGATTTATCCCTCTTCATTTAACACGTTTAATTACATTTGTACCCGAAACCTATTAAAAGTTATTAAAAAATAAGATTAAAAAGCACTGCGGCATCAAGCGTGATACTGATAATTAGCATCCAAAAGCGTAAAAGACTTTTCCATACCGGTTATAGCTCTGCTAAATCCATATTTTTAAGACAAGGTTCATTGAGTATAATTGGGAAAGCGGAAAAACCGTTGCCCCACAATAATAATATAATGAAGAAACTTATTCTTGCAAGAGGAGTCTTGGCTGCCTCTTTATTCTGCTGCATGTCCTTAGGGAATACAGCTTGTGTGAACCGGATTGACGAAGAATCAGAAGCGGAAATCGAGGAAGGGACGACACCTATCACGTTCTCTATCAAAATGGAAAAGGCCAGTACCAAGGTCACAAACACCGCCTTTGAAAAAGGAGACAGAATGGGCTTGTTTGCAACCACTTCCTCCGGCTCCATCAAGGGAAAACGGTATATTGACAATCTGGCCCTGGAATATACGGAAGGCTCCACACTGGTTCCCAAAAAGACAGTATTCTATCCGGAAGGAGATGTGTCACTGGACTTTATCAGTTACCACCCTTACCAAACCGAAGGGGTAGCTGCCGGTACACCCGTTCTTCCCGTATCTGTGCAGATAGACCAGAGCAATGAGAAAAACCGCGCACAAAGTGACTTCTTGGTAGCTAAAGCGCAAGGAATCACCAGTAAAACCAAATCTGTAACCCTGGAGTTCCAACACAAGCTGTCCAAACTGGCAATCTCTCTGACACCCGACGCAAGCAACTCTGCCAATGATTTGCTGAAAGCCAATCCGCGTATCATCGCAACCGGGCTCAAGACCTCGGCCGATTATAATCTGGAAGACGGGACTTTCAGTAATCTTACGGGGACACAAGACATCATAGCCTCCGGCGAATGGAGCGTCAAAGACAACAAACTTACCGGCAAGGAATTCATCATCATACCCCAAACGATAAATGATGGCAAGCAATCCTTCATTATGGAGTGGAGCGGACGTATATACAGTTGTGCAATACCCGAAGTGGAAATGAGTAGCAGCACGCAATGTATCATTAACATATCAGCCATGCAGAGCAACAGCAACGTACTGAGCAGTTTTGCCGGAAAAATCAAGGAATGGAGCAGCCTCCCTCCCATCGACACCGACAATATGGAAGATTACACTGCCATACATATCTCCGCTCTCTCCTTTTCTCTTTCAAATGTGTACAGAATTTATCACGAAGGGATACCCATTGCAGAAGTCTGCAAGGAATATCTCAAATCAGCGTCATTGACTTCCAGAGCCGTTATAGCCTATCCCATAGGCGAAAATGAAAAGACCGACCTGAGCAATGGAGTCATCCTACAGCTTGCAGACCGTAAAGACACCATCTGCGGAGGAAGAATAAGCTGGAATACAGACGACTATGGATTTACCTACACTAAAGGGGAATATACCGGCATAGACAAGCTCTATATAGACAATAACCATAAGCTACTTCTGGATAAACCGGAAAACGCCATCAAAGTGAATGTGGCATGCTACACCCTTCGAGACATCAGAAAAGGAGTGTCTACCGAATACCCCATTGTCAAGATTGGAGCCCAATACTGGATGGGTAAAGAGCTCCATGCCACCACCTACCGTGACGGAGCTCCCTTGAAAAAACAGAGTGACTTGGGAACAGACAAAGCCGGATATTACAAGCCGGACAAATATGACATTTATTTTTACAATGGAGAATCCATACTGGCAGGAGAGCTGGCTCCCGAGGGCTGGAAAATTCCATCGGATGCAGACTGGGAACAGCTGAAAAACTACACCGGCAACGATGCCTCCATACTAAAAGCAGGAGAATGGCAGGCAATGGTATCCGGTGAAGTTGCCCCCGTCAACAACCATACCCGGTTCAATGCTTTCCCGGTAGGAATGTGGTACAACAAAGGACACAACAGCCCCAATAAAATGACCGCCTTTTGGAGTTGGGATCATACAAAGCATACCCTTTCGGAAAGCACCATTTATTTTCTCGGCGAAAGCGACGAGTTTGTATCAAGCACTGCCCATGTCACCGGTAAGCCCTACTATAAAGCTCTTTCCATCCGCTGTATAAAAGAATAGCCGGCAATTTCGGCATTTCTCATTTCTTTTTTGTATTTTTGTTCCCAATGTGCAAGATTTTTGCCAATCGGACAAAGATAACGAAAGAGAAATGAGAGTAATCGACCTGATAAACAGTAACGAAAAAACAGCTTTTTCCTTTGAAATATTGCCACCACTGAAAGGTACGGGCATCGAAAAGCTGTATCAAACCATAGATACGTTACGGGAATTCGACCCCAAATACATCAACATCACCACGCACCGCAGCGAGTACGTGTACAAAGACCTCGGCAACGGATTGTTCCAGCGAAACCGCCTGCGCCGCCGCCCCGGCACCGTAGCCGTAGCTGCTGCCATCCAGAACAAGTACAACATCACCATGGTGCCGCACATCCTTTGCAGCGGCTTCACCCGCGAAGAGACGGAGTACGTGCTGCTCGACCTGCAATTCCTCGGCATCACCGACCTGCTGGTGCTTCGTGGCGACAAGGCAAAGCACGAATCCTCTTTTATCCCCGTGGGCAACGGTTACCACCACGCCGTCGAACTACAAGAGCAAATCAATAACTTCAATAAAGGTATTTTTGTGGACGGCTCCGAGATGAAAGTTACCAATACCCCGTTTTCATACGGTGTGGCGTGCTATCCGGAAAAGCATGAAGAAGCCCCCAACATGGATACAGACATCTACTGGCTGAAGAAAAAAATGGAAATGGGTGCAGAGTATGCCGTGACCCAGCTCTTCTACGACAACCGGAAATATTTCGACTTCGTGGAACGTGCCCGTCAAGCCGGTGTCACCATCCCGATTATCCCGGGCATCAAGCCCTTCAAGAAGTTGTCACAACTCAGCATGATACCCAAGACGTTCAAGGTAGATTTGCCCGAGGAACTGACCCAAGAGGTTCTGAAGTGCAACACCGATGCGGAAGCTCAGCAAGTGGGTATCGAATGGTGCGTGCAGCAGTGCAAAGAGCTGATAGCCCATGGCGTCCCAAGCCTCCACTTCTACTCGGTAGGAGCCACAGACAGCATCAGGGAAGTAGCCAAACAAATCTACTAAACAATGGACAATCAACAGTTGACAATTGACAACTGGCAGTGTCACAAGTAATAACTTATAACTAATTAACCCGTGTTCAGTTTCAAGGACATAATAGGCCAAGAGGTAGCCAAACAAAGGCTGATACAAGAAGTGCAGGAAGGACGTATTCCCCACGCACAACTTTTCTGTGGCCCTGCCGGAGTAGGAAAACTCCCATTGGCACTTGCCTATGCCCGCTACATCTGCTGTCCCAACCGGACGGAAACCGATGCCTGCGGTACTTGTCCCTCCTGCGTAAAATGGAACAAGCTGGTGCACCCGGACGTACACTTCGTATACCCTATCGTCAAGAGTGCCAAAGGGAAAAAGGAAGTCTGCGACGACTATATCGCCAACTGGCGGCACCTGCTGCAGAACAGCCCCTACTTCGGACTGAACCATTGGCTGAACGAGATGGATGCCGAAAACGGACAAGCCATCATCTATGCCAAGGAAAGCGACGAGATAACCCGCAAGCTGAGTCTGAAATCCAGTGAAGGAGGTTACAAAGTCACCATCGTATGGCTACCCGAAAAGCTGCATGAAGTATGCGCCAACAAGCTGCTGAAACTGCTGGAAGAGCCACCCGAGAAAACGATATTCCTCCTCATCTCCGAAGCTCCGGAAATGATACTGCCCACCATCCTCAGCCGCACGCAGCGCTTCAACATTCCCAAGATTGAAGAAGCCGACATAGCCGAAGCCCTGCAGCAGAAGTACGGAGTGCAGCCCCGCGACAGCGAGACGATAGCCCACCTGGCAAACGGAGACTTCATCAAAGCATTGGAGACCATCCATCTGAACGAAGAGAACGAACTGTTCTTCAACCTCTTTGTCAGCCTGATGCGACTCTCCTACCAGCGCAAGATACGGGAAATGAAACAATGGAGCGAGCAGCTTGCTGCCATGGGACGCGAACGGCAGAAGAACTTCCTGGACTACTGCCAGCGCATGACCCGCGAGAACTTCATCTACAACCTGCACCGCAAGGAGATGAACTACATGACGCTGCCCGAACAGAACTTCGCCACCCGCTTCGCTCCCTTTGTCAACGAACGGAACGTCATGGGGATCATGGACGAACTAAGTGAAGCACAACGCCACATCGAGCAGAACGTAAACGCCCGCATGGTGTTCTTCGACTTCTCTCTCAAAATGATTGTTTTATTGAAACAATGAAAAGTGGCAAAATAATGAAATGCAAAGTATCAAATCGTAAATAGTAAATAGTCAAATAGTAAATAAATAGATGATGGAATTTAAACTACATAACGGAAGCGGAGGTCTCTGCTGCAAGAGTTGCGGCAGGCAGGACAAGCAACTGAACACCTACGACTGGCTGGCAGACATTCCGGGCAATGCCGATGAGAGCGAGCTGGTAGAGGTTCAGTTCAAGAATACCCGCAAGGGATATTTCCGCAACAGCAACAAGATACCTCTGGAGAAAGGCGACATCGTAGCCGTAGAAGCCACCCCCGGACATGATATCGGTGTGGTGACCCTGACCGGACGTCTCGTGCCGCTGCAAATGAAGAAAGCCAATATCAAGTCTGAGGCAGACATCAAACGCATCTACCGCAAGGCGAAGCCCGTAGATATGGAGAAGTACAACGAGGCAAAAGCCCGTGAACACTCCACCATGATACGCTCGCGTCAGATAGCCCTGGACCTCAACCTCAACATGAAGATTGGAGACGTGGAATATCAAGGAGACGGCAACAAGGCCATCTTCTACTACATAGCCGACGAACGGGTGGACTTCCGCCAGCTCATCAAGGTACTTGCCGACGCTTTCCGCGTGCGTATCGAGATGAAACAGATTGGTGCCCGCCAGGAAGCCGGACGCATCGGCGGTATCGGTCCCTGCGGACGCGAGCTGTGCTGCGCCACCTGGATGACCTCCTTCGTATCGGTATCCACCAGCGCGGCGCGCTTCCAGGACATTTCACTGAATCCGCAGAAGCTTGCCGGACAATGCGCCAAACTGAAGTGCTGCCTCAACTACGAAGTAGACTGCTACGTGGAAGCACAGAAACGCCTGCCCTCACGCGAGATTACCTTAGAGACCAAAGACGGTGAGTTCTTCTTCTTCAAAGCCGACATTCTGAGCAACCAGATAACCTACTCGAGCGACAAGAACATCCCCGCCAACCTGGTGACCATCAGCGGCAGACGCGCCTTCGAGATTATCGGTTTGAACAGACGTGGCATCAAGCCCGACAGCCTGATAGAAGAAACCCATCGTTCCGAACCCAAAAAGCCGGTGGACTTGCTGGAACAAGAGAGCCTCACCCGCTTTGACCGCAGCCGGAAAGGCAAGAGTGGCAGTGACGGCAACGGTGGCGAGAACAGCAACAACAGCCGTAACAAGAGAAAGAAAAAGAGTGGAAACGGTCGTCCGCAAGGAGGTGAGCAGCAGGGTGCTCCGCAATCCAACAACCAGAGAGAACAATCCAGGCAAGACCGGCAACCGAGACAGAAACAAGACCGGCAAGCACCCAAACAAGGTGAACAGCAACAAGGCGAACGTCAACAACGGAACAATAACAACCGTCGTCCGCCCCGTAACAATAAGCCCAAACCTCAAGGTGAAAGACCTGCCCAAAATGACAAACCGGCTCAAGAATAGGAATCTCTGCCTGAAAGGTATCATACTACTGTTTGTCGCAAGCCTGCTGAGCGCTTGCGACAAACAGACTGTATACCATTCCTTCCAATCCCTTCCCACCGAAGGCTGGCTGCGCGAAGACACGCTCTCTTTCGACGTGAAGGTCACCGACTCACTGACCTACTACAAACTGTCTTTGGAAGTTCGTAACCGAAGCAACTACCCCTATCAGAATCTACCTCTATCCATCTGCTACACCACCGCAGATTCCATTCCGTCACCCACGGACACCATACAGCTAATCCTCGCGGACAAAGAAGGAATCTGGAAAGGTGACGGCTGGGGAGGTCTCTATCAGACTGCCGTCTCCGCAGGAAGCGTTCGAATCGGCAAACCCGGCACCTACCTCTTTAAAGTGGCCTATACGCTACCGGACGAAAGGCTGCAAGGAATCAATGACATCGGCATCAAACTGAAGAGATAGGAACTCCCTATTGTTCTTTATTACCTTCTTCTAACAACCACCTCAGTCTCCCACTCACGTCTCCTTGAAGCGGAAACGGGCGGGGTATCATAACTTGCCCTCTTACCTCGTAGCGTTACGTCTTTTACGCCAGGATGTAACGACCGTTACACCAGCATGTAAAGGGCGTTACAATATAGCGTAAAAGTCGTTACGATACAGCGTAAAGGACGTTACAATGCGATGTAACGGCCGTTACATTACGATGTAAACAATGTGTAAATGCAATGTAATGATAATCAAGTCCATTCGTATGTCCCACAAGGAAACGGTCATAACTAAATTCGGCGATTACGTCCCGCATCAATCCGCAGGAAAATAAACAGCAGGATTGTGAATCCCCAAAGAGAAGAACCTCCGTAACTGAAGAAAGGCAACGGGATACCGATGACGGGGGTCAGTCCCAGCACCATGCCTATATTGATGAATAGATGGAACAAGAATATACTAAGCACAGAGTAACCATACACCCGGCCAAAGGGAGATTGCTGCCGCTCGGCCACGGCAATCAGCCGTAAAATAAGAATAAGGAACAGTAACAGTACAGCCGTAGACCCTACGAATCCTTCCTCCTCACCCACGGTGCAAAAAATGAAGTCCGTATCTTGCTCCGGCACATACTTCAGCTTTGTCTGCGTACCATTCAAGAAACCTTTGCCGGTCAGCCCCCCGGAGCCGATGGCTATCTTCGACTGGTTCACGTTATAGCCGGCACCAGCAAGGTCCTCTTCCATACCGAGCACCACCTTGATACGTATCTGTTGATGGGGCTCCAGCACTTTATTGAAGAAGTAGTCGCTGGAGTAGAGGAAACCTATCGAACCCAAAGCAAACAGCCCAATCAGAAAATAAGATAAATGGCGCTCGCTTAAAGAAAGAAAGACAAGATACCCGACAACAAGTGCACAAAGCCCCCACTGCACCCACACCAAGTTGAAGGGTACCACGTATTCCGAAATCAGATAAGCCACGAGCAGCACTCCCAGCGAACCGCCGATAATATTCCGCGTGGGTTCCCAACGTTTTTTATAAACCCATACCATGCCTCCGGCAAAAAGCAGTACCATCAGCAGCACGGCAAATTCTCCGATAGGCGTCGGCGTATCGGCAATCATCACCGCATCAAAACGGATACCCACCACGAAGTAGACCACTGCACATATACCCGAGAACAGCACCACGCCCGGCATTCCCTCCCGATAAAGCATCAGGAAAAATGCAGAGTACACCAATGCCGAACCCGTCTCCCGCTGCAGGATAATCAGCAACATGGGGAAGAGAATCAGGAAAGCCAGCATAAGAGAGCTTTTCCAGTTCTTCATCGTAAACGAGTAGGCGCTCATATACTTGGCAAGTGCCAGCGCCGTGGCAAACTTGGCAAACTCCGCCGGCTGCAAACTGACCGGCCCCAGGATGAGCCACGACCGCGACCCTTTTGTGTCGGGCGCAATGAATATCGTGACAATCAGCAACAGCATCAGCCCTATATATATAAGGTAGGAGAACATGTCATAGAGGGAATCGTCCAGCATCAGCAGCACAAACCCCAGCCCGAAGGAACATATAATCCAGACAAACTGCTTGCCGGCACGCGTAGAGAAGTCCAGAAAGTCACGGTCACCATAATCATAACTCGCCCCACAGACACTGAACCAGCCGAATACAATCAGCAGCAGGTAAACGACAATCGTCACCCAGTCCAATGATTTCCATATGCTATCTCTCCTTGTCACCAATTTATTTACGATTTTACGATTTACTATTTACTATTGAAGTCACTCACCGTTCATCCCCAACCCCTCATCATCATCTCTCCTCATCTCCGTAAAGTATCACCCGGTTACTGAATTCTTCCGCCCGTATCTCATTCTCGGGCGACAACTTTCCATGCAGATACTGGTCCATCATCATGGCACCGATAGGTACGCCATACGTGGCACCGAAACCACCGTTCTCCACATAGACGGCAATGGCTATCTTAGGGTTGTCCATCGGGGCAAAGCCCATAAAGACAGAATGGTCCTTGCCGCGGTTCTGTGCCGTGCCCGTCTTTCCGCAGACCTCCACACCCGGCAGGATGGCTCCCGCCATGCGGCAAGTGGCGCTACCCGTACTTCCGTCTACGGCGGCACGCATACCTTTCACCACCATTTCATAATATTCGCGGTCGATGGTGGGATAACGGGGATTGCGATAGATGCTGTCCAGTTCATTGTCTTCTATCTCCTTCACGATGTGCGGAGTAATGAAATGCCCCCGGTTGGCAATGGTGGCACCCAGATTGGCTATCTGCAACGGGGTGGCAAGAATCTCTCCCTGCCCGATGGAGATACTAATCACCGTCAGACCGTTCCACGAACCCCGATAGGGCTTGTCGTAGAACTTGGCATTCGGTATCAGTCCACGCTGTTCGCCGGGGAGGTCGGTACCGAGCCGATAGCCGAAGCCCTGCGATACCATGTGGTCTTTCCATACGGTAATGGCATTCTGCGGCGAACCGTATTTTTTATCACCGAACATGCGATACAATCCCCAACAGAAATAGGAATTACAAGAGGTCGCGATGGCAGGAATCAGCGACAGAGGCGAACCATGTCCGTGACATCCCACATGAAGGCCTTTATGATTGAAACCATGCGCACAAGGGAAAGTCGGATAATCTTCGTGGATAATCTCTTCTTGAAGGAAAGTCAGTGCCTGCGCCGTCTTGAAGGTGGAGCCCGGCGGATAAGCTCCCATGATGGCACGGTTCAACAAAGGCTTCCGCTTGTCCATCTGCAACAGGCGGTGGTTCTTTCCCCGCTGGCGCCCTATCATCAGATGAGGGTCAAAGGTAGGCGAGGAAACCATACATAGAATCTCACCCGTAGCCGGTTCGATGGCCACAATGGCACCGATTTTGTGTTGAAGCAGTCGTTCTCCCAACATCTGAAGGTCAATGTCGATGCCCAACGTCAGGTTCTTGCCGGGTACGGAGGAACGGTCCAACTGTCCGTCCATGTAGTGTCCCTGGATACGCCCGTGAGCGTCACGAAGCAGAATCTCCACCCCCTTCTCTCCACGCAGATACTTTTCATAGGATTTCTCGATGCCTTGCTTGCCTATATAGTCTCCGCGAATATAATAGTCATCGTTCTCAATGTCTTTCTTGGACACTTCGCCGATGTCTCCCAGCAAATGGCCGGCAGAGTTATAGGTATATTGGCGGATAGTACGCCGCTGAATATAGAAACCTGGAAATTTGAACAGCTTCTCCTGAAACACACCGCACTCTTCGGCAGAAAGCTGCGTCATGAACACCTGATGGGTGTATTTGGAATAACCGGGGTTCATCCAGCGGTTCTTGACGTCCTTCATCCGTTTGTCAAACTGTTCACGGGTAATGTTCAAGGCGCTGCAAAGGTCGAGTGTATCCAGCTGCGTCACCTCCCGAGGCACAAACGTAATATCATAGGCAGGCTGGTTAAACACGAGCAACTTACCGTTACGGTCGTAGATAGCCCCCCGTGATGGATATTGTATCTTGTTCAGAAAAGCGTTACTGTCCGCGTTCTTCTTGTAGTCATCAGTCATGATTTGCAGGTCGAACAGCCGGAACACGTAAATAAGAACGATGACAATAGCCGCCGCTCCAATTACATATTTCCGCTTTTCCAGTGTATAGTCTTTCATCAATTCCTAATCCTTAATCCCTTTATCCTTTCTTTCTTATTCCCTCAACAGCCATAATGCAGGTCACAGTAAGCAGGGTACTTGCCGCAATTCTCAACAACAGCGTACCAATATGGGCAAAAGAGAAGAATTCGAGGGTAAGCAACAAGCCGTGATGTATCAGCACACTCACAACCAGATATTTCAGGAAAGGAAGAATCCCCATTGTACGGATGGCCGGAACCAGTGTATCCAGCGTGTCACGAGGCACGAACAGCCGCAGGAAAGTGGGGCGCAAGAAAGCCAGCAACACCGTAGCGGCAGCGTTCATCCCCGGTGTGTCGGAAAAGACGTCGACAGCCAGCCCTAAAAAGAATGCCCACAACATCAACGCATTGCGGGGAGTGTCCGACTCAAACTTCAGTATCAAGTAGATATACAGAAATGGAGTGGCATATCCTGCAATATGCACATTGTTCAATATCAGCACCTGCAACAGTACCAAGCCTATGAACCATCCTATTTTATGCAGATAATTAATTAACAACGCTAATGAGTTATAAGTTACGAGTTACAAGTTATTGAGTGTATAAGTTATAAGATATAAAGATGATTAATCCCTAATCCTTAACCCCTAATCCCTAATTTCTTAGTCACTTCTCGTCCGCCCTCGACTCCAATGCCTTTTGTTCATCCTGCCCGTTGCGGGAAATGACGCGCACATTGCTCACCTTTCCAAAGTCCGTAGCCAGCTTTATCTTCAACAGATACGAAAGTCCGTCGTGCGAGTCAGACATGTCATCCACTGTCCCCACCATGACACCTTCGGGAAACACGGTGGAATAGCCGCTGGTCACTACTGTATCTCCCAGATTGAATTCGGCATGCCGGGGCAAATCCTTCAGATAGGCAAAACGGGAGTCACCTCCCTCCCACTTCAGATAACCGAAATAATCACTGCCCACAATCTTACAGCTGATGCTTGACTTGCTGTTCAGCAACGGAATGACCAACGAGTAATGGGGAGAGGTCTTATACACAATACCCACCACGCCATTGGCATCTACAACTCCCATCTCAGGACGGATACCTTCTGTTGTTCCACGGTCTAAAGTGATATAATTGTCAGCCTTGTTCAAGCTGTTCTTTATGACATTCGCCTTGAATATCTGATACTCCGTAGGAGCAAGCCGTTCCATGCTGTACAACCTGGCGGAGTCCAATCCTTTCTCCTTCAAGACATTTTCCAGAAAGGAAAGCCGCTGCTCCAACCACATATTACGGTCGAGCAGGTCCTCATTGGCCGTCTTCAGATGGAAATAAGAAGTGATGCCACCCGATATTTCATAAACCTTCCCCGCCACGCCATTGGCAGAGGTGAAATACACACTCTGCTGGTAATGATTAAAGCGAAATAATAAAATAAAACTGGCAACCTCTAACAGAAGAAAGAGGAACCAGTAATTATATTTAATGAGAAAGTTTAATAAATTCCGCATTACCGCATCAAGAATGAGAAGCGGTCAACGTTCTTCAATGCCACGCCCGTACCTTTGGCAACGGCATGCAAGGGGTCTTCCGCAATGTGGAACGGTATGTTTATTTTATCAGTCAGACGCTTATCCAGTCCACGAAGCAATGCACCGCCACCGGCAAGGTAGATACCGTTGTGAACGATGTCGGCATACAATTCGGGAGGCGTATTTTCCAATGCGCTCAAGATGGCTGTCTCAATCTTAGAGATAGACTTCTCCAGACAGTGCGCCACTTCTTGATAGCATACCGGCACTTCCATAGGCAATGCCGTAATGCGGTTCGGACCATGAACGATATAATCTTCGGGAGCATCCTCACCAAGTTCCGTCAAGGCAGCACCCACATTAATCTTAATACGCTCAGCCATACGCTCGCTGACCTTCACGTTGTGCTGGCGGCTCATATATTCCTGAATATCGGCAGTCAGGTCGTCACCGGCAATACGGATGGAGTTGTTGCTTACGATACCTCCCAAAGAGATAACGGCAATTTCCGTAGAACCACCACCTATGTCAACAATCATGTTGCCTTCGGGAGCCTCTACATCGATACCGATACCGATGGCAGCAGCCATCGGCTCGAAAATCAGATAAACGTCGCGCCCGCCGGCATGCTCGGCAGAGTCGCGCACGGCACGCAGCTCCACTTCGGTACTGCCCGAAGGAACACCAATCACCATGCGGAGTGACGGAGAGAAAAGACGGTTACGGTTGTTCACCATCTTGATAAGTCCGCGTATCATCTGCTCGCAGGCATAGAAGTCGGCAATCACACCATCGCGCAACGGACGGATGGTTCGTATGTTTTCGTGGGTCTTTTCGTGCATCATCTTTGCCTTGTCACCCACGGCAATCATCTTATCGGTACGACGGTCCAAAGCCACCACCGAAGGCTCATCCACCACAATCTTGCCATTCGTGGTGATGATGGTATTGGCTGTGCCAAGGTCCATCGCTATTTCTTGTGTAAAGGAGAATAATCCCATTAATATTTACGATTTAACTATTTACGATTTACGATTGATATTCCTCTTGTTTACAATTTGAGATTCAGACTTACGATGTAACTTCAATCGTAAATCGTAAATCGTCAAATCGTAAATCCGAATTAGTGTTTAAAGTGACGGAACCCAGTAGTTACCATGGCAATGCCATGCTCGTTGCAATATTCAAACGAGAGTTCATCCTTGATACTTCCACCCGGCTGGATGACGGCTGTTACGCCTTCATTGCCGGCAATTTCCACGCAGTCGGGGAAAGGGAAGAATGCGTCACTTGCCATTACAGCGCCATTCAAGTCGAAACCGAAGTTTTTGGCTTTCTCGATAGCCTGCTTCAAAGCATCCACACGGCTGGTCTGACCTACACCACTTGCCAACAACTGCTTTCCTTTTGCCAGCACAATGGCATTCGACTTACTGTTCTTCACAATCTTGTTTGCAAAGAGCATATCCTCAATTTCCTGTGCAGTGGGAGCCTTCGTAGTTACAGTCTTCAATTCTTCAGGAGTTTCCACCTTAAGGTCGCGGTCCTGAACCAATACGCCATTCAGCAAAGAACGGAACTGCTTCTTAGGCAGAGCTGCCGGCTTGCGGACCAGGATAATACGGTTCTTCTTCTGACCGAGGATTTCCAACGCATCCACATCATAATCGGGAGCGATAATCACCTCAAAGAAAATTTTATTGATTTCTTCGGCAGCAGCCTTGTCAATCACGGCATTAGTGATGAGCACACCACCAAAAGCGGATACCGGGTCACCGGCAAGCGCATCGTTCCATGCTTCGAGCACAGTGGGACGTGAAGCCAGTCCACAAGCATTATTATGCTTCAGGATAGCGAAAGTCGTATCCTTGAATTCGTCAATCAAGTCAACGGCAGCATTGATGTCGAGCAGGTTGTTATAAGAGATTTCCTTACCGTGAATCTGGTCGAACATAGCATCCAGATTGCCATAGAAATAACCTTTCTGATGCGGATTCTCACCATAGCGTAAAGTCTTCTGGCTGTTGGCAGAGCAACGGAAAGCGGAACCTTCCTCACCATCGAAATAGTTGAAGATGGCAGAATCATAGTGTGAAGACACTCCGAAAGCCTCTTTGGCAAACCAACGGCGTTCTTCGATGGTAGTAGTGGCTCCGTGTTCCATCAGCATGTCGCGGAACGGCTGATATTGTGCTTGCGAAGCGATGATAACCACGTCGTTATAGTTCTTGGCTGCGGCACGAATCAGAGAGATACCGCCTATGTCAATCTTTTCGATGATGGCAGGTTCTTCGGCACCACTGGCAACGGTAGCCTCAAACGGATAGAGGTCAACAATGACGAGGTCTATTTCGGGGATTTCATATTTTTCAATCTGTTGCATGTCTTGCTCCAATCCGCGGCGGCAAAGGATACCTCCAAAAACCTTCGGATGCAAAGTCTTCACGCGTCCGCCCAGGATGGAAGGGTATGTAGTGAGGTCTTCCACTGCCTTGCAGGGATAACCCAGGGATTCTATAAACTGACGGGTTCCACCGGTTGAGAGGAACTCTACACCTTCTTCATGCAGTTTGGTAATGATTTCGTCCAAACCTTCCTTATGGTAAACAGATACCAGAGCTGTTTTGATTCTTTTTGTTTCAGACATGGATTTGCGTATTAAAGTATGCGTATATTAGTATTTGATGTGCAAAGTTACAAATTTTGTTTATTCATACATACATTCATACACAATAAATTAGGTATAATTAAAAAAGGCGGCATCTGTTTCCAGTCTGCCGCCTTTTTTTAAAGGTTATTTTGTTGGTTTACCAAATAGATACACGTTTTTCTACCGGCAAGAACATCGGGTCTTTTTCTGTCACGTTGAATGCCTCATACCAAGCACCGATTTGCGGCAATGCACCGTTTACGCGCCATTCGCCCAATGAGTGCACATCACTTTTTGTGCGGTTCAGCACTTCTTCGGGACGGATATCATTAGCCCATACACCTGCGTATGCCAGGAAGAAACGTTGTTCGGGAGTAAGACCGTCCAGCACCGGCAGCGGATTGGCAGCCGTAGCTTTCTTGAATGCCTGATAAGAAACCTGCAGACCACCGTGGTCGGCAATATTCTCACCCAATGTCATGCGTCCGTTGGCATATACACCCGGAGCAACCTCGATGCTATCAAAGAAGTTTACCATCACCTGGGCACGCTCGTCAAAGTTCTTGGCGTCTTCAGCGGTCCACCAGTCTTTCAGGTTACCGTCCTTGTCGTACTGGCGGCCCTGGTCATCGAATCCGTGAGTCATTTCATGACCGATTACCACACCGATGGCACCGTAGTTAAAGGCGTCATCCGCATTCATATCGAAGAAAGGATATTGCAGGATACCGGCGGGGAAACAGATTTCGTTCGTAGTCGGGTTATAGTAAGCGTTGACGGTCTGCGGAGTCATCAGCCATTCGTCCTTATCCACCGGCTTGCCGGCCTTGGCTATCATTTCGGCATGGCTCCACTCGTTGGCACGTTCCATGTTTGCCCAGTAAGAGTCATTTTTGATTTCCAGTGTGGAGTAGTCTTTCCAAGTGTCGGGATAACCAATCTTCACATGGAAGGTAGCCAGTTTCTCCAGAGCTTTCACCTTAGTGGAATCACCCATCCAGGCAAGATTCTGAATACGTTCGCCCAAGCTTTCCTGCAAGTTCTTCACCAAAGTCACCATACGCTCCTTGGCAGCAGCAGGGAAATATTTCTCCACGTACATCTGACCTACAGCTTCGCCCAGCGCGCCGCTTACAGTGCTTACCGCTCTCTTCCAGCGGGGCTGCATCTCTTGTGTACCGCTCATGGTGCGGCTGTAGAAGTCGAAGTTCTGTTCTGCCATAGCATCGTTCAGCAAGCTTGCGGCAGAATCAATCAATTTCCATTGCAGATAAAGGCTCTGCTGTTCAATGGGCAGCGTATCCAGAATATCGGCAGCAGCTTTCAGTGAAGCGGGCTGGCCTACGATGATTTCCTTCACATCCTTCAAGCCCATGGCAGACAAATAAGCATCCCAATCGAAAGTAGGATAATTCTTCTTCAACTCTTCCATGCTCATCTTGTTATAATTGGCATGCGGGTCACGCAACTCCGTACGAGAGCGGAAAGCCTTGGCAAGACGTGTTTCCACATCCATCACCACCTCCATACCTTTCTTGGCAGTAGCCTCGTCGAAACCAGCCAACTGATACATCTTCTGTACATGTGTACGGAAAGCATCACGAATTTTGGCAGTAGCCTCATCATTCTCCAGATAGTATTCACGTTCGCCCATGCTCAGCCCGGTCTGATAGGTCTGTACAGCATTCATGCTACTGTTCATTTCGTCAGCGCCAACATACAGCACGTTGTAGGCGATGATACCCTTCTTCTGCATATCGCCCAGCAAGGCATAAAGCTCCTTCTTGTCCTTCAAAGCAGCCAGCTGGTCGAGTTCAGCCTTGATGGGAGCTACACCATCTTTGTTCAGCTTCACGCTGTCCATTACGATTTTGTACAAGTCACCGATTTTTTGTGCCACGCTGCCGGCTTCGTGCTGGGTGGCGGCAAGTTCTTCAATCAGTCCTTGAATCTGCTTGCGGTTGTTTTCTGCAAGGATAGTAAAAGAACCGTACTGTGAGTATTCAGCAGGAATCGGATTGTTCTTCATCCAACCGCCACATGCGTATTGGTAAAAGTCAGTTCCGGGTAGAGCCGTTGTGTCAAGATTGGCGAGCTGGATGCCTGCTGTAAGTTCAGCCTGCTGCTTGCCGGTGTTGCAGGAAGCCGTCATCAGACAGAATGCTGCAATGGGTAACAAATGATTTGCTTTCATAAACATATAAAATATAATAGTTAGTGATTCTCCAACTCTACAGTAGCCGCGTCCCACTCTTCCATCACGCGGTCAAGCTGCTCTTTCAGTTTTTGGTGCTGCTCATAAAGCGACATGTCCGAAGCACCTTCCGGTGTGGCCATCCTGGCCTCAAGAATGGCAATGGCAGCCTCCGTCTGCTCTATCTCCGCTTCACAATCGGCAACGCGACGTTCCAGTTTCTTGAGCTTCTTATTAAGCTCCTTCTGCTCCTCATAAGAGAGTTTGGCTGCCGAGGGTTGAACCGGTTCTGCACCAACATTTCCCGATGCCGCCTTACCGGCAGTGGGCGAAGCGGAAAGTGAAGGGGATTTCTGTAACTCATTCAGGCTCTCTATCTGCTTCTTTTGCAGGAAATCATAAATTCCTCCCAGATGTTCCTTCACCAGTCCGCCACCAAACTCGTACACTTTAGTCGCAAGTCCGTCCAGAAAATCACGGTCATGGCTGACTATTATCACCGTTCCGTCAAAATCGCGGATAGCCTCCTTCAACACATCTTTGGAACGCATGTCAAGATGATTCGTAGGTTCGTCGAGAATCAGGAAATTCACCGGCTCCAACAGCAGTTTTATCATGGCAAGCCGGGTACGCTCTCCACCGCTGAGCACCTTCACCTTTTTATCCGAAGCCTCACCGCCGAACATGAAAGCACCTAGAATATCACGGATTTTGAGGCGGATATCCCCTACGGCCACGCGGTCAATCGTATCGAATACAGTCAGGCTCTCATCCAAAAGCTGTGCCTGGTTCTGGGCAAAATATCCAATCTGCACATTATGTCCCAGTGTAAGCTTACCGGTATAATCCGTAATCTCACCCATAATACACTTTACAAGCGTAGACTTACCTTCGCCGTTCTTACCGACAAAAGCAACCTTCTCTCCTCGGTTGATAGTCAAATTCACATCGTGGAAAACAACGTGCCCACCGTAGGATTTCTCCATATCCTCGCAGATAACGGGATAATTACCGCTACGGCTACTGCAAACAAACTTCAGGCGCAAAGAGGAGTTGTCTTCCTCATCCACTTCGATGCGCTCTATCTTTTCGAGCTGCTTGATGCGGCTCTGCACTTGCACAGCCTTGGTAGCTTTGTACCGGAAACGTTCGATGAAATCTTCCGTATCTTGTATCTGCTTCTGCTGATTCTCGTAAGCACGTAGTTGCTGCTCCCGGCGCTCCTTGCGAAGCACCACAAACTCATCGTATTTCACTTTATAGTCGTAAATGCGTCCACAAGTTATTTCGATGGTACGCGTAGTGACATTGTTCAAAAAGGCGCGGTCGTGGCTGACAAGCACCACCGCATTGGCACGGGTGGAAAGGAAGTTCTCCAACCACTGGATACTCTCGATGTCAAGGTGGTTGGTAGGCTCGTCGAGCAGCAACACATCCGGACGGCGAAGCAACAGCTTGGCAAGCTCTATACGCATACGCCAACCACCGGAAAACTCGCTTGTAGAGCGGTCAAAGTCCTCGCGGCTGAAGCCCAGCCCTTGGAGCGTGCGCTCTATTTCGGCACGGTAGTTGGTGCCGTCCATCATCAGAAAACGTTCGTTTTCGTGAGTGAAGCGGTCAATCAGTTTCTGGTAATCCTCGCTGTCGTAATCGGTACGTTCGGCAAGTTGCCGATTCATGCGTTCGATGCCCGCCTGCATCTCAAAAATATGCTCGAAGGCAAGTTCAGCCTCCTGCATTACGGTGCGCTTGTCACTGAGTATCATCACTTGGGGCAAATACCCGATAGTACATTCGCGAGGAACGGCAACAATGCCGGCAGTGGGCTGCTGAATGCCAGCCAATATCTTGAGCATGGTGGACTTACCGGCACCATTCTTGCCGACAAGAGCTATACGGTCTTTCTTATTGATAACATAAGAGACGTCTTCGAACAGAGGAGTGGCATTAAATTCTACCTTCAGTCCTTCTACAGATATCATAGTGTCAATGAATTTATCGTTCAAGACTGCAAAGGTAGCGATTTTCAACGTTATACAATATCATACGCTCACATAATTACATCAAATATCCAAGAAAGAGAACACTACTCCCGCATTTCCTGCGGAAGGACAATTGCAAAGCGGCTCCCCTTGCCAAGAGTTGAAGCCACTTCTATTTTTCCATGAAACCTTTCAACGATAGTCCTGCAAATGGCCAATCCCAATCCCGTGCCCTGCACAAAAGCATCTCCCTTATAGAAACGTTCAAAAATGTGCGCCAGAACTTCTTCCGACATGCCAGTTCCCGTATCTTCCACAAAGACTTCCAATGTAGCAAAGTCCTTCAGCCTATACCCTATGGTTATGCGTCCTTCAGCAGTGAACTTCACCGCATTATTGATAAGATTGTTGACAACTTGCCCCAAACGCGTAGGATCTGTATAGATAACTGCCGCCCGGTCCGGAAGGTCTAGCAGTAACTCCACTCCTTTCCGAAGATTCATCTTCTGCGCACTGTAAATGCTTTCCAATATGCCATTTAAAGAAACCTTCTCAAAATGGAATTCCATCGTGTTCGATTCTATCTTGGACAAATCCAGAATATCTGAAATCAACACCATTAACAACTGGCTGTTCTTTTCAATCAAAGACGTAAATTCCATAATCTCCTGCCGCGACAAGTCGGCATCCCCACAAGCCAGTAGTGTAGAGAAGCCCACAATGGCATTTAGTGGCGTACGTATCTCGTGGCTCATATTAGCAAGAAATACGCTCTTCAACTCATCGCTACGTTGCGCTTTCTGCAAAGCCTCGTTCAATTTATTCTCCGTATCCTTGTATTTCTGCGTACTCATGCAAATACCGATGATACGGAACGGCAAATCCGTCAATTGCCCCACATAAGTAGATTGCGCCTCAAACCACTCCCACTTGCCGTCTCCCCTCCGTAGACGGTATTCCACTGGGCGTTCGTACAAATTACCATGCAACTGTAAAGCCAAAGCATCAAACACTCCCTTCCGGTCGTCCGGATGAATCAGAAATGCGAATTCCTCAGGCGTCAGCGTATAGTCACGCGTAGGAATCCCCAAATATTCAAAATAACGCGGTTCTATAATCATCAGATTATGTTCCATGTCGAAAGACCATTGAAATATCTGGGTGCGGCTCAGCGCAATATTCAGCAAATGCTTCTGTGTCCGTTCTTCCAACACATTCCTAAAATAGAGTACAATCCTCACCAATTGTCCATCTTCATGAATTCCCACCATAGCACCTTGTATCAGAAAACTGATACCACTCTTTAATTCACGTATAAAGCAATTGGTATCTAAGGGAATAATCCGTACATCCCTCTCCCGAAGTTGCAGCAAAAGAGCTTCCAACACATTCTTTTTATCACATACCACTTCCAATAAGTCAGTGATATGCCGCCCTATCACATGCTCATTCAATTGGAGTTCATTCATCACCTGCTGATTCAGACGCCAGATACAATCTTCCAAATCAATCATAATAATGCTGACGGGCCATGAGTTGAACAACTGCTCGGAGATGGCATTTATTATACGTACTTCTTGAGGAACATTCGGATTCATCAGAATTGTTTTATCATACAAGGAGCAAAGTTCGGGCTAAAATGCTTATGCCACAAACAAACCCTTATAAATCAATATTCCGTTTTAGCATGTATATATTCTATTATTCACAACTTTACCTTATTTAACAGAGACAAATTGAGCGTAATATTGATTTTAACTGTTATCTCTGTCATTTATACATTATTATCCCCCATTTTTGTGTCTTAAAATCTCCAACATGAATATATCCGAATTCAATATAAATGCCGAGTTCATTGCCTGCAATCATATCACAACCAATGAACTGAATCCGCTAGTGGAAAAGCCATACCACACCAAGGCCAGTATCTTCGCTCTATGCACCAAAGGAGTTCTGAAAACCATCATAAACCATACTCAATTCAAGGTTGAAGCTAACACCCTCCTAGTTATTCCTCCCGAGACCTTCGTACAATTGCTACACACGTCAGACGATGCTGAAATATATGTCGTCATATTTTCCCAACAACTTATCCAGAGTTCAGGGGCCGGCAAGGTCATGATGGATAAGTTTCACATTATAGGCAAACACTATATTTTTCCTCTATCGAAAACGGACTTCCAGCTTTATGCCGAGTTCATGACCTATTTGTCACACCTCTACCAAAGAACAGAAAGCCCCTCAAGTCTAGTTTCATTGCAAACTCTACTGGCATACCTGTTACAAGGTATATCCGAACTCTGTCCGGAACGCCCTAGAATAAAAGAGACTCCGGGCAGCAGGCATTTCAACCAATACCGCATTTTTATCCGATTGGTACACACAGACTATATCCGGGAGCATCAAGTGTCCTATTATGCATTGAAAATGAATATGAGACCGGCAGCTCTTTGCCGCCTTGTCAAAAAGGAATCAGGACATACAGCCATGGAAATCATCAACAATACTATCATCATGGATGCCAAAGCACAACTTTGTACCGCCAACACTCCGATAAAGGATATAGCCGTGAGTCTAGGTTTTAATAATGCGGCCTTCTTCAACAAATTCTTTAAACGTCATACGGGAATACCTCCTCAGAAGTTCCGCACATCCTCAAAACAATAAAATCCACTCAAAACACAAAATGCGGATATTCTGCCATGAGAATACCCGCATTCCTCAATAAGAGAAGTCTGCCATCAATCTACCTTCTTAGCAATAAAAAACACATAACCGTAGAATTCCTTATATTTGCCGTATAGTTCATCCTCAATCATTTGGAGTGAGCTGAACTCTTCGGCAATTTTATTACCGGCATATTTCTTACGGAAAATCTCCTGGGCCGCAACCTTTGAAGCAAAGTAATGCTCTGTCCAGCAATTCTCCGGCAGAATGAATGTAGCAACGGGGAGATAACCCGCCTTGTACAACTTGGTCACCTGATTGGGAAGTGTATCCATTTCAGAGTAAGCGTCCATCCAGAAGTCATTGATTTCCGCAGGGCGTTCGTCCGTAAACCATGAACTCTCGGAGACGGCAATATACCCTCCCGGTTTCAGATACTTACGCCACTCCTTCAAGCCACGTTCAAAGCCAATGTTATAGATAGCACCTTCACACCAAATCATATCCAGCTCCTCCTCACCGAAAGGAAGGGCATCCATTGAACCGACAATTCCTTTTACTCTGTCCTGCAAGCCTAACTGCCTTGCATTACGGTTGAAGATATCAATAAAGCCGGGAAAAAGGTCAATTCCTGTAATCCGCCCCGGCACATGGCCAGCTACTACCATTGTCTGGCCACCCGTTCCACAGCCAATATCGGCAATAAAGGATTCATCGGTAAGACCGTCTACAAAGCTCAATGCCTTCAACGTCGCTTCAGGACTGCCAGGGCCTTGTCGTTCCATATTGGAGAAAAAGTCACAGATTAAATTAAGTTCGAAATCGTGGATAGTTTTATTTTCGTTACTCATTTTCTTACTATATTTTGCATATACGGAAAGTATCACAATACCTTCAGCATAATACGCGGATTAAACTTTAATTATAACAATAGAGAAACACTCTCGAAAGAAGTTATCCGAGAGTAAACGAAAGGGACAATCTGTGCAAGGAACACAGATTGTTTACAAAACCAAATCCGATTTAAATGTCTTTGTCATACTGCAAAGATAAGCAATATTTTATTTAATCAAAGAATTTACGGTTAATAAAGATTTTCCTTTGCACCGGGTGCATGCTGAAGAACGGCACCTACCACCTGGCAAGTTTCCAGTTCCTTACAGTCACCGCAAGTATTGAAACCTTTTTCGTACACACATTTGCGGATAGCACAATAATCGCTGCAATAGGCAAACTTCACCCCGTCTGCACGGCACCCCATACAATGGATGGTTTCTGCCGTAATTTCCGGCGTATTGTTCAGCACACTCCACTCTTTGGCGGTTTTCTCTCTCAGCTCATCGTCATTATTGACAGTGGCTATACGGGCGGCGCAATTTTCGCAATCCAGTCCGCAACATGCAATTAATTGTTTCATCACTTGGTTATAACCATTTATGTGTTTCTCATAGCAAGCATTTGTCTACCTCCTCTTTATCTGAATTTAAGAGGAGGCAGACAGCCATGCTACAAATATACGGTTATTATTGTGTGAATGCCAAATTAATTTTCCATCACTTTGCTTCCACACTTCCACCCACCTCCTGCATCCCCCTGTCCATCGGCATTTGCCCTGCGGTGGAAGCAACCTGAAAAGGTGGAAGCAAAATTTGCTTCCACCTGCCTGAAACGCTTGAGTTTTGCAGTAAGCTGCTATCCCCTACCATAATACAGCATGCAGATTACATGAATCGGCAGGTTCGGTTTTCCTGCATTTTCGGGCTTGTCCTTACTGTGAAGTCAACGGATATGGAGTTGGACTGTAGGGGCATAGTAGGAGTTATCGGGAATCAAAGGCCGACTATGAATAATGCACTCTAATGTCTTTTACACCGTTGTATAATACGTTTGCGCCTTGTGCGCAATAGGTTCGGGCTACGTACTTCATCCGTAATAGCTCTGGAGTTAGTGACGCCTAACGGCCATGAACAACTCTGCTTACGGTCGTCAAGCGATCGCTTTATGGTCGAAAGCAGGGTTGTTCATGGCCGTTAGGCGTCATAAATTCCCTATGCCACAGCAGACAAACAAAGGGAGAAGAGCAAAGGAATACCTATGTTTTAGATAAAAATCCACAAGCTTTCACTCGTGCTCTCCATAGGTTATGAGAGCAGGCTTCGCGCTCTGTGCGATAAATTCCCATTTATCAGCAGGCATACTCACTTACGAAACTTCAATTACTTATATAAATTGTTTCAGCCAAAGGCAGTATGGACATTTGCAAAAATATGGAAAGTCTTATTATGAAAAATTGCTATGGCATCGACTTCCGTTCGTGGCGTAAAGAGCTACGTACACGTGAGAAAACCAAGCAGACACCCTGCAAACTGCCGGACAGAGTAAGCCGGAGTTTGCAGGGTGTTCTGTTTAAAGTATATCAAATCTCTGTTTTAATTTTGCTTAAAAAGATTTTATTCAGCTTCTTTTCGGTCTGTCTTCCTCTCTTTATTCGCCACATAGCCGCTATGCTCCTCAGAAAAACATACTCAAAGACAATGCAGACAGTTACTAAATATTTGAAGGAGTTATCGGGAGTTAGAAGTGATAACTCTCCTAACTCCTATAAATGAAAGAGACGTGAGCCTTTCCCAAAAAAAATAGAGAAACATAGATACACTTAAACAAAAAACAATTATCTTTGTCACAAATTCGCTATAGCGTAGTGGGTTTATTTACATATTAGTAAGAGCATTATTGAAATTATCTTCTTTATTCAAACTTCGCAACTTTGAAAATTTCCCTGAAGATAACAACAAGGATGCTCACGTCTATGTTTATATGGTTTTCTCCCATCAGGGGGATGGTATATACACAAACGACGTGAGTGACTGTTGTATATCCAGGGAAAGGGCAATGCGAAGGCCTGAATAAAGGATATACAAACATAGTTACTCACGTTTTTTTTTATTGTTTAACCTTTAAATAATTTGTGTATATGAAACAGAACAAACCAGACGGTAGAGAAGCATACATCACTCCGTCTATCGAAGTTATCAAAATGGAGAATGAAGGAGTCATTGCAACAAGCGGCGAACCTTACCATCCCATTACGCGCTCCTATTCGGGCAGCACCTCTACCCATAGCTACAATTCGGCATCCAGCAGCGACTTGGAAGACCTAATCAATGACATCTTAACCGTAGAAAACTAAGGGGGACTTCATTATGATGAAATTAAGAAACCTTATGCAAGTTGCCTGCATGGCAACTGCTGCCTTGACCGCATTCAGTTGCAGCCAAGAGGAATTTGAAAACAGCGGGCGGAAAGGAAACATCACCGTTAACGCAACGTTTGAAGGCGCAGGTACCGACACCCGTACTACCGTAAACGATGAATACAAGATTCTATGGCAAGATACCGATGCCCTAGGGTTGTTCTGTAGTAATGCAGAAAGTAATTATAGCAATACAAAATTAGAATATGCAAGCGGTGCTGGTCAAACTTCCGCCACTTTCAACGGCAGCAAGCCAAGCGGAGAAACGGCTGTATTCTCCATCTATCCTTACCAACAAAACATGAGCGTAAGCGGCAATACATTGACCATGACTCTACCTGCCACGCTTACAAATTATAACGGCAGCAGCAATGGCCCGATGTATGCCAAGGTGACAAATCCCGACAATCTGAGCGCTCTGTCCTTCAAGCACATGGCAGCCATGATAAAACTGACCGTCAACAAGATTCCGGCAGAGGCCACTACTTTCAAGATTATTGCCTCCAATAACATTGCAGGTACTTGTACGGTAGACTTAACCGCAGCAGACCCGATACTGGCAGTAACGAGCGATGAAAGCAAGGAAATCACCGCCTCCTTCACAGCCTCAGCTGATATAAAGTCTCGCAACTTCTACATTCCTTTGCCCACAGGTACTTATAGTTCCATCACTGCCCAACTGACGAATGGAAGCGACAAGGTATATTTTACCAAGACGCTTAATGACAAAATCCTAGGCAGAAGAGACATATTGGTAGTACCTCCTTTGGATTGCGTTGTGGTAGAGGCTACAACCCCCAGTGCGCTTAGTACAGCTTTAGCTGATTCAAAAAATCTCCCACAAGAAGCACCGACAGCAGCAACCGTAACCGACATTGCAGTCAGCGGCAGCTTCAATACCACTTCCGGCAGCAACGACGGCATCGCCATCCCGGTTTTACAGAACTCGGACATCAACCTGGCGTTCAATACAGCCCCAACGACCAGTACTGCCGCTCCGTTGACGCTGACCGACAAGACCAATACCAGCATAGGTGCTCCCGCCGCCACTGCCACCAACAGTGTATCCTTGGCTGTGCCGGAAACCAATGCAGAGCAAGAAGCTCCTTCTGTAGCCATCACCATGCCAAGCACCACCGTTACATTGGCAGCAGTAGGCAATAAAGCCACTTACAATGAAGTGACTGCCACTACCGCCCAGCAGACATTGATTATCAATGCAGGCGTCACCGTAAAGAAGCTGACCGTAAAAGGCGGTAACTTGAAGATATATGGAAAGGTAGAACAATTGGTACACGATGCCGGCGATACCACAATCTATATAATAAAAGGAACCGAAGCATCACTTCCGGCAACAATCGACAGCAAATTTGTAGTTCAATCCGACGTGGCAGTCCTAAAGGCCGCTTTCGCCAACGGCGAAGATTTTAAATTGTCCGCCGATGCCGACATCACAGGGCAAAGCGTCAGTGTACCCGCCGGAAAGTCCGTGGTTCTTGACTTGAACGGATATACACTGACTGCCGACAACAGCGCAACAGGCAAAATCATCGTCTTGGGCAAGATGACACTGAAGGACAGCTCTACCGAGAAGAAAGGCAAGATAGTTGCCAGCCAGGATTATACAGCGGCTTCTTATAATGGCAGTCTGATTGAAATAGCCGGTGAAGATACCTCCATGACCATGGAAAGCGGCAACATCAGTGCAGTCAGAAAGACTCCGAACAGTAACGGCCAATATGGCGTCGGAGTGACGGACGGTGGAGACTTCACCATGACAGGCGGCAAGATAGAAGCCGGATGGTTTGCAGTGGCAGGCAACGGCAATTACAAGACGCAGAACTCCATCATCAACATCACAGACGGAGAACTCATTTCTACTGCTGACTATGCAGTCTATCTGCCCCAATCCGGCACAACGACCATCAGTGGCGGCAAAGTTTATGGTGCCGCAGGAGGTGTATGCATCCAACGAGGCACTCTGAACGTGGAAGGCACAGCCTTGATTACCAGTAAAGGCACAGGCAGCACCGGCAACTGGGGCGACGGTACCGGAGGACTGGACTGCGCCGCCATCAACGTAAGTGGAGCATATGGCATTGCCACAGTAAACATCAAAGGCGGTACACTGATTGCCGAAGCAAAGTCACTCATCACAGAAGGCACCACTTATACACCGGTCATCAACGTTACCGGCGGTACATTCTCCGACCCAAGCGCGCTGAAGTACATGAAGACAAATGCAAATGTGAACATAAAGTTGACCGCCGACAAGACCTGCCCGGGATTCAAGACCACAAGCGGACAAACCTTGACGATGGACTTAGGCGGCAAGATCCTTACACTTGCTGACCCGACCGTAGGTTCCACCGGCACCGAAACGAACAGCTGTCAATTACTCGAAGGTTCAAACGTTACTTTCAAGAACGGAACGCTGAAGAGTGACAACAACAAAATCATGATTCAGAACTACTGCAACCTGACATTAGATAATATGACAGTAGAAGACACAAATGCCCAATACGTAGTAAGCAACAATTGTGGCAATATAAGCATCAACAATACCACTATCAACGCAGGAAGCAATGCGAATCAATTTGCATTCGACGTATGCGGCTATGCAAAGTACACTGCTGGAGTCACGGTTACGGTAAGCGGTACGAGCGTCATCAATGGAAAAGTGGAAATTTCCAAGAGTGCAGGAAATACCGAACCTATGAAGCTGAATATCACAGGCGGTACTTTCAACGGTGACTTAAAGGTAGATGCATCCGTGGGAACCGAAAATGCCAAAAGTATCATCTCTGTTTCCGGAGGTACATTCTCCGACCCAAGCGTACTGAAGTACATGGCAACCAACGCAACTGTTGATATAAAACTTCTCTCAAATATCAACATCGCCAAGACGGAGCTTGCCACAGGCTACATATTGAATGCTGCAAACGCAACGGCAAACTTAAACCTGAATGGCCACGACATCATCAATTCCTCAGAAACAGCTGATGCCACTCCTTTCACACAAATCTTTACTGTACAGAACGGAACACTAAACATTTCAGGCAACGGCAATGTGAAGTGCGATGCATCTGCTACAGCGAAAGACGATGGTTATCGCATGGTAATTGAAGCCCGAGGACACGGGACAGTAAATATTCATGGCGGTTCTTACTATAACACCCAGAAACTGAACACCCAGATAGACCTGATTTATGCAAGAGAGAATGGGAAAATCAATATCTATGGAGGAACATTTGAATCCGGCAAATATGGTACACCCAACAACGACACGGATGGCAGATACTGGGTACTGAACTTAAAGAATACAGACAAGAACACTGCCAGCATCCAGGTGTCCGGTGGAACGTTCATCAATTTCAACCCGGCAAATCCGAATATGGACGACAATGAGTCCTATTTGGTAACAGGTTACGAGGTTACCTGTGACAGCAGTGTATATACAGCAGCCCACAAAGTCAACGATGGGAGGAAAGAATATATTGTTGGCCCAACAAGTCAGGAGAACCGATAAGCCAAATTCTAAGAAAGGAAGCAATATATCCTCGCAGACCAAACGAAGAGGTATCGGAATCGCCTTATTACTATCTTTTAGATGCGGCGGACAGCGGATTTTCTTTTATAAATCTGCGTCCTCCGCGTCTAAAAAATGACAACAAGACAGTTGAAAAATCTCTCAAATCTTCCTCATTCACACAAACATTCATTATTTTTCTGAGTAGCCCAAAGTATCATGAATAACAACTAACAATCAAAACATATGAGAATACAGATATTGGATTATCAAGTAGGACCGCACACCTTCCGCATGGTGAAACCTTCCGACTTCAATATATTCAAGGCGTTGCCTTCACTGATTCCGTTCATCACGACAATAGACACGACGCAAAAAGTAATCTTTGAAACAGAGATAGACGATGACGAAACAGCGACAAAACGAACCATAGCGAAAACTCCCGATGATATATGTTTCAACTGGGAAGATGCCGATTGCATCATTCGCCCTTTGCCCCACAGCTCACACCTTGTATCCATCACCCCACGGAAAAGCGGGAAAAACTATTGGATGGAGTGCAACGATAACTTCAGGCAATGCTTCATCCACCTACCGGCCTGCAGGACAGAAACACCGGCTCCGGAAAACGAAACGAACTTCGTACTGAACAACTTCTTGATGATGCTCTATGCCTTCAATGCCGCCCGCCACCATACACTGCTGATGCATGCCTCGGTTGTCGCTACTGAAACAGGCAAAGGCTACCTCTTCTTAGGGAAAAGCGGCACGGGCAAAAGTACGCACACCGGGCTCTGGCTGCAACAGTTCTCGGACTGCCATCTACTGAACGATGACAATCCGATAGTACATGTGGACAGCCTCGGCAAGCAAGCCACTGTTTTCGGTTCTCCGTGGAGCGGAAAGACACCATGCTATCGGAAAGAATCCATGACCGTAGGCGCCTTCGTCCGCTTGGAACAAGCACCGCAGAATGAAATAGAGCAAGAGAGAGCAGCACATGCTTTCGCCACCCTCCTCCCCTCCTGCTCTTGCCTGGAGCAGAACAAGGAAATCTATAACGCCATTGTCACCACTGTGACGGAACTTGCCACGCTGGCACCCGTCTATCATCTGAAATGCCTGCCCGACCGTGAAGCGACGGAGCTTTGCAGAAAGACGGTAGAAGGATAAGTTATGAATGATGAACTGAACAGCCGATGAAGAAAAGCATTCCCAACGAGATATTGCTTCCCGAAGTGGCGCGTCTCATCAAAGAGGGGCATACAGTAACCATCACCGTGCGGGGCAACAGCATGAATCCTTTCTTAGTGGACCGCCGTGACCGGGTGACACTGGGCGATTTCACCACAGAACAGCTGCAACCGGGCGTCGCCGTACTGGCACGCGACCTAACGGAACGCATCGTCTTTCACCGCATCATCCGTCGGAACGGAAATATACTCATCCTGCAAGGCGACGGCAACCTCGCCCAGACCGAAGAAACCGACATCGGACGGGTAATGGGCGTCATGACCGAAGCCATGCGAAAAGACAAACGGTACACCGCCGACGGCAAAGTCTGGAAGCTCTACTCCTACTGGTGGATGAAGCTAAACCCTGCTCGCCGCTGGCTGCTCGCCCTGTTCAGAAGAATATAAAACAAAATAACCATGAAAATCAAACAAGGATTTATCCTGCACCGGATAGGCGATGACTACATCATCATGCAAGACGGCTCGTCGAACGTGGACTTCAGCAAAGTCATCAGCCTGAACCAAACTTCCGCCATGCTTTGGCAAGAGATAGAAAACAAAGAGTTCGATACAGACAGCGTGACAGAAGCCCTGACCAGCCGCTATGATGTAGATAACGAATCGGCCCGTCGCGATGCGCAGAAGTTTATCGACTCCCTTGACCGCGAAGGAATCATAGAATAAGGACGGATATGCAACACGCTTTCTTTTCATTGGTACGCTCCGGCCTGTGGGGCACTCCGGCAGACCGACAACTCTTCCGGTCGGTCTCGCCGGACGACTGGGAAACCGTGTACCGCATGGCAAACTCACAAGCCCTGCTTGCACTGACTTTTGACGGCATAAGCAGTCTACCGGCCGAACTGCGCCCTCCACGTGCCCTCTATCTGAAATGGGCTGCCCGGACTGCACAGATAGAACAAGCCAACAAACGCCTCAACCAGCTTCTGCCCGAACTCAATACCCTTTACCGGGAAGCCGGGCTGCATCCCGTACTGCTGAAAGGGCAAGGCATCGGCACCAACTACCGCACTCCCTTGCACCGGCAATGCGGAGACATCGACATCTATTTAGGAAAACAAGGACAACCCATAGCCAACCGCCTCCTGCTGCAACAAGGCGCTATAGTCGAGGGAGAAGCGTCCGACAAGCATGCCAGCTACAGTTTGAAAGGAGTACACATCGAGAACCACCGCATCATCCTCCGGCTGAACAGTCCGCTTGCCAACCGGCACTTTCAGCAGATTATCAGAAAATGGTATCCGCAGGAAACAGACTATGCCCTATTCTCCGAAACCGGGAAAGAGGACTCGAAGGCCGTCAGTATCGCCATACCTCCGGCCACCTTCAATGCACTTTATATCTTCCTGCATGCCTTTGTACATTTCCTGAACAGCGGAATCGGCCTGCGCCAGCTATGCGACTGGACTTGTCTGCTTGCCAATCGCCACAAAGAAATAGATGCCACCACCCTGCTTCGCCAGTTGCAGGACCTCGGACTATTGCATGCCGCACAAGCATTCGGCTACATTGCCGTCACCCGACTGGGATTGCCCGCTAACCGGCTTCCTTTCCCCTTGGAAGGCACCAAGCAGATAGGAGAACAATTATTGGAAGACATCCTGTCTACCGGTAACTTCGGGCAACATGATAACCGCATCAAGCCACGCCCCAAAGGATATTGGGCAGGAAAGTGGTACACCTTCTGCCGCGCCACCCGACGCTGCAACGAACTGCGTCAATTTGCACCGTACGAAGCACTCTGGTATCCCGTGACTCTGATAGGGGGAACGATAGCTATACAAATAAACCGATCAAAAGGAGTAAAAGACAAGAAAGCAAGGACAAAGAAATAAAAGAACCCGGAAAATAAAAGGAATGAAAAAGCAACAGAAGGACAAAAAAGTGAAAAAGGACAGACGTGAAAAACTTAGGTATATTCGAGAGGTATCTGCCGAACAACGCGGACGTATCCTGCTAAGTTGCCTCACCGGCATTCTGGGCGTGGCCTTTGCCCTAGCCTTTATCTATGCAACCAAACGGGTGATAGACACCGCTACCGGAATAACAGACGACAACCTGACGCATATCGCCGTTCTCACCGTTGTCCTGCTGACTGCCCAATTACTGTGCGGAGCTGCTGACACTTGGATAAGTACCCGTATGCAGATAGAGACGGGCAACGCCCTTCGCCACCGCCTCTTCTCGCGCTTACTGCAAAGCCGCTGGAACGAATTGGAGCGTTTCCATACCGGAGACGTAGTGAACCGGGTAGAACAAGACACCACCGCCATCGTCACATTGCTCACCTCTTCTGTCCCGGCATTCATCGTCACGAGTATACAACTGCTGGCAGCCTTTCTATTCTTCTACTTTTTAGACCCTTCACTGCCATGGCTGATTGTTGCCATCCTGCCCGTCTTTCTATCAGGCAGCCGTTTCTATATGCGACGAATGAAACGCTATACACATGATATTCGGAACAGTGACGGTCGCATCCAGTCCGTCATACAAGAGAGCCTGCAACATCGCATAGTGATTAAAACATTGGAACAAGGCGAACGGCATCTGGACAAACTCGATGACTTGCAAGACATGCTCCACAGCCAAGTCATGGGACGTACCCGTTTCTCGCTTTCTGCCCACATGTTAGTGGCCCTTGCCTTTTCCGGCGGATACCTCACGGCTTTTCTTTGGGGAGCCGTTCACCTCAGCGCAGGCTGTATCACCTTCGGAACGATGACCGCCTTTTTGCAATTGGTAGGAAAAGTCCAGCGTCCCGTGTTCGACCTCTCACGCCTGATACCTTCCGTAGTCAATGCCCTTACCGCCATAGACCGGCTATTGGAATTGGAAAGACTGCCGGCAGAAGCGGATGGTGACAGCATATTCCTCGCCTCTACCCCGGAACTGGAACTGAAAGACGTGACTTTTCGCTACACTCCCGATGACCGTCCGGTATTCAGCCGCTTCTCCTGCCGTTTCCCCGCCGGTAGCTGCATAGCTATAGTCGGAGAAACAGGAAAAGGAAAGACAACGCTCATCCGGCTATTGTTGGCACTGGCAACGCCACAAGAGGGACAGATACTCTTGATACCCGCCAAACATCCACTTGAAACCAATCATACCGTCTCTCCGCAAACCCGCAAGAACTTCGTATATGTCCCGCAAGGCAATACCCTTTTCAGCGGAACTATCCGTGACAACCTGCTGATGGGAAACCCACAAGCTTCTGAAGAAGCCATATATCAAGCCCTGCAAACCGCCACCGCCGACTTCGTCTTCCACCTTCCCGACGGCGTAGACTCCCCACTCAGCGAACGAGGTGGTGGACTCAGTGAAGGACAAGCCCAACGCATCGCCATTGCCCGCGCTCTGCTACGCCCCGGAAACATTCTTCTTTTAGATGAAGCCACTTCTGCCCTCGACCCCGACACGGAACGGCTGTTAATAAAAAACCTGCGCAGAGACTGCGCAGGCAAAACATGTATCTTCGTCACCCACCATCCGGCAGTAGCGGAGGCATGCGAATCTATTGTCCGATTATAATCAGAGAATAAGCCCCAACGGGTATCTGCCTTTGGTTAACAAACTCAGAACAGCTTCGCAGGATACTCGCCCGCATCCACCAAAGCCTGAATCTTGTCGACTACACTCTGACGGTCTTCGGGATAAGTCACACCGAACCACTTGCTGGTTGTATCAAGCACTTCGCAGGTAGCAGTGCCATCGTTAATCAGCTTATCCACCATCAGCGGGATGAAGAATTCGCTTTTCAGGTTCTCCATATTCTTCGGGTCGCTCAAGAAACTCTTGAAAAACTCTGCACTGTAAGCAAAATAATCGGGAGTGAAACCCCAGAAGTTCATGCTGACCGGAGTCGTCTCGGGAGTGGCAGTCCATTCACCGTTATCGTCGATGTACTTCACCTCACCGTCCATGCGCTGAATCTTGGTACGTTCCACTACGGAAGTCAGCAGGTTGTTCGCATCCGTTCCACACAATCCACGGGATACGGTACCGCTCTCGCTCAACGTATTGCCGATGCGGAAGCCTACCATGGAATATACGTTTTTGGAGCCTTCGGGAAGGGCTGCAAGGAATTTGCCCATTACCTGGAAGGAGTCACGACCGTAGAAATCGTCGCAATTGATAACAGCAAACGGTTCCTTTATTACATCGGCACCCATCATTACAGCATGGTTGGTTCCCCAAGGTTTGGTACGGCCTTCGGGGCAGGTGAAGCCTTCAGGAAGGTCATCTATGGACTGGAATACCAGTTCGCAGGGAATATGGCCTTCGTATTTGGAAATAATCTTGTCGCGGAAGTCCTGTTCAAAATCTTTACGGATTACGAAAACGAGCTTGCCAAAACCGGCATTGATGGCATCGTAAATAGAATAATCCATGATAGTTTCGCCATTCGGTCCCAATCCGTCCAATTGTTTCAAGCCACCATAACGGCTGCCCATACCGGCTGCCAATAAGAATAAAGTTGGTTTCATATTAGTTATTATTTAAAAAGGTTAGTGTATCACAGTTGATAACGGTTGCAAATGTACAAAAATTTATGGCTGACAGAAGGGAGTTTTAGTTCATTCTTTACCACTATCCGTTCAAAAACGTACATTTAGAACGGATAACCGATGGCAAAATGCAGTGCCATACTATCCTTGAACTTAGGAATATTGTAATATCCCGACTTTCCGGTATCATACGGGTCGTGAAGCCCGATACCCAAATCCAGACGGAAAACAAGGAAGTCCAGGTCATAGCGTAAGCCGAATCCCGTACCCAAAGCAATCTGTTTCGGGAAATTCTTCAAGGTGAACTCACCGTTCGGGCGATTTTCGTCCTTACGCATCAGCCATACATTGCCGGCATCCAGAAACACCGCTCCATGCAAGTCGGCAATCATACGGAAGCGATACTCGATATTGGCTTCTATGCGAATATCACCCACGTGGTTGATATAGGTATATTTCCTATCCGTCTCGGGAGGATAGCCGCCCGGACCTATACTGCGTGCAGAAAAGGCGCGCACACTGTTGGCACCGCCGATATAGAACTGTTCCGTATAAGGTGCGGTCGTAGCGTTGCCATACGACCATATCACCCCTCCGGCAATACGCGAGGCTATCATCTGATTCTTGTCTATCCGGTAATGGTACCTGAATTCCGAGTTCAGCTTCAGGAACTGTGCAAAAGGTACCCCGAAAAGCTTCTTTCCTTCCTCACTGAACGGCTTGCCGAAAATACGGTAGACGGCAGAAGTCAGGTTACCGGCCGACGCAACGGTGGTCTGCCACCAGATGGGGTTACGCTTGCCGCGCACGGAAGCGTTGTCATAAGTATAGGTGTACTCCATGGCAGGAATGAACTGGTCGCGCAAACTAACGTAGAGTGCCGGATTCTCGGCACGCAACGTATCGAAAGCGGCAGTAGGATTGCGCAGTACATTGAATGTCAACCGGAAAGGAGTTATACTGTGCCTGGAAGTCGATTTGGGCTGGAAGTCATAAGTGACATTACCGCCAAAAGCCAACAGCTTATAATACTTGGCACGGTTCATCTGGTCGGCATATAAACGGAAAGTCGTTGTAGCCGGGAAGTCATACTCACGGTCGCCCATCCTAGGAAACACCACGCGCGGAAAGATAAGCGAAGTGGAGATACCCAGTTCATAACTGTTCATCAAGGAAGAACTTGCCTTGCCCGTCTGCCATTCGTACGAACCGTTCAACTTCACATTCCAGCTTTCACCGCCACCGAAGACATTGTTCTTCGTCACCGTAAAAGCGGCACCCGGTCCCGTCTGGTTATTGCTCTTCATGGTGACATTAAAATCCAACTCCGCATCGTAGGGTTTATCGAGCGCGGCAATGACCCTCACATCCAATGTATCAGACACAAACGCCGTATCACGCGGTATATACTGCATCTCCGCATAACGGAAAATACCGACGCTTGCCAGACGCTCCTGAATACGGGTCTGACGGTACAAACTATACAAACTCTGCATAGAACGCTGGCGGGCAATACCTGCGCTGTCCTGTATCTGACGTTTCCGCCGATAACCTTGATAGTTCAACCAACGGTAAAGCATGTTGGGACGTACCGGAGGTTTGTTGTAGTAATGTATGGTCAAGCCTTTGTAATCCATGCTGTCATTGGGTTCCTGCCCCTGCTTTCCAAGAAGATAGACGGATTTACGCCCCACACGGAACTGCTTCTCGGCTACCTTTGGCATACCGGGAACGGGAATCAAGCGCATCTGGACATGCCCATTGGGAACCATCATGGTATCGGCCTGATAGGTCAGGTAGTCGGGACGGAAATAATAACAGCCCACATTACGCAGCAGGGTACTGATACGGGTACGCTCCCCATCCAAATCAGCCACATTGAATTGTTCTCCCGAACTGATAAGGGAACGTCGGCGTCCCAGCTCCATAATGCGAGTGGTACGCTCGCTGAAACCACGATAATATACCGTATCTATAAAGTAGGGGTTACGCATGTTCACCGTATATTGCAACTTTGCCTTCAGCGAGTCCTTCGGGTCGATAAATGTCTTGTAGCTGACGCTTCCGTTGAAATAGCCATAATCGCGCAGCAAGTTAACCGCCGCCTTCTGGCGTATATCGGGATTCACCGTAGACATAAGCACCGGAGTGGCGGCAAATTTATTGAATATCCACTTTCCGAATCCCTTCTCATACTTCTGGAAACCATTGTAAATCCACAGTCCGAAAGGAAAGGGATAGCGGATAGTAGAGCTTCCCAGCAACGAATTGTTCGGTGCCGTAGCAAGGGCGGCTTCCACCTCTTCCATAGCAATCTCACCAACAGACGTTTCACTGCGGTTCAATACAATCATCGGCTTTTGGCCGGTATAGAGTATCTCCCCCTCGGGCAAGTGCTTCGTGGTGGAGCAACCTGCCAGAAATATCAATCCTGCAATATATAATATCAGTCGTTTCATATCACATTCCTACTTTTTCATATCGCTATTTTCAGCCTCCGGTTTTATCTTTTTCTTCCTGAAGATGAAGAGTTCACTCAATCGGTCCATCTTCCGGCGCAGCACAAGGCCGACACCCGTTTCGGTTATCTCACCGTCGAGTATGCTTTCGTAGTTTTTATTATGGAATACACGGACATATCGAGTACCCGACGCATCAAGACGGTATTCCAGCGATATATTGTCAATGAATGATTCCGCATCGTTCGTGGCATTGGCCCCGGTGGACACTTTTCCACCGATGACTATCTGTACGCGGTCGTTGAAGAAACGCTGGGAATAACGAAAACTGAAGTCTTTCTGCGTGTCACCCGTTTCAGCAGAGGTACGGTCTTCCACACCTACACTGATATTAGCACCTTTTATACCTCCCGCCAAGGAGTTTATCTGGCTCTGAAGCACTGAGTTCAAGGCAGCTCCCATTGACAAACCTCCTCCTTTGGCACCACTGTTCAAGTAAATACCCGTGGCAAGCATGGCAATGGCCTGCTTGCTACGCTCTTCTGCACCCATTGCCTGCAGCTCATTCTCTACTGCGGCATCTTCGGGCGCCGAAATATCGAATATCAAATCGGGAGCGTCAAGCCTGTTCTTGATGGAAATGGAAACATCGAAGTTCACCATGCGCGAACCGTCCCCGTCACCATCGGCCACAGAAGCACGCATACGTTCCGTAGCCTTTAGGCTCAGCGTAGGATTCATAATATTCCCCCGCCAATCCACATAACTGCCGGGATTGAACTGGAACTCCTTCAACGGGATGATAGGCAGCGAATATTTCATGACGCCACCCGAAAGGGTATAGCGTCCGGTAAGGCTCATATCCCCTTGGGGAGTATACTGCATATTCAAATCACCGCCACCTTCCAGTTCGATGTATTTGCTGCGGTCGGGACTCAAGTCAGCACGAAGACGGACAGCATCGTCAATATGGACGGACATATACATTTCCAATCCTCCCAAAGACATGGCAGGAACCTCATCTGCTTTTACCGACGTCGTATCGGTGAACGAGGTAAAGGTAACCAGCCCACTGAGACGGTCTTCCACCGTTAAAGGGGAATCGGTCAACACGTAGGTTACGTTGGTATTGCCCAGCAAATTCATGTTTCCACGCATCGTGAGCCCGTCAAGCGGCCCCTTCACCGTGGCATGCAAGTCGACGAACACCTTTCCATACACCAGACTTTCGCGGGTACGCGGTGCATCCAGCAACGTATAGTTCTCTGCCAGCAGATTGAGGTTGGCAGTAGGACGCTCCATATTCCGGAAATCAACCTTACCGTCAATCGTAAACGGATTCTTGCTGGTGGTATAAATGGCAAACTTATCAAATATCAACTGATTGTCCTTTATCTGTACCGGACGGTTGTCGAACCAGTAACGTGCTCCCGCCTGGCGTGCATAGACAGACACACTGTCCAAAACAATATCACCATGCATTTGAGGCTTGTCCAGCGAACCATAAATATAAAGCCCTCCATCAATATCTCCGGTAAAGGCCACCGTTTGGTCAGGGATGAATGCATTGGCCATCTTCAATGGAAAATGCTCGAAACGGGTGGACACTTCCAGGGTATCCTTTCCGGTCTTCTGCGTCAAGATACCGTCGGCGGTCATCACTTCTTCATTATCATATGTAAAATAGGTATTCAGATAGTGCGTATTCTTGTCGCCCGGCAACCAGGTAGCCCCCAGGCCGATGTCTCCAACCGGTTGGCGTTCGTAGGTCAGTTTCTCTACATTGGCTTCGGCAGACACCTGCAGGGAAGTGGCAGTCTGTATATAATTTGCTTCGGCAGAGAACAATCCCGTAAGCCGGGGCATATAAGGAAGTACCTCCGTAAGTTCATCCAAGCGCAATCGGCTCAGTTCTACGTTTATATTCTGCAAGGAAAGGGTATCATTCTTGTCGGATTGCATACGGAAACACAGACCATCGTCGCTGTCCATATCAATATTGGCATAGACGCGCATATTCTTATGCAGATAAATCCAGTTACTATTGTCCGCAAAGTGGAATTTACGGAAAGCGATAATCGGCTCGGCAGGAATAAGGTTCAGCAGCACACCATTACCGCGACCGTGTCCTTCGGTCAACGGACGGGCATTAATACCGAATAGAACACCGGTCTGCCCTTTTCCATTCACATAATCCACAGTCAGTTCCGCATCTTCATTACGGACTTCACCCGTCAGTGTGCTACGGAACACAAACTGCGGGTTCTTAGGACCGTTTATGACACCACCTTGCAACTTCATGCGGGCAGTATCCTGCTTCACTGTAAAAAATATCGTATCGAGCTGCAAGGAGTCCATGCGCAATCCGTGAACAGCTGTACGTCCATTGATGCCGACTTGCGGAGTAAATCCGAAGCTCAGTTTGAAATCATTATAGGAAATACCCTTTGCAGCCAGGAAATAGCTGACGGGATTCTGGTTACCGGCTTCCAGATGCATGCCCGCTGAAGGAAGGACTTGGCGCAAAGCGGCATGGTCCAAACGCCGTTCATCAATCTGCTTTGTCAGGATAGAGACAAATTTATCCGACTGTTCCATCAACTTCTTCAACGTGCTGTGAGCGCGGAAACGCAGATTCAAGTCACCGGCATCAAGCCTCAACTTGAGAGAATCATGACGTGCCTCCGCTCCCATTGTAAAGGCAAACGGGTGTTTCAATGGTCGGGGCACCAAACCCAGCTTATGCAGATTCACCTCTTCCACATTTAAATCCAAAGCGCCATCCAGATAGCTGCGGTCAAGACGCATATCCGCATTTCCCTGCATCTTGAGAAGGACATTATCGCTGGCAAGACGGACGGTAGCAACGGATGACTTGAGTCCGGCATGCACATCTACACCGGAAATGTCCCAATGGCCATACTGTAGTTTTTCCAAGGAGGCATTCAAAGCGGCCACAGTTTTTCGTGATGCCACATCCACCCCTTGCCCCTTAGCGGACATCTTTGCCGTAAAAGTATAGATAGAGTCCTTGGGCAGGAAGTGATGCACCTGCAAGTTGTTGATGGCAAGGTCGGCATGGTAGGCTTCCGTAGCAAGATTATAGGCGGCGTCCAAATTCAAGGCGCCTTCCTTCTCCTTCAGTTTCAGGGCGGCAGTGCACTGCGCCCCCTCCATACCGAGACGTGCCGCAAGGTGCATACTGTCCGGCACAATGATGGAGCCATCGGGAGCAATGTCAGCTAGTCCGGTCAGGAAGTTCAAGTTCTGCGTATGCATTTCGAAGTCCATGCTTCCATTACGTTTCACACTGTCGGTCAAGCTCCAGAATTCTCCTCCCCCACTCAACGAAAAGGCTCCGGGCAGCTCAGCCGTAAAACGGGAAATCTGCATCTGCTTCAGGTTTCCTTCCGTACCGGCATGAATCACCAACGGACGGAACGGATAGGCTTCCTTGAAAGCTTCCGGCAAGCCACCGGCAAAAAGCAGTACATCCTGTTTGCCGATACGGGCATTGAAACGGGCTGTCAGACGGCCGGTGGTAGGTATATTTATCAGTTCCCAGTAAGTCTGTGCCGTAAGGTTCATCTCACTATGAGGTGTCAGCAACTTCAAAGAAGGGATACGGATAACGGTAGAATCGGCAAACAACCGCCCGGTCAGGGAAGTTACACTCAAACCGGAACGCTCATACATGGAAAATTCCCGGATAACGGCATTCATATCTCTGCCGTAGTACATCACAGAATCAATGCCCAGGCGAATGTCGCGAAGAGCAATGTGCGAGGGGTCGAAGCCTATCGCACTCCCCGGGCCACCGGTATCATAATTGACAGAAGTTCCAGTCAGCAGGAATTTTCTCCAGCCATAGAACTGGTGTTTCAGGTCGGCAGCAGCGTCCGCAATCTCAGCATCTCCTATATGGGCTTTCAGCCCCATGGAGTCCAATGGCATCTGTAAATCGACCGAGACGTTCTTCAACTTCAGAGTATGGAGTGTGACTTTCCAGTTTAACGCAGTGTCAGTAGTGTCCTTGGGAGTCTCAGTGGTATCTGCAAGCATCACCTGCACATGGGTATCGCTCAATTCTATATTATTGAGGATGGCATCTTCTTTTGTAAGGTCTATGCCATGGCTTTCGAAAAAGAAATGCCCCAGTACTCCTTTGATGCACATACCTTCCATTAAATTGGAGGAGTTGACAGCAACTTGTTTCAAGGTAATGTCATCCACCTCCACTTTCCCTTTGAGTAAAGGCCATGCCTGTACCCGTACGTTCAAACTTCCAAGATTCAGCAAGGTATCGGGATGCTGCACATCAACAGCACTGTCGGCAGGCTGTACCACCAATACACCGCGGACCAACAAATTCAAAGGAAAGCGAAGGTCAATCCGCTCCACGGATATGTCCATACCCGTAGCACCTGATGCAATTGCCGTAGCCTGCTTCCGTATCAAATTCTGTACGGGAGGCACATAAAGCAATATCATCAATATTATAAACAGTATAATAGGAGTAAGCAACACCCACAGTGCTGTTCTCAACCATTTTCTTCTCATCGGAACGTCAATCTTTCATCGTATTTAAAAGTCCTACAAAGTAAACAATTTCTTTCGACATTTGGTTCCCGACAGAGAAAAATCACGTATTCTTCTCTGTTCCCCCATTACGGAAAAGCTGTTGCCTGAGTAATGACATCCTCTATCAAAACGAGGGCGGCAAGGGCGTGTTCTTTCAACTCTCCGGTAAAAGGCACTCCATGAGAAGTTTCCAACAGTTTCAGCAATGCAACCAGTTCCGCTGCTCCAATTAAAGTAAAGAGGGGAATCATTTTGTGGGAGACAGCAGCCATCTCATCCACATCCTCATTCTCCACAGCCTTCTGCAAACGCTCCGCATTGAGGCGGGTTTCAGCCACAAAACTTTCCAGAATGGACTTTGCCGCCTCGGGGTCATCGACCGAAAAAGCAGTGAGCGAAGAGAATTTATACCCCGGGCAAGCCGAAGTTTCCGAAACTTCCATAACCTCCATCCCTTTGTCCTCCATATTCAATTCATGTAGCAATTCACTGACGGTAAACGGCTTATGCAGGCATCCGGCAAATCCATGCACCGTAAATTCCTCACGCTGCATGTCACTGCGGGCAGTGACAGCAATCACCGGAACAGACTGTGCCTGCGGTATGTTCGAAGCACGAAGCAGTTTCAGTAAATCAAAACCATTAATAGCAGGCATCTGCACATCAGTAAGCAGAACATCAAAGGTTGCAGTGCGCAAGGCATCCAGCAGTTCATCCAGTTGTAAACAAGAGACAGAATTTATACCACTCTGCTGAAGCATGGCGGCAGTAAGGGTAAGCTGAATACGGTCATCATCGATAAGGAGGACATTCTTCAGTGAAGAATGAGGAACGGGGAATGAAGAATTGCCATTCGGCGTGGCAGCACATCCCGATTCTTCATCCTTCATTCTCCGTCCTTCACTCCTTACGGGATAGATAGGAATATATATGGTGAAAGTGCTTCCCTTGCCTGGCACACTGTCTACATCAATCGTGCCTTCAAGCAACTGTACCAGCATACGGACAATGGAAAGTCCGAGTCCAAACCCCTCTTTACCCTGAGCACCCGGTAAGCGGGTAAACTCCTGGAAGATACGTTCCCGGTCGGCAGGTTCCATACCTTTACCGGTATCAGCAATGGCAACTACCAGTCGACGGTCCTCGTAACGGGCAGTCATGGTAACACTGCCTTGGTCCGTAAACTTCACGGCATTGGACAGCAAATTGTTGATAATCTGGCGCAGACGCAAGGGGTCGCAAATATAGGTACCGCCCAGCTCCGGGGCAATGTCGCAATGAAGCGCCAGTCCTTTGGCAGCCGTAAGTGGTTCAAAACTGACGTGTATCTCTTCAAGCAGGCGGGAAGGATGAAAGGTGACCCGGTTGATTTCGGCCTTGTTCAAATCAAGACGATGGAAGTCGAGCAAATCAACGACCAGCTTCAGCAGATGTTCCGATGAGGTTTTCATATTGTCCAGATAGAACCGCTGACGCTCATCCACCGTCAGACGGGAAAGCAAGTCGGCATAGCCCATAATAGAACCGAGCGGGGCTTTGAAATCATGGGTAATGGCAAGCATCAGTTTTTCACGGACAGCGAGTAAATCCTCGGCACGACGACGGGCCTCTTCCAACTCACGACGGTAACGGTTGCTTCGGGTTATGTCGCGGCCGATGATAATAAGAAAAAAAGCGGAAAGCAACACCGCACCTACGGCAATGCCACTGATAATCTTGGCCGAACGGCGTCGGACCGCTTGTTGATACTCGGCTTCCGTCCGTGCACGCAGCAGAGTTTCCGTCTCGTAATCTTTCAGCAAGCTGTCAATACGAGCGGTCAGCATATGGTCCAAGCGTTGCAGATAGCGTTTACGTCGCTGTATAACAGTGTTTACAGCTTTTTTCTGCTGGGCCACGGCACGCAGTTTCTCATGCAAAGAATCGGCCGGATTATAGGGTTCAATCACCGTATCCGTTGCAAATTCAAGGGAGGTCTTTACCTGGATAGCCGTATCTTTCTTTGGGGGGACAAACACTTCACCCAAACGACGGAAAAACCCCTTCTTCCGAGGGCGTGTCACGACGGTATCCCGATGTGTAATGATACGGTGCTGCACACGCTGCTGGGTCACTACCGAGTCCTGCTGGGCAATTATCTGCTCAATGTCACTGGTGGATACCATGCTGTCATTCGCCTCACTCAGCGTGCGCAGCATTTTTATCGTATTGGTATCCTTCTCGCGTATCAAAGCAAGCACGCTGTCTGTCCATTGTACATCGCGGTCATCAGTAAGAATAAGGTTCTCCATTTCCCGGTGTACGAAAAACAAGGAAAAAAACAATACCGCCAGCAACAAAGTGTAGCCTACGGCAATCTTTACTTTGGAGACATTATTCATACTATCAAATCCTTTCCCCGGTCTGTTTACGGAACCTCAACCACAGCATCACTCCCGCACTGGTCAGTCCGAACGGGAAAGCCATCCAGACTCCCGTCAGCCCCCAACCGAAAACGAAACCGCAAAGGTACCCTACGGGCAAAGATATAATAAAATAGGATATAAATGCAATAATCATCATCGGTTTCACATCCGAGATGCCGCGCAGGGCATTGGCAAAGTTAATCTGCAACCCATCGCCGAACTGGTAAACCAAGAACGGGAAGAAGAGAGCGGCAACCATGCCGGACACTTCCGCATTGTCCGTAAACCATCCCCCTACCTGACCGCGAAGCGCAAAGACGATACCCAGCAACACCACCTCCATACACAGGATGATGTGAAGGCCGGCATACGCCGAGCGGCGCACATTCTGCCCGTCTCCCTGCCCCTTGAAGTTGCTGACACGCACGGCAACCGCAGCGCCCATGCCATAATACATCATGAAGGTGAACTGAGAGATAGTAAGCATTATCTGATGCGATGCTAGGGCAAGTGTCCCCAGCCAGCCCACCATGACGACGCTCAGACTGAAGGAAGCGGTCTCCATACCCATCTGCATACCCACGGGCCAGCCCAGTGCATTGAGCTTCTTGAACATCGGCATCGACCACCCCAGCCGCATGAAGCCGAGCCTGTAACGGATAAACCGGCGGCCGCGAAGCACAATCGCCGCAAAGACCACCACCATCACAATGCGGGAGAACAAGGTGCTGATACCCGCACCAAGCAGTCCCATCTCCGGAAAGCCCAGCTTTCCATTGATAAGTATATAGTTTCCTACGATGTTAAGCGCATTCCCTCCGAGCAGAATCCACATGGCCGTCTTGGTATCGGTGATGCCGTCCGTAAACTGTTTGAAACCGTTGAACAGCATGACAAAGACCAGTGAAGCAAGCAACACCAGATAGTAAGGCTTGATTAGAGGCAACAATTCTCCGGGCTGTCCCAGCCGCTCCACATTGAAATAGAGAACAGCCATGACAAGAGTCAGCAACAAAGCCACCAGCACATTGGCAACCAGGCTACACCGCAACGCCTGCCCTGCCTCGGCAAAGCGGCGGTTACCGTAGAAGCCCCCTACAACCGGTGTCAGCCCGTAGCTGAAGCCCGTACTGAAAATAATGCAAAGAGTAAACAGATTGTTTACGAAAGAAGCGGCACCCAGTTCCTCCGTGCTGTGATGCCCAATCATCAGCGTATCGGCAAAACCAAGCACAATGACTCCCAACTGCCCCACCACAATGGGCAGCCCCAGGAGAAGCAATGCTTTGTAGTGCTGCTTATACGTATCAAATAAATTTTTCATACTAAAGGTTTTCTTTTTGGTAATAAAGCACAATCCCGTTTTCATCGCGGAAGGTCTGTTGGGCGACCCTATGAAGCTGTTCTGCCGTCACAGAGCGGTAATTGTCCACTTCACGGTCTATGTCTTCCGCCTGTCCGGTCAGTTCAAACCAGGCAAGATTCGTGGCAACATTCAGATAATTGATGTTGCCGAATATCTGTGTAGACTCAAACTTGTTCTTTACTTTCTCCAATTCTTGTTCTCCAACAAACCCGGATTTCAACTCTTCCAACTCTTTCCGGACAGCAGCCTCGGCTTGCTCCAAAGATACGCCTGCAGATGGTTTTCCACTGATATGCAGCAGTCCGGCATCCCGTGTACCAGAGATATAGGCATCGAGACTGGAAAAGAGCTTCTGCTCCTGCACCAGCCTGCGGGTCAAGCGACTGGAACGTCCATTGCTCAGAATATCCGACAGAATATCGAAGGCATAATAATCGGCATCCTCACGGCTGCACATGTGATAAGCCATGAACAAAGCATCCAGAGGAACATTCCGTTCCACCGTCTGCCGGCGTTCCGCCGTCTGTACAACTTCTTGCGGTAATTGCCTTACGGGCACATTCCTACGGGGAATGGGAGCAAACCATTTTTCTGTCAGCCTAACCGTTTCTTCCCACGAAATATTTCCGGTAACGGCCAGCACTGCATTATTAGGTGCATAAAAACGAAAAAAGAATTCCTTTACCTCGTCCAGCGTGGCATTGGCAATGTGAGAGAGGTCTTTCCCGATAGTAGGCCAGCGATAAGGATGCGTTTGATAAGCCAAAGGACGAAGCAGATGTCCCACATCACCATACGGCTGGTTCAAGCAACGTTGCTTGAATTCCTCCATCACCACCGCACGCTGCACTTCAAGACTTTGCTCACTGAATGCCAGTTCCAGCATGCGGTCGGACTCCAGCCAGAAGCCGATCTCCACATTCGATTTTGGAACCGTCAGGTAGTAATTGGTAATATCATTATTGGTCCATGCATTATTCTCCCCGCCTGCCAATTGCAAAGGAGCGTCATAATCAGGAATATGCACCGAACCTCCGAACATCAGATGCTCGAACAGATGGGCAAAACCCGTATGCTCGGGATGTTCGTCACGGGCACCCACATCATAAACAATATTCAAGGCAACCATCTGCGTGCTGGTGTCCTCATTGTGCACCAACCGCAGACCGTTGTCAAATATCTTTTTGTTTATCTTCATAAAATGGAATGACAGAATCTATCATCAATCTATCACTGTCACTTTTTTAATAACCACATCCTCTTCGGGCCGGTCGTTACGGTCAGTCTTGACCTTCTGTATTTTATCAACAATATCCATACCTTCCAGCACTTCACCGAACACGGTATATGCACCGTCCAAATGTGGAGTACCGCCCACGGTAGTATAAGCCTTCACCTGCTCGGGGGTAAACTTGAACTCCGGTTCCTTGGCAACCTGAGCCTCTGCCTGCGCAATCAAGGAATCTTGCAAATCCATCAGACCGTCCTGGTCATTATTCTTGCGCATCTTGTAGATTTCCTTCATGTGTTTCTGCGCCAACGCGTTGAAAGCATTGTTCAAGCGCATCTGATTCATCTGCTGTTCCATCCCCAGCAAGGTAGAGTCATTATACACTTTTCCGGTCACAATGTAGAACTGGCAGCCGGATGATGCCTTGTCAGGGTTCACCTCATCACCCTGGCGTGCAGCCGACAAAGCACCTTTTTTGTGAAAATACTTCGGATAAACAAATTCGGCAGGAACGGTATAACCCACGTCGCCTGCCCCCAGCATCTTGCCTTTCGGAGCCTTCTTCGATTCCGGGTCACCTGCTTGTATCATAAAGTCCTTGATGACACGGTGGAACAGCGTACCTTCATACGTGCCGTCTTCCACCAGCTTGATAAAGTTATCACGATGTTTCGGGGTTTCATTATACAGTTTCACGGTGATGTCACCCGCACTTGTTTCAATCTTCAGCTTCGTTTCTTTTTCCATATCTTCCTCTTTCTTTTGTCCCGGCTTGCAAGCAGTCAGACCGCAAACCAGTATAGTTAATAATACAATAAGATTTCTTTTCATTTTGTTTTTTATTTAATTTAAGTTTGCAAATATACTAAAATCAGACAAAAGCACTTACCTTTGCCTACATAAAAGAGATAAAAGGCTAAAGCAATGACATCCATATTAATTGTAGAAGATGATATTACTTACGGCATGATGCTAAAAACATGGCTCGGCAAAAAAGGTTTCCAAGTAACCTCTGCCAGCAACATTGCCCGTGCTCAAAAACATATTGAGTCGGAAACCGTAGATTTGATATTGTCTGACCTGCGCCTGCCCGACAAGGATGGCATTGACTTATTGAAATGGCTGGGCGAACACGGCCTGCAAATACCGCTTATCATCATGACAGGATACGCTGACATACAGTCGGCCGTCCAAACCATGAAACTGGGAGCCTGCGATTACATTGCCAAGCCTGTGAACCCGGACGAATTACTGAAAAAAATAGGCGAAGCCTTGAATGCATCATCCTCCGCTTTGAAACAGATGATGCATTCGTCCCGAACAGATGATGCGTTTACCCCAAACAGACCATCCGTTTCACCCAAACAGACGATGCATTCCGACAAGATGAAAAATCAGCCTCTGAAGGGTGCAGAAGGCTCATTGTCCTCCTCCGACTTCCTTGAGGGAGAGAGCGACGCAGCCAAACAACTCTACAATTATGTGAAACTGGTTTCACCTACCAATATGTCTGTACTCATCAATGGTGCCAGCGGAACGGGCAAAGAATACGTAGCTCACCGCATCCACCAGCTCAGCAAGCGTGCCGACCAGCCGTTTGTAGCCATCGATTGCGGTTCTATTCCCAAAGAATTGGCCGCTTCGGAGTTCTTCGGGCACATAAAGGGCGCCTTTACCGGCGCACTGACCGACAAAACGGGCGCTTTCGTCGAAGCCAACGGCGGTACCATCTTCCTGGATGAGATAGGTAATCTGAGCTATGAAGTGCAAATACAGTTGCTGCGTGCTTTGCAAGAGCGCAAGATACGTCCGGTAGGTTCAAACAAAGAGATAAGCGTGGACATACGTCTGGTATCCGCCACCAACGAAAATCTGGAGCAAGCCATCGAAAAAGGGGCGTTCCGTGAAGATTTATATCACCGTATCAATGAATTCACCCTACGCATGCCGCAACTCAAAGACCGCCGTGAAGACATCCTGCTCTTTGCCAATTTCTTTCTGGACCAGGCCAACCGCGAAATGGACAAGCAACTGACCGGCTTTGATGACAAGGCATCCCGCGCCCTATTGGAATATCCCTGGCCCGGCAATCTACGCCAAATGAAAAATATGGTACGCCGTGCAACCTTGCTGGCACAAGGCAAATTCATTACTATCAACGAACTGAATGAACTGAAAGAACCCGCACCGGCCATCATCGGTATCCCTCTCCGCAATGAGGAGGCAGAGAAGCATCAAATCATCGAAGCCTTGCGGCAGACGGGAAACAACAAGAGCCGCGCTGCACAACTGTTGGGCATTGACCGCAAAACGCTGTACAACAAGTTGAAGCTTTATAACATATCCGACTAAAAGGTGTGGAATTATTCCACACTCCCCTCCACACATTCCACACTTTTCCACACTATGCCACACTTTGCATAGAAACATATATCACTAACTATCAGAACATTATCCAACACACACTCTTTCTGGCACACCATTTGACCTATATTAGACGTAAGCAACAAGCGCTACAACAAGCAAGCACTTAGACTTAACAATAAGATATACCAACCTAAAAGCAAATGAATTATGAAAAAATTAGTATTAGTAGCAGCCCTGTTTATGTTTGTTTGTGGCGGAACGTTCTTGGCTCAAGCTAAGGCTCCGGTAGAACAGCCGAGTAAGACAACAACCTTGTCTAACGACACTGTGGTAACGGATACTTTGCAGAAAGCCGAGAACGTCCAAGACACAGCAAAAGTGGCCCAATAACAGTAAGCACACTACAACAAAAAAGCCGTTTCCTCCTTGTCTATTCTGGGAAACGGCTTTTTAAATTGATAGTTGACAATTATCAACTAAGAAATCACCAATGTCTTTCCGGATAAAGGTCATTCCACCATGCCGGACTATCCTGCAGCCAGCGGGCAAACCAAGCCATAATTGAATTGTGCCACAATTCACGTTTTGCATAATCAAGTACAAAATGGTTTTCACCGTCCACGGTAATAAATTCCACCGGCTTGCCCAATATCTTCAGCGCATTATACAACTGGATACTTTCACCGATAGGCACGTTTGTATCTACCGTGCCATGCAGCAACAACAGAGGGGTATTAATCTTGTCCGCATTGAACAATGCTCCATGCTTCGTAAACAAATCGGGATTATTCCAAGGATAGCTATCGGCTGCCGCAACAGAGTTATAGGAATATCCCCAATAACCCTCGCCCCAATAGCTCGTTACATTGCTGATGCCAGCATGCGAGGCAGCGGCAGCAAACATGTCCGTCTTAGTCTGCAGATACATCGTCATGAATCCTCCATAAGAGGCACCCAGGCATCCGATACGTTTATCGTTGACAAACGGATGGGCTGCACAGAATTTCTTCGTACCTTCAATGATCTCATCGGCCGTACGCTCACCCCATGCATTGACATGGCGTGCAGAGAACTCCTGGCCGTACCCGATGGCACCACTGGGCTGGATAACATAAACCACATAGTCACGTGACGCAAACAACTGTGCACAGTACGGGGAAGTTATACCGCGAGTCGTAGGAGTCGTTCCTCCATAATAGTACACGATAAGCGGATACTTCTTGTTCGGGTCGAAAGACGGCGGAAGGCAAATCATTCCCTTTATCTCCGTACCGTCCGAAGCTGTAAAGTTCCACTCTTCCATCTGTCCCAGCTCAATCTTGTCGAGGACGGGCTTCATGGGGTTGGCAAGCAGGGTAGAAACTTTTTTCTTCGTGTCGTACGTATAGGCTACGCCCGTACTGGTGTTTCCTCCACCCACATAGGCAGCCACAACCGGATTGTCATTGGCCAGCGTGAAGGAAGTAATCACATCTTCTTCAAGCGGAAGCATTTCAAAGCCGCCCGTCTTCGGAACATAACGGTATATATGCCTGCAATCCCCATCAGTCGTATCGAAATAGATACATCCGTTCACACGGTTCCACTGCACGGGAGACACTGTAGGATTGAAATCGCGCGTGATAGCCTGCACTTTCTTTGTAGCCAAATCCATAATGAATGCTTGGGTATCAAAGTCATTGGCTATGGGATGTTCACCGCAATTCTTGCCAATGCCTCCGAAAGCAGACGGACTGCCCGTCACCAGAAGCTGCTTCCCATCCGGAGAGTAAGAAGCACTTCCCAGATAAGCATCCCAGGCGACCAGCGTATCTGCCTGCAAGGTGGCCAAATCAATCTCGAAAAGAGAAGAGAGGGAGAAAGGGCATCGAGTGATGTCCGACTTGGAAGTGCTGCACAACAGTTTCTTGCCATCCGGGGAAATATCATTCAGATAGACGTTGTGACTACCGTAGGTCAGACGCTCGGAAAGGCCCGTCGCCACATCGTATTTCATGAGATAATAGCGGTCACGAGAATTGGGGATACGGTCGTCCGGATGCAAGAGACGTTTCAACGGGCCACTCACCTTTTCGCCCTCGTCCGTGAGCATATAAATAAGATAGTCTTCTGTAGGAGACCAGCTGAAATATCCTTCGGGAACATTCTTCAGCAGCACTTCCTCACGCATCGTGGCAGGATCGAACACAACCAGGTCATTCTGCTCCTCGCCCATAACCGTATAATAGAGCTTGTTGCTGTTGGGCATCCAGTTCATCTTTTCATTGGCATTGGGCAATATCACCCGGCCGGTCTTTACCTCGGTCAGCTCACAACGGGTCCTGGAACGCTTCACGTCGTAATTGTCCGAATAGCGGGTCAGCAGATACTTGCCGTTGGGCGAAAGAGAAACCCTGCTCGCTCGGGAGCCGAAATTGGTGTTGAACAAAGAGAAACGTCTCTTCATGTCCGGTGCCATCCGGCAGGCTACATCGGCAAAGTCCTTTTCCTTTTCAAATTCGCATTTCAGCATCGGCTGCATCTTGTCGTCCGCGCTTGAAAGCAACTTGATGACAATCTCATAATCCGCTTCGGGGTCCATACGCAAACTGACAGCCGTAGGACGGACCTGCGACAAGCTGTCCTCCGCTGTCTCCTTGACTTGCTTGGATTCACCGTTTACAAACACCTCAAAACGGGCAGGAGAATATACATTCAGCTTGCCCTTCATGAAACGCTCCGCACGCAGATTGGTAGCAAACAGATAGAACAGATTGTCCTTGTCCGCCTTTGCCACAGTTACATATCCAGCCGTATCAGCAACCATACGTTCGTACCGACCTCCGTCGAAGTCGAGACTGACCTTCGTCTTCAGAAGATTGCCGGTAGTAAACTTGTCTCCCTTGAAGTTGATACTATCGCCCTGGAGGGGAGTGCGCACCGTAACGGCCGGACGCACGTTATACTCAGCAACTCTTTCCTGAGCTTGGGCAGCCAATCCCGCAAGGAGCAGCAAACCCGACAAAACTGTGATTTTCTTCATTACTGTAAGATTAAATCGTTTCAAAACCATTCCATAAATTTCCGGGAGGAACGGGCGCCTCCACTTCTATCAGTTCTTTGGACACCGGATGCACAAAACGGATATACCGCGCATGCAGACAGATGCTGCCGTCGGGATTGGAGCGGGGCGAACCATACTTCAAATCTCCCTTGATGGGACAGCCCATCTTTGCCAACTGACAACGTATCTGGTGATGGCGTCCGGTTTTCAAATCTATTTCCAACAGATAATAGTTCTGCGACCGCCCGATGAGCCGGTAATGCAAAATCGCTTTCTTGCTGCCCGGCACCTCCTTGTCGTATGCATAACTCTTGTTCTGTTTCTCATTTCGCACCAGATAGTTCACCAATTCCCCCTCTTCCTCGCGGGGCAAGTTCTTCACTACTGCCCAGTAAGTCTTCTTCACCTCGCTATTCTTGAACATCTCGTTCAGACGCGACAGTGCCTTACTGGTCTTGGCAAAAACAACAAGACCGCTCACGGGGCGGTCCAGCCGGTGAGCGACACCGATAAAGACATTTCCAGGCTTGCTGTACTTCTCTTTCAGGTACTGCTTTACAGTTTCCGAAAGCGGTGTATCACCCGTTTTGTCTCCCTGAACTATCTCGGAAGCGGTCTTGTTGACTATAATGATATGATTGTCTTCGTATACGACAGTCATCGGTTGTTAATGTTTAATGATTAGTGATTAATGATTAATGACTAACACCCAACTTCTCATTAAACATTAATCACTAATCATTAATCATTAAATTACATATTCATCCCACCATCTACCTGAATAACCTGACCAGATACATAAGAAGACATATCAGAAGCCAGGAAAGTAGCGATATTTGCCACGTCTTCGGGTGTGCCGCCACGACGCAAAGGAATCTTCTTGCACCATTCAGCCTTCACCTCTTCAGACAAGGCGTCGGTCATGGCTGTCATGATGAAGCCCGGAGCAATGGCATTGGCACGGATTCCACGAGAACCCAGCTCCTGAGCGATAGACTTGGCCAAAGCAATCATACCGGCTTTGGAAGCAGAATAGTTGGCCTGGCCGGCATTGCCGTGAACACCTACCACAGATGCCATATTGATAATGCTACCCGCCTTCTGGCGCATCATGATGGGTGTGCAGGCATGGATAAAGTTAAATGCCGATTTCAGGTTGACATTGATAACCATATCCCATTGCTGTTCGCTCATACGCATCATCAGACCGTCACGTGTAATACCGGCATTGTTTACCAGAATATCAATACGTCCAAAGTCCTTATGGATTTCTGCCACTACATTGGCAGTGTCTTCAAAGTTTGCTGCATTGGAGGCATAAGCTTTTGCCTTTACTCCCAAAGCTTCCAATTCTTTTGCCGTAGCCTCGGCATTTTCATCAATCACCAAGTCAGTGAATGCGATGTTTGCTCCTTCTTGAGCGAACTTCAAAGCGATAGCCTTGCCGATGCCGCGTGCAGCACCTGTCACAATGGCTGTTTTTCCATCTAATAATCCCATATTATTTAAAAATTATTTATAAAATGTATCTTACTTCTTTCCCAATGCACCAAGTACCAGACGGGTCACGTAGGCATCGCGTACCGCGTCGTCCAGATTGGCCCCTATATGACCGCGAATATAAGGTGTTTCAATACCTTTGACACTGTAATGCACAATCTCGGCAGTCATATCCAAGTCATCTATCTGGAAAACACCCTTCTCCATACCTTCACGCAGAACCTCCTTGAAAAGCTGGGTCTCTGTAGCATCGAAACGTTTGCGCACTTTCTCCACTCTCCAAATATCCCGAAAGAAATTGGCACGAAGAGTACCATTCCGAAAGACAACCTCTTTTACCGCATCCAGATGAGTGTAAATCATTTCCATCAGTTTCTCGTCCGGCTGAATATCTTTCTCTACCACGTGCTTCATCATATCCGAAAGAATATCCAGCTCCGACTCGACAACAGCCAAGTAGATATCTTCCTTGCTCTTAAAATAGGTATAGAGCGTTCTCCTACCTTTCTTTGAAGCGAGGGCAATATCATTCATCGTGGTATTTTCAACACCCATCTTTGCAAACAGCTGACGGGCAACGTCCACTAATTTAGCTTTTGTCTTCGATACGGTCATAGATTAATTGCACATTGCTTTATTATTTGAGCAAAAGTAAGACATTTCCGCATATCTTACAAGAAAACATTCATTTTATTAATGAACAGCCCTAAAAAGGAAGAAAAAAAGTAGGCTTATTATCGTTCTATTTATCAACATATTACTCATTAAAATCCACTTAACCTCAAAAATATCATGCATTTTATTTGCATATTAAATAAAAAGCCGTACCTTTGCACCCACAAAACAATAACATCGCGGAGTGGAGCAGTTGGTAGCTCGTTGGGCTCATAACCCAAAGGTCATTCGTTCGAGTCGGATCTCCGCAACTACAATGAGGATAAAAGGTTTAAAGGCCGTTTATCCTCATTTTTTTTAATTCCCATCAAGGACAGAAAAAAATGTTTGCGCAAATAATGTTTGTGCAAATTGCTTCCACACTTCCACCTCCTCTCCACATCCCTTTATTCATCGGCATTACAGATGCGGTGGAAGCAACTCAAAAGTGTGGAAGCAAAATTTGCTTCCACACCGTTTCACAAACAGAAATACTGACACCACAAGAAGATAACATGTAGTAACACAAGTTATTAATTTCTTGCATCACATCTTATTTATATCGTACCTGACGAAATCAATATCCTGCAAACACGGTATTAATTCCATCTCCTCCCCCTTCAAATGCAATCAGAACAAATGCGTACAGCCACACAAAGCCAAGACTTCAATACTGTTTTCCTCTGTGCTTTATTCAGAGAATGAAGGTATTTATTACGTCGGACATAAGGAATCAACAGTATGCAACGGCCATGATGCAATCGCCTAACGGCCATCAACAACCCGCTTAACAGCCGTCAGCAGATCGCCGCACGACCATTAGGCGCTGATAAGGCAATGAGTAAAAGGGAACACTCCCCTATACACAAGTAAACAAAGCCCTATATACAACGGATTGAAAGCAGCGGTTTCCCTTAGAATATCCTGATGAAAAGCAACCCCAGCCCGATGGCAACGCCAGTCGAAACAAGTCCGGGAAGCATGAACGAGTGGTTCAGCACATACTTGCCGATACGGGTAGTTCCGGTACGGTCGAAATTAATGGCTGCTACTACGGTGGGATAGTTGGGAATAAAGAAGTAACCGTTTACGGCCGGGAACAGAGCAACCAGTATCATAGGCGAAATGCCCAAAGCGATGCCCAAAGGCATCAGTGCGCGCACAGTGGCGGCCTGGCTATAAAGCAGAATCGACATGGCAAACAAGGCTATCCCGAACAGCCACGGCATTTGCCTCACCACTCCCTCGATGGACTGGGTCAACTGAAGCATGTTTCCCTGAAGAAAAGTATCTCCCATCCAGGCAATGCCGAATATGGCAATCACCGCCTGCATGCCTGCCGGGAAGACGGAGCCTTGCGTTGCCTTCATGCCGTCGGTGCGAGTCAGCAGCAAGATGAGGGCGGCGGCAGAGAGCATCACGATTTCGATAATGGCGGACATGCCGAGTCTCACCGTCTCGCCGTCTATCACGAAGGCAGGACGCAAACTGTCGAACGAACCAAAGAACACAATAAAAGCAGTGGCAAGGATAAAGATAAGCACGGACAAGACGGCATGCCGTTTATTGTGTATATCCTTTATCTCCACCTTCTTGACATCAAGATAGCCTTCGGTCAACCTCTTTCTGTACTCCGGGTCGTCTGCCAGCTCCTTGCCCACCTTCATGGAGAACAAGGCGCCCACAAGTACCCCGATAATGGTAGCAGGAATCGTTATTTTCAGAATATCAAACAAGGTGACATCAAATCCCGCCAGCAACCCAAGCAGTGCGACGGTGGCAGCCGAAATGGGACTTGCCGTAATAGCCTGCTGCGAAGCAATCACCGCAATGCCCAGTGGCCTCTCGGGACGAATCTTGGTCTCCGTGGCAACCTCGGCAATCACGGGAAGCACCGAATATGCCACATGTCCCGTGCCGGCAACAAAAGTAAACAAATAGGTCACAATAGGGCTCAAGATGGTGACCTGCGAAGGATTCTTCCGCAACAACCGTTCTGCCAGCTTTACCATATAATCCAGTCCGCCAGCCGCCTGCATGCAGGATGCGGCAGAAATGACGGCGGCTATCATCAACATAACGTCAATGGGAGGTGATGTAGGCTGCAATCCGAAACCAAACGTCAGAATTGCCAGACCTATCCCTCCCATTACACCTAGTCCAATGCCGCCCAAGCGGGCGCCTATAATGATAGCTACCAATACGAATGCCAATTGCAAGGCCATATACTCTACACTTTTTGATTCATGTGCAAAGATAAGTCATTTCGTATTATGGCTACTCACCTACTTCTATTTTAACTGCTTGTTTTAACTCCACACTCAAAGAGGCATCATCCTTTAACGGTGTCCAGAACACCCGGCGGCATTCATTCTTCTGCAAAAGACAACGATGATAGCGGCTGCCGGACAGATGCTCCGTATCGATATGGAAGGAACCGGTATTGACATCCCAGTCGGCTATCTCGTCCAGATTCAGATAAAGGTTGCGCACTGTGCCGCTGTTGAGATGCAAGCTCTGCGCCTGCGCCGCAAGCGCAGTGACATGGCAATCTTCCAGCCGGGCAAGGTATCGCGTGCGGAAAGAGAGCGTATCGCAACGGAGTCCGTAGAAATTGGTTTCCATATCCTCCACATCTACCACAACCGCTTGTACCTCCGCAGGCAACCGCAATTCCATCCCTTCTGAACGAACCCTTATCCAAATGTCATTCTGAAGATGCTGTTCCAGCTTATCCTCCGGAAAGTCAAAGGTGACGAGCAGGGTATCGCCAACGGAAGTCATCGACATAAAAGCCTCCATATCCCCTGCATAGGAGAAACTGCCCTGCTGCAAAGAGTCTCCGGCAGTTACCTCCAACGGCACTTCCCCGAACGAGAACATACGCTCTGCCTCCACAATACCTTCTTTTTTCTGTTTCCACACCACCGGAGGCTGTGCCAGCTTCAACACCCTGCACGAGGGCAGCTGCACCGTTTTCCGTTCTCCGCCGATTTCCATAAAATTATCTTTCTGAGTGACATTGCGGTCCACCACATAGAACATGAGTCCGCATACCATTGCCACACCGGTAACCAGCATTCCTATCATTATATAAGTCGTTCGTTTCATAACTGTCTTCTTTTATTTTTGTTTCTTGATAAACTCCTGATACATCCCGGACAACTCCTCGGCAGAGATGCCCAGCGTGAAAATCTGCTTGAAGAAATAATCCACTTCCTCCTTCAGAAAATACTCTTTCCTCAACGAGAGAATCAGCTTGCGTGCACCTACCGACACAAAATAGCCGATACCCCGCTTGTTATAAATCACTCCTTGCGTCTGCAAGTAGTCGTACGAACGCATCACCGTATTGGCGTTGACCTCTACCACAGCCGCATATTCCCGTACCGAAGGAATACGTTCTTCCTCCTGATATTGCCCGAGAAGTACCTCGTCGCAAATGCGGTCTGCTATTTGCAGGTAGATGGCCTTGCTTTCCTTAAAGTTCATAGTTACCAGCGATTAATGATTTCGGACTCCTTGAAACGGAAATAGGCAAGCACCCAGTTGAAAAGGGCGAAAAACGAAGTTATAAAAATCAGCCAGCCGCCCGATGCCTCCCTGTCAATATAGGGCTCAGTCATGAAGAAGTTATTAGGCAGAATGGCCTTCAGACACAATACAGCTATCAGGATATATGAAACGAAGATGCAGACACCGGCCGCAAAAGTCTTGATAAGTGCATTTTTGGGCCAGACCGTACTGCCCAGCAGGAAGAAAGACTGTAGGAAAAAGTAGCAGCTCAGGAATATACCCACCACAGCCGGTCCGCTTCCTATCGTCTCATAGAAACGGTTCGTGTTACAGCAGAATTCCCACAACGGAAAGGAGTGAACGACATGCAGCTCCGGGTAGGCCAGAAGATAGAAGACGACTCTTGTCAAGTCCGCCAGCTTGAAAGCTATCAGAAAGACCAAGATAAAGCCGCAGGTAGCCACCAGCCAGCGGGCAAAGAATTTCTCGAACATGGTGGCAGGTGTCATGAGCACAACGGTACGACTCGTCTTGCTTTTCATCCTTTCCATGGCAAACGAGGCGCTAATGCATCCCCAAATGACAAGTCCCCAAAGAAAGAATCTGGACTCAAACTCCCAGATAGGGTCCATGCCCACAGCTCCCGCTTCCAGATTGTGATACTGATAGTATCCATTCCAGACAAAGACTATGGCCAACATTCCGTAGACCATCACCGAGCGGAGTATATAGGTCTTCCAATTCTCCACCATCTCTTTGCGGCATACGTTCACAAAGCGATGCAAACTAAAAAAGGTATCGCGTATCATTATTCATTTGTTTTAGTGTGAAACATTTCCGCTATCTTCCCAGGCTCTGCAAGCACGGCGCCAAACAGCAGTTCAAGATTAATCTCCGATTCCTCACCTTCCGTATTGGGCAGCATCAAGAAATTGCCTTGTACGGAGGGAAGCGTGTACAAGGCAGTCGCAGCCAACTCCCGGTCGTCACTCTCCAAGAAGAACAGCTTACTGCAAATGCTGGCAGTGGATTCGTCCAGCAATACGCGGCTGTTGTCCATAATCAGCACATGGTCCAGTACTTTGTCAATGTCACGCACCTGATGGGTGGAGATAACAATCGTCTTGTCGTCCGACATACCCGAAGCCAGGAATTTACGGAACTGGCTCTTCCCCGGAATATCCAGTCCATTGGTAGGCTCATCCATCAGCAGCAGGGAAGTATTGGTGGCCAGCGCAAAGCTCATGAAGATTTTCTTTTTCTGCCCCATGGACAAGGCTCCCAAATCAGCATCCATATCCATCTCGAAGAAATGCAGGTACTTCACCATGTCTTCCTTGCTGAAACGGGGATAGAACTTACTGTTCAGTTCAATATAGCTGACCAAGGAAATAGGAGGCAGCTCGAACTCCTCGGGTACCAGAAACATGTCCTGCAACGTGACGGGCAACCGGCGGCGCATGTCGGTATCATGATACATCACTCTCCCACGTTTGGGAGCCAACAAACCGCTCATCAGATAGAGCAACGTAGACTTGCCGGCTCCGTTCTTACCCAACAGACCGTAAACCCGGCCGGCTTCCAGCGAAAGTGAAAAATCGCTCAGGACTTCTTTCCGCCCCTTGCGATAACTAAATGAAATGTTTTCTACTTGTAACATACGCTTGGATGAATTAAATATCTTATTGTTTATGTGTATTAGTATAATAGTACACCGCAAAAGTAGACATTCTTTTCAATACGACAAGCGTTTCAAGAAAAAAAATGCTCAGAAAAAGGAACAATTCTATTCTTTGGTTCGAAATTAGCCTCACACGCAAGAAGATTAGGACACTTCTGTATCCATTTAGGACTCTATATTTCCTGCCACTTGCTTTACATTTGCAAAGGAGCTAAAGACATGAATATGAAAAACGAAGAAAAGATTTACCAACTTAACACATACAATATAGCAGAATATACAAGTACGGACTATACCGACAACGATATTGCTATACTTGGAGATTTCAAGAACTTGCTTTTCAACAAGTATTTCAAGTTGAATGCAAACATCTATGTGGTCTGTGTAAAAGGAAGACTGCAGATAAACATCAATACCCAAAAATATGCTATCTACCCCGGTGAGATGCTGATTTGTATGCCCAATATGATTCTGAGCAACTGCACAACCAGTTCCGACTTCAAGGGCGCCATGTTCTGTCTGTCGACCCAGATTACACAGAAGTACCTTCATAAAAGTAGTGACATATGGAACAAGGCTTTCTATATCAGCCAGAATCCGGTGGTACGTATTGACAAGGACAGAGTGCAACTGTTCGATTTATACTATAAGGTGATACGTGCCCGAATGAAACAAGCGGAGCAGCCCTACTACAAAGAAGTCATCAGGTCGCTGATACGCACCATGCTGTATGAGCTGCTGGCAGATTTAAACCAGTTGAGCACCCCTCCCGAAAGCCAAATGGTGAAGCGGAGCAACATTCTATTCAAGAGATTCCTCGACCTGCTGGCCTGCACCGAGGTGAAAAAACGTTCTATTTCCTATTATGCGGGTAAGCTGTGTGTTACTCCCAAATATCTTTCCACCGTCTGCAAAAAGGTCAGCGGAAAGACAGCCTTCGAGTGGATAAACGATTATGTGGTCGAAGACATCAAATATTTTCTGAAGTATTCCAATAAGTCTATCAAGGAGATTTCCGAGCATCAGGATTTCCCCAACATCTCCTTTTTCGGGAAGTATGTGAAGACACACTTAGGCACTTCACCCACGGACTACCGCAAGCAATCACTGCCTCCAAGGGGGACCCTGCAACAAAAAAGGAGGAGCTAAGAATCACTCTCCACTCCTCCCGACACGACAAACAACTAAAATTATTGCTATTTGATGCCGTCCAATGCCTTGTTTGCTGTGGCATTGGTGGGGTCGATAGCCAGAATTTTATTCCAGTACTCTTTCGAAGTAGCATAGTCACTCTTCAACAGATAGTAGTAGCCCAGATAACTGTAACACTCTATCAATGCAGAGTTGTACCTCGGTTCGTTTTTGGCAAGCAGTACGTCCACCACCTTCTCGTAATAAGGTTTCGCCAATCCCTCTGTAGTTTCGGGGTCCATGGCAGAGTGTGTGCGGGCGCGCCACATATCTCCCAAATAACTGTCGGGAGCTTGTTCGGCAACAAGTGCGAACACAGAGTCGGCAGCCTGCAATGCCGCCATGCGGTCGGCAGACTGAACGGAGAGAGTGTCCGAGGACGTACCCTCTCCGTAGTACAGACGCCCTAACTGGAATAAGTTTTCGGACGTCTTTTTATCTTGTGCCAGCGAGTCATAGTACTTTTTATAAGCAGCAATGGCTTGGGTATAGTCGTTTTTCAATTCATAAGCATCGGCAATCTCACGCCACAAATCCACCTGACTCTCATCCTTCTCCAATGCCCTACCATATTCCTCAATGGCCTGGTCATATTTCTTCAGAGCACTCAACAGAGCACCGTGATAGCGGTAATCCAAGCATGAATAATCGGCATTATCCGAAGCATTGAAGAAAGCATCGGCAGCCTTCTCTGCCTCGTCATAACGCTTGAGGTCGACATTGTTGTACATCACAAGCCGGTTGAATGCGGCATGGCGGGCATTCTTCTGCAAACCTTTCTGCGCCACCGCCAAGGATTTCTCGAAGTCGTGGTTCAGGAATAGTGCAAAAGCATATTTCAGGATGTCATCTTCCGTAGCCACGGGAGTATCGATGAACTTGGCATAGGTGTCGGCAGCCTTGCCAAAACGGTTGGTGGCGTAATACACTTCCGCCAGCTCCTTGTCTGCTTCCAGGCAATCCGGAGCTATGGCCTTCAGCTGGTTCAGCTTCTCTATGGCCTGCGAAGGACTGGCAGACTTGTATGCCTGCGCATATTTCAGATACGCATCCTTATAATTCGAATCAAAATAGATGGCTTGCTCATAAAGCTGGCATGCCTTTCCGATATCTTTCCGGGCAAAAGCGATGTCACCCTCGAGTACAGAAACTGCCGGAGCCTTGTTGTCGGCCTTTCTTGCCATCTCCAGATAGGTTTCCGCCTCTTTCAGCTGTCCTACATCCAGATAGGCACGGGCCACGGAAGTCACAAGCTCCACATTTTTCTTGTTCTTGCCCTTCAGCAGTTCTCCGGCTGCGTCGGAAGCCTGCTCCGGATTCGTCTTTATCAGACTTTTTACTTTATCCACCCCCGCCTGCCATTCGGGCACCGGCGTTTGTGCGGCGAGCGTACCTGCAAACAGCATCGCTCCCAAACAAAATACAAATCTACGTTTCATGTTAGCATTCATTTTAGTTATTCATCCTTGACGTTCACCACGCGCACCGGTTGGGTGGCGGGGACCAATCCCGACTTCAATATAATCCGCTGTCCCCGGTCGGAAGCGAGGAAAGAGGCAAATCCCCACGGAAGTGCGCTCCGCGGATCATTCAACAAGGCATAGATGCTGCGTGCCAACGGATAATCACCGTAATACAAATACGCCTGATAGGGTTTGTAACTGTTGTCCGGCATGGCCTTGTCAGCAGCACTGACGGACATCAGCCGCACCTCTTTACTGAAAGAGAGCCCCGTACTGTCATTCCGGTCGCTCAGCCAGTTCACGCCGATAATACCGATGGCATCAGGCGTGCGGGCCACGTAGTCAATCACCTCCCTATTGGTTTTCAACGCTTTCAACTGACTGGAAAGCGGTACACCCTTACAGATGGAATCGACAGCAAAACGTACGGTACTGGAGTTCTTGTTGTCAAACACAAGACTGATATCCCCCAAACGGGAAGCCGGATAGATATCTTTCCACTGCTTCGCATCACCCGTCAGGATGCGGCGGATGTCCTTCACACTAATCAATGAATCCGGATTGCCAAGATGGGTTATCAATGCCAGCCCGTCCGTAGCAATCTTTATCTCCTGCGGAAAAAACTTCCGGCTATTGAAGGAATTCATCTCTTCGGGAGTCAGTCTGCGACTGGTTATTGCCAACCGCAGACTGTCCTTGAGCAAGAGGTTGACGGCATCGACTTCCGTCACATAACGGGGCACAATTCCTGCCAAGGGGAACAGTCCTTCGAACACGTCAATTTCTTCCTGCACAATAGGCTGGAAACTTTCGTCCGCAGCAATTGCAATCACACCGGAGGTATACGTATCCGTTTGTCCGTCCTTGGGCTTGCTTTGGCAGGCAGACAGCAGAGTCAGCAGCACCAGCAAGCCTGAAAGCTGAAGTTGTTTCACCGTTTTCATAACACACACACTTATTGTAATCTAAACATCACCGGTATCGTATATTTCACCGATACGGCCTTACCATTCTGCTTGCCGGGAATCCATTTGGGCATGGACATAATCACACGGACAGCTTCTTTATCCAGATAGGGGTCTACACCTCTCAGCACTTTCACATCACGCACCTTGCCGTCGGCACCTACCACAAACTGGCAGGTTACACGCCCTTGCGTACCGTTTTCCTGGGCAATGGTCGGATACTTCATATTCTTGCTGATGAACTGCATCATCTCGGCCTGACCACCGGGGAACTGGGGCATCTGCTCTACCATATCGAAAACTTTTTCAGGTTCCGGTTCGGCCTGCGTCACCACTTGTTTCAAGTCGGCGATGTCCTTGCCGTGTTCCTCGTCATTACCTTTCACGTCGGCAATGGAGATGGCAACTTTCGTTTCCGTCAGTTCTGTCTGGCTTTTTATTTCATCCTCGTCCCTCACTTCCTCATCCTTTTTGATGACGGGAGCGGTAAACTTAATGGAGCTTTTCAATGCAGGCGGCGGTGGGGCCACGGGCTCTATCCGCTTCATCTCTTCCTGCTTCACTTCCGGTTCTTCCAGCTGCGAAAGGGTAGTCACTTCGGTCATCACCTCTTTCTGTTTGGGGGTAGCCATCTTTATCAGCGTAGGGATACTGAAACCTATCAATGCAATTACAATTACCAGTATCACGGCAATGTTGTGCCGTCTGGGAGAGGTCTCACGCATCTTATAGGCTCCATATGCTTTGTTCTTACCACTGAACACGAGGTCACACCATGCTTGGGAGCTTAAATCTACTTTAGCCATATTCTTTCCTTTCTTTGGGTGTTACACATCATTCAGCAATGTTCTGGGACAATTCGCCCTTGCTTTCGTAGTTCTTCATCAAGAACTCGTCGGCTTCGGCAATATCCGTTATCACATACTTACCTATATTACATATCTGCATTTCATCGAGAGCATCAATCAGATTCTTGTACGAAGACTTATCGGTAGCCTTGATGATGACTGTCGGCGTATCCTTTCCGCTTTTTATCTCGGAAAGCTGTTTCCGGTAGTCATCCTCTGATATCTTAAGATCCAGTTTCTGCTGCTTCAGTCTGTTCACCTCGTTCACAGCAACTCTATTACGTTGCAGAAGCATTGCCCGCAGACCATCCGCCTGATAGGTAGTTTCCTTCAGTGAAGTATAGTCCTTGTAGTTAGGTTCCCCTTCGTAATAATACAACTTGTTGTCATCCCCCAGCAACAGCGTGATGGCTTGGGAAGCCTTGACTTTGGTCTGCTGCTCCTCGGTGATGGTCTTGTCATTGCTCGGCATGCTTATCTCCATGGTCTGAGGTTTGCTCAGTGAGGTACAAAGCATAAAGAAGGTAATCAGCAACATGTTCATGTCCACCATAGGTGTAAAGTCCACCCTGACAGTCATTTTCTTCTGCTTGCTTTTTCCACCTTTCTTGTTGCCGCTTTCTTGTATTTCAGCCATAATGTTTCCTTTCTTGTTCTACTTGTAACTCGTAGCTTGTCACTCCTCACTTGTGGTCTTCAGAGAAGTAATCAGGTTGTACCGGTTCTCTCTGAGGTCCTGAAGTGAGTTCATCACATTTTTTATTACGGAATAAGGAGTATTGGCATCTGCCTTGATGGCAATGCGCAAATCACTGTTCACTGCACGGGCGTTGCGTACCCAGGCCTTGAACTGATTGTCAATACTGTCTGTCGGTATCCCCTCATTCTTCAATACAGCATCTTGCTGGTCTTGCGGCAAGTCGAGGTATTTCTTCATACTCTTCATCGGCACACCAAAGGTAGACGCCAGCATGAATTTTTTAGTTTCCTCCGGAGTGAAAGTCACTCCATACTCCTGCCCCATAGCTTCCAGCACTTCGCGCAAGTCGGACTGCTTGTCCAGACTCATAAATACTTTTCCGCTCGGATCGACCAATATCTGGAGTACATTTGTCTCCGGAATCTTAATCTCGGATACAGAGGCGGGAGTCGTTACTTGTACCGGCTCTTTCTTCACGAACGTAGAAGTCAGCATGAAGAAGGTCAGCAGCAGTACAGTTACGTCACTCATCGCCGTCATATCGATGAACGTACTTTTCTTTTTTATTTTCGCTCTGCCCATAATCGTTTCATTGAAAATTAAAATTGAGAATTCATTCGTTGAATAGATAATAGAAGCCTACGTCACAGCGCAGCTCCAACTATCAGCAGTCAACTATTTATGGGTAGCTGCAAAAGTCTGCACGATGGAGAAACCAACCTCATCGAGGCTGTAAGTCAACTTGTCAATCTTGTTTGTATAATAGTTGTAGGAGATAACGGCCAATGCACCGGTCAAGATACCGAAGGCAGTATTAATCAAAGCCTCGGAAATACCTTGCGACAGAGCCATGGAGTCGGCTGAACCTCCGGCTGCAAGAGCGGCAAATGAACGGATCATACCGATAACCGTACCAAGCAATCCCATCAATGTACCTAAAGTCGTGATGGTACCAATAATAGGAAGATTCTGCTCCATCATCGGCAGTTCCAGCGCAGTGGCTTCTTCCAATTCCTTCTGGATGGCAAGCAGTTTCTGGTCTTTGGACAGCTCTGTGTCATTCTCCATCTCGGCATACTTCTTCAAAGTGGCATTTACCACATTGGCTACAGAACCACGTTGTGAATCGCAGATTTGTTGTGCCTTCTTCATATCACCTTCAGCCAAGGCTGCTTTGATGTTAGCTACGAATTTCACCAATGACCCCTTACCAAAGGCAGCGCCAATGGCAATATAACGTTCAATACTCAGTGCGATGACAGTCAGCAAAAGCGTTTGAATTACAGGAACAATGAATCCACCTTTATAGATGGTACCGAGGAAGTTACCCGGCAACGGATGGTTGTTCGGGTCGTTGTTCATAAAGTTGGAGGGATTTCCCAACACAAAGTGAAAAATAAGCACGGCGATGATAAAACAGATTACGATTACCCAACCGGCGGATCTGATGCCTTTAAAAGAGGCTGCTTTTTTTTGAGTAGTTTCCATGATGAAAAGTTTAATTGTTGGTATTTAAATAGAGTTTTGAAAATAAAGCATAGGGATACGACTTCCCGCTTACGAACCGATAGGGCGTAATCATCCTTGCAACCTTAACTAACATATATGTACACTAAAGGTCACCTGCCTTCAGTCTCTTCAAGACAATAAGGAGAAAAAGGGGGAAATCAATAAGAAGAAAAGTTGGCTAAATCAAAATCCGCCGAAGCGTATAAATATAGTAATCACTGCCCGTCAATGCATAGTACGGGTCTTTATCTGAGTAGTATAATTTAGAGCGGCCTTGCACGAGTAGATTCTCGTGGTTGGATAACATCAAAAGAATGTTTCTGAGGAAAAGATTGTCTTCAATCACCCTGCGCAAACGCTGTTGATGAGAAGAGTAAGTTTCGGAAACCGGTTTGTTTCCCAGTTCGACATCCGTAGTCCATGCGAACTTGGTATTCGTGAACAATGAATTCTTCTTGTCAATACTATTGTCGGAAGTAGAAGAACATGAAGATAAAGAAGCGGAAACTTCAGCAGTTCCGGCCATTCTGTCATCCACCTGCACCAGGTCAATGGCTTTACCGCTAATGCTGCAAGTCAACATCAGTAGCATGCATATCCAGAATGTCTTTACAGTTGTTTTCATGTCGTCTAATGATTCTACAATAAATAACAGATGTCTCTCTTATTTGTTTTACAGCTATGTTACTTTCTTTTGTAAAAAGATTAAATTATTCACTGATTAAAGGATTTACTATACCTTTTAATACACTGTAAAGGTACGAAGAATATATGAAATACGAAAGTGGAAATAGGATATAAAATACTGATTTAAAAGTTTTTAATCATTCATTTAGCACCTTAATTCGGGAATTAATCTGATGAATATATGATGAATAATTATATATAATAAGGTATAGTGATTAGCGGTAGAAACGGAATGTTAGAGGAGAGGTATATAAAACGAACAAAGCCTCCGTATCCTTATCAGACACGG